>DATKCI010000360.1:0-16040 GCA_035513255.1 Piscinibacter sp. | reverse complement strand
CGGTGCCGGGCGGCCCCCACCCCGGCCCTCCCCCAGAGGGTGAGGGAGTGAAGTGAGGCAGCGCTTCGCGCTGCCTTGGATTGATATGGACATCCTCTACCTGCTGATCCCGCTGTCTGTCGTGCTCGTGCTCGGCATCCTCGGCGTCTTCGCCTGGGCGCTGCACGGCGGCCAGTTCGACGACCTCGAACAACACGGCGAGCGAATCCTGGACGCGGACCCCGCGCCGTTTGATCGACATCAAGGCACCTGAGCTTGCGCCATCGAAGAATCCGTCCGTCGTCATTTGATGCGAAATACGGAGGTTTTCGATGGTTGCCAATGCGCAAATGGCCGCGCCGGTGCACTACACCGATGAAACGGTGCGCGGCTTTGCGCTCGCCGCGGTGCTGTGGGGCCTGGTCGGCATGCTGGTCGGCGTATTCATCGCCGCGCAGCTGACCTTTCCCGACCTCACGGAGGGCATCTCGTGGCTCAGCTACGGGCGGCTTCGCCCGCTGCACACCAACGCGGTGATCTTCGCCTTCGGCGGCTGCGCACTGTTCGCCACCAGCTACCACGTGGTGCAACGCACCTGCCAGGTTCCGCTGTTCCTGCCCTGGCTCGCGAAGTTCACGTTCTGGGGCTGGAACGCCGTCATCGTGCTGGCCGCGCTGACGCTGCCGCTCGGGATCACCAGCGGCAAGGAATACGCCGAGCTCGAATGGCCGATCGACCTGCTGATCACCGTCGTGTGGGTGGCCTACGCGGTCGTCTTCTTCGGCACCATCGGCACGCGACGGGTGCGCCACATCTACGTCGCCAACTGGTTCTTCGGCGCCTTCATCATCGCGGTCGCGCTGCTGCACATCGTGAACAGCGCGGCGATGCCGGTGAGCTTCTGGAAGAGCTACTCGGCCTACGCCGGCGTGCAAGACGCGATGGTGCAGTGGTGGTACGGCCACAACGCGGTCGGCTTCTTCCTCACGGCGGGCTTCCTCGGGATGATGTACTACTACATCCCCAAGCAGGCCGAGCGCCCGGTCTACAGCTACCGGCTGTCGATCGTGCACTTCTGGGCGCTGATCTTCACCTACATGTGGGCGGGCCCGCACCACCTGCACTACACCGCGCTGCCCGACTGGGCGCAGAGCATCGGCATGCTGTTCTCGCTGGTGCTGCTGGCCCCGAGCTGGGGCGGCATGATCAACGGCGTGATGACGCTGTCGGGCGCCTGGCACAAGCTGCGCGACGACCCCATCCTCAAGTTCCTCATCGTCGCGCTGAGCTTCTACGGCATGTCGACCTTCGAGGGGCCGATGATGTCGATCAAGACGGTCAATGCGCTGTCGCACTACACCGACTGGACCGTCGGCCACGTGCACAGCGGCGCGCTCGGCTGGGTGGGCTTCATCTCGATGGGCTCGCTGTACTACCTGATTCCGCGCATGTACGGCCGCACGACGATGCACAGCGTGCCGGCGATCAGCCTGCACTTCTGGATCGCCACGTTGGGCATCGTGCTCTACATCGCCGCGATGTGGATCGCCGGCGTGATGCAGGGCCTGATGTGGCGCGCGCTGAACCCCGATGGCACGCTGGTCTACACCTTCGTCGAGAGTGTCAAGGCGACGTGGCCCTTCTACTTCGTGCGGCTGGTGGGCGGGTTGCTGTACCTGTCCGGCATGTGCGTGATGGTTTGGAACGTCGTGATGACGGCACGCGCGGGCCGCGTGGCCGCCGCCCCCATCCCCCGTCTGGCCGCCGCCGCATAAGGAGAAAGATTTCATGGCAGAAGAGAAACGACCCGGCGGTCACGAGCGCATCGAGACCAACAACTTCCTGATGATCGTGCTGATCCTCGTGGTCATCGCAATCGGCGGGCTGGTCGAGATCGTGCCGCTGTACTTCCAGCGTTCCACCACGCAGCCGGTGCCGGGCCTCCAGCCCTACGAGCCGCTGCAGCTGGTGGGGCGCGACATCTACGTGCGCGAGGGTTGCTACAACTGCCACTCGCAGATGGTCCGCCCGCTGCATGCCGAGACGCTGCGCTACGGCCACTACTCGGTGGCCGGCGAGTTCGTCTACGACCGCCCCTTCCAGTGGGGCAGCAAGCGCACCGGCCCGGACCTGCACCGCGTGGGCGGCAAGTACAGCGACGAGTGGCAGCGGCTGCACCTGGCGAGCCCGCGCGACCTGGTGCCCGAGTCGAACATGCCCGCCTACCCCTGGCTCGAGCGCGACCTGGTCGATCCGGCCACCGTGCCGTCGCGGCTGCGCGCGATGCAGCGCCTGGGCGTGCCGTACACCGACGACGACATCGCGAAGAGCGCCGACGCAGTGAAGGGCAAGACCGAGATGGACGCGATCGTCGCCTACCTGCAATCGCTCGGCCGGCACGTCAAGTAGGAAGGGAATGCAGATGGACATCAACGACGTTCGCAGCCTCGTCACGCTGCTGGGCCTGGGCCTGTTCCTGGTGCTGGTCGCCTGGACCTGGTGGCCCGGCCGCAAGCAGGCGCATGCATCGGCCGCCGCCTTGCCGTTCGAGGGCGAGGATGCGGACCAAGAACAAGGGGCCTCCCGATGAGCGACTTCTTCAACAGCGGCTGGTCGCTCTTCGTTGCGATCGCCACCGCGCTGAGCCTGCTGGCCTGCCTGGCGCTGCTGATCATCGCGGCGCGCCGCCGCGTGATGGCCAACGACAACACCACCGGCCACGTCTGGGACGAAGACCTGCGCGAACTGAACAACCCGCTGCCGCGCTGGTGGATGTGGCTGTTCGTGCTGACGGTGGTGTTCTCGGCCGTCTACCTCGCGTTTTACCCGGGCCTGGGCAGCATGCCGGGCCAGTTCGGGTGGAGCAGCGTGGGGCAATACGAGGACGAGCAGGCCAAGGCGCGCGCCGCCACCGCGCCGCTGTATGCCGCCTTCGCTGCCACGCCGGCGCCCGTGCTGGCGCGCAGCCCGCAGGCGATGGCGGTCGGTGAGCGCCTCTTCGCGAACAACTGCGCCACCTGCCACGGCGCCGATGCGCGCGGCAGCAAGGGATTCCCGAACCTGACCGACCGAGACTGGCTGTGGGGCGGCACGCCCGAGAACATCGCCGAGACCATCACCCACGGCCGCCAGGGCAACATGCCGCCGATCGCCGCCGCGGTCGGCACGGCGCAGGACGTGCAGAACGTCGCGAACTACGTGCTGAGCCTGTCGGGCAGCCCGCACGACACCATCGCGGCCAGCATCGGCCGCCCGAAGTTCGCCGTATGCGCCGCCTGTCACGGCGCCGACGGCAAGGGCAACCCCGCGCTGGGTGCGCCCAACCTCACCGACAAGGTGTGGCTGCATGGCTGGGGCGAGGCCGCGGTGGTCGCGATCGTCACGCAAGGCAAGAGCAACGTGATGCCGCCGCACGCGTCGCGGCTGACACCGGAGCAGATCCACGTGCTGTCGGCCTACGTGTGGGGCCTGTCGAACCGGACGGCGGCGACGCCGTGATACACGTGACACGAAAGAAGCGATGAACCAGCCGAGACACACACCGGCGAAAGTCATCCCCATCGCTGTGGCCGCGGCAGCCGCACCGCGGCAGGTCTCGCTGTACGAGAAGCAAAAGAAGATCTACCCGCGTTCGGTGCACGGCTGGTTTGCCCGCTGGCGCTGGGTGATGGTGTGGCTCACGCAGGCGGTGTTCTATGGCCTGCCGTGGCTGCCGTGGAACGGCCGCCAGGCGGTGCTGTTCGACCTGGCTGCCCGCCGCTTCTACATCTTCGACCTGGTGCTCTACCCGCAGGACTTCATCTACCTGACGGGGCTGCTGGTGCTGTCGGCCTACTCGCTGTTTTTCTTCACCGCCGTGGGCGGGCGCCTGTGGTGCGGCTATGCCTGCCCGCAGACCGTGTACACCGAGATCTTCCTGTGGATCGAGCACCGCATCGAAGGCGAACGCGGCGCCCGCATGAAACTCGACGCCGGTCCGTGGACCGCCGACAAGGTGTGGCGCAAGACCGCGAAGCACGTCGTGTGGCTGGCGATCGGCCTGTGGACCGGCTTCACTTTCGTCGGCTACTTCACGCCGATCCAGACCCTGTGGGCCCAGTCCTTCACGCTGGCCTTCGGGCCGTGGGAGTGGTTCTGGGTCAACTTCTACGGCCTCGCGACCTACGGCAACGCGGGCTTTCTGCGCGAGCAGGTCTGCAAGTACATGTGCCCGTACGCGCGCTTCCAGAGCGCGATGTTCGACCGCGACACGATGATCGTCAGCTACGACGCGGCGCGCGGCGACCCGCGCGGCACGCGCGCGCGCAACACCGACCTCGCTGCGGCGAAGCTCGGCCACTGCATCGACTGCGGGCTGTGCGTGCACGTGTGCCCTGTGGGCATCGACATCCGGGACGGGCTGCAGTACGAATGCATCGCCTGCACCGCCTGCATCGACGCCTGCGACGGCGTGATGGACAAGATGAAGTACCCGCGCGGCCTGATCCGCTATGCCACGCAGAACGGGCTGGACCAGCACTGGACGCGGCAGCAGATGTTCCAGCGCGTCGCCCGGCCGAGGGTGCTGATCTACGGCGCCGTGCTGCTGGCGATCTCGGCGGCCTTCATCGCGAGCCTGGCGGTGCGCGACACGCTCAAAGTCGACGTGGTGCGCGACCGGACCACGCTGGCGCGGCTGGTCGACGACGGCCACATCGAGAACGTGTACCGGCTGCAGCTGATGAACGCCACCGAGGCGGTCCAGCGCTACCGCGTGACGGTGCACGGCATCGCCGGCGCCGAACTGCCGGAATGGCGCGAGCTCGAGGTGCAGCCCGCGCAGGCCCGCTGGGTGACGGTGGCCGTGCGGGTGCCGCACGAGTCGGCACAGGCGCTGGGGCCGGGCGCGCATCCGATCGAATTCAGGACCGCACCCGCGGACGACGAGAACGCCGCGGTGATGGAGAAATCCACCTTCATCGTCCCGCGCTGAACAGGAGACCGAAGATGAATACCGACATGCTCAAGCCCACGCTGCCGTGGTGGCGCGTTCCGATCGTGTGGCTGGTCATCGCCGGCCCCGCGGTGGTCGTGGTGGCCGGCGTGGCCACCGCCGTCATCGCTGTGCGCGGCGGCGACGTGCCGCTGCCCAACGCCCACCGGCCGGTCGTCGTGCAGGGCGACATGACCCCCGCTGGCCAAGCGCGCAACCATGCGGCCGCACCCCTTCGCTGACGCCGGCATCGGCATGCCGGGCGCGCCGCTGCGGCGGCCGCTGCGCGAGCAGGTGCTGCTGATCCTGTGGCCGTCCTTCCTGATGGCCGGCGTGCTCGAGATGCTGGTGTTCGCGGTCGTCGACCCGAGCAGCCTGCACTGGTTTGGCGCCGAACCCATCGACTGGTCGCGCAGCGCGGTCTACTCGGTGACGTTCTTCATCTTCTGGGCGGCGATCGCGACCTCCGGCGCGATCACGCGGCTGCTGGAAATGCCGGAGCCCTAGGCATGCAGGACCTGGCGTTGATCGCCGCCGGACTCGCGATGGGCGTGGCCGCATCGCCGCATTGCGCGGCGATGTGCGGCGGGCCGTGCGCCGCGCTGACGGGAGGGTGCGCACGCAACGCAGGCGGCTTTCACGTGGGGCGCTTGCTGGGCTACATGGCCGGCGGCGCGATCGCGGCCAGCAGCATCGGCGCGCTCGCCGCATGGAGCGAGGCCGCGCCTGCGCTGCGGCCGGTATGGATGCTTGTGCATCTGGGCCTGCTGGCGCTCGGCCTGTGGTGGCTGGCCACGGGGCAGCTGCCACAGTGGATGAAGCGCGACGGCGCGGTCCCGGTGAAGATCGTCGGCCGCCGGGGCCGGCCGCTGCGCAGCGGGCTGGCGGGCCTGGCCTGGGTCGCCTGGCCGTGCGGCGCGCTGCAGGCCGCGTTGCTGCTGTCGGCGATGGCGACCGGCGCGCAGGGCGGGGCGCTGGTGATGGGGGCGTTTGCGCTGGGCTCGATGCCGGCGCTGATGGTCGGACCCTGGGTGTGGGCGCGGTGGCGCGCAGGGCGGGGTGGCGCGGCGTCGGTCGGCGAGGTGGGAGCGCTCGGGTTTCGGGTGGCCGGTGCCGGGCTGGTGCTCGGCTCGGGGTGGGCCCTGACGCATGGCTTGTGGGAGCGGCTTGCTGCGTGGTGTGTGGGGTGACGGGTGGGGGGAGAAAACCTGCGGTCAATCTCGCAAAACAAGTCGCATGATTCGCTTGTTTTCATAGGAAGATCAGGCCGCGTACAATCTCGCGAATGAAGGCGCAAAAAGTCAAGCGTTACGACGCTCCGCACCAATTCGAGCCTCTGCTGCCGGCTGAGCGGATGATGGAACCGCTCCGCGAACGCGCGAGCGATCTGACCCGAGCGGCCACCTTGCTGGGTGCGTCGGCAGCAGCTCCGACGCAACGTGAGCTGCGCGCACTGCTGCGTTCGATGAACAGCTACTACACGAACCGAATCGAGGGCGAGCACACGCGTCCGAGTGACATCGATCGCGCGCTGCAGAACGACTTCTCCTCCAACGCCGAGCTGGCGCGCAAGCAGCGGCTGGCCGTGGCGCACATCCGCACCGAGGAGCGCTGCGAACGAGCGCTGGATGAGATCGTGCCGGCGGACGACGTGGCCGGCCCTTCGGCGTCCCTCAAGTCTCTTTACGGCGCCGATGCCCTGGTCTGGCTGCACGAGGAGTTGTTCACCGGGCTCCCCGAGCAGGATCTGCGCCTGTCCGACGGCTCCGTGATGGTTCCAGGCCTCATTCGCGAGACGCAGGTGGCCGTGGGGCGGCACGAATCGCCGGTCCCCGAGTCGCTTGCCCCATTCATCGAGCGCTGGGCGGCGGTCTACGGCGGTGCGCGCCGCGGTGAGGCTTCGGTGGTGTCCGCGGCCGCATCCCACCATCGCCTGGCCTGGATCCACCCGTTTCCCGATGGCAATGGCCGGGTGGCCCGCCTGCACACGCACCTGGCCTTGCACGCCATGGGCCTTACCCACGGCTTGTGGTCACCGCTGCGCGGCTTCGCACGGTCCGAGGAACGCTACAAGGCGCTCCTCCAGGCGGCCGACGAGCACCGGCGTGGCGACCTCGATGGCCGGGGCAACCTCAGCGAGGCGGCGCTCATCGAGTGGATCCACTACACGCTGGACGTGTGCATCGACCAGGTGCAGTTCATGAGCCGCCAGATCGACGTGACCGGAATGAAGGAGCGGCTGGAAGCAGCCTTGGCCTTCGAGGAGGCGAAGCGGTCCGGGGTGAGACGGGAGGCGCTGATCCCGCTGCACTATCTTTTCGTCACCCAGGCCGAACTCGGCCGCGCCGAGTTCAAGACGATGAGCGGGATGGGAGACCGTTCCGCGACCGGTCTCGTGTCCTCGCTTCTGCGCACCGGTTATCTGGCGAGTGATTCCGCCTACGGGAAGGTCCGATTCGCCATACCGCGGCATGCGCTGCGATTTCTGTTCCCGGCCCTCTGGCCGGAGGCCGAGCAGGATCAGGCGCTCCTCTCCACGGAGATGGGGCGTGTCGGCGTGGAAAGCCGGCGGCCGCAGCGGCTGCGCTGAAGACGTCAGGCGGAGCGACGCGACCGGCCGCTTGTGGTCGGTGGGCGCGACCAGTTGCGACGCGGGCTCGGCTGAAGGCCTTCATCGCTCACTGATGCTCCGCATCGCGCGCACGCCACAGCCGCGTCGCGGGATCGACCAGCGCCGCGTGCAGCGCGAGCATGGTGCTTGCCGCGAGGACGGTCAGGTAGACCGCGAGGCTGGCCATGTCGACACGCTGACCGTCTCCGTAGAAATCGTCGGCTGCCGCGGTGTCGGCGAACAGCAGGCGGCCATAAGGCACGAACAGCACGAGGTCGTAGGCCAGGAAGCCCCAGAGCGCTGGCGCGGCCACCGCCCAGCGCCCGCTGCGCACCGCGTTTGCGAAGAAGGCCGCAGCGCCGAGGAAGATGAACCCGAACAACGTCGCGCTCGACGGCTGCAGTCGCCACGGGAACACCTGACGCTGCACGGCGAGCGCAGTACCCGCGACGACCAGCGTAACGACGAAGGCGAAGAAGGCCACTCGCACCGTGCGGGGCAGCGGTCGCGGGTCGTGCACCGGCAATCCCCGCGTCGCCCGCCACAGCCAAAGCCCGAACGCGCTCGAGGCGATCGCGAACGCCAGCGCCAGCCCCAGATCGGCGTGAGCGCCGGTGGCGACCTGCCATCCGAGAAACACGATTGCGGGCACGCCGGCGACGACGATGTTCAGGCCGACGCCGGCCAGCGCGGCGAATTCGCCGCTCAGCGCGACGCTTGCCCATACGGTCGCCACGGATGCGGTAATCGCGCCGAGGAACACAAAGGAGATGCTCATCTCCGGCCAGGGCCAGGCAGCCGTCACGCGCGGGCCCGCACCGACCAACACGAGCGACAGCAGCGCAAAGACCAGCGCGACGCCCGCGGCGAGCGCGCGTACGGCGAGCGACGGCCTCGGCCCCGACGGAGGTTGGACCCAAGCAGCAGGCACGGAGTCCCCCAAAAATCGACTCGGCGTAGTGGAAGCCAGCGGTCGCTAGCCGTCAAGTGATGTCGGCCGAGGTGCCCCATGCTTCAGAGCACCCCGGCTGTTCGATGAACGCGCAGTGCTGCGGCTCATTGATGAACGCGCGGTGCTGCGGCTCATCCTCCGGGCGCGGACCTCTCTGCCGGTTCGGGCTGAGCCTGTCGAAGCCCACGCACCGATCTGCGCAGGCATCGCGTTAGCGAAAGCGTCGCGACGCCGCCATTCGGCTTCGCTTCGTCACCTCACTGTGCCGGTCATGGCCGGACGGTCGCCAGCGGCAGCCCAGAAGACGCTACGGCGTGGTGGCGGCTTCGCGCAAGGCAACGCCGAGCAAGTCGTCGACCAGCTCGACGAGCCGGAAGCTCCCCTGCGCACCGTTTGATCCGCTTGCACTGAAGGTCTCACATGCAGGGCCGCGGCTTCCATCGAGCGAACGTGCGACGCCGAGGACCGCGTGGAAGGGCAAGCGAGGTACCTCGGTGGTCAGCCCGGGCAGTTCTGTCGCCAGACCGTAGGTTGCCGCGGGCGCGGACCGGCCTGTCAGATCGACCATGGTGCCAATCATCCGCGTCGCGATGCCCCGATGGTCACGCTCGACGACTCGACCGCGCGAGAGCACCGTTCGATAGCCCGAGCCGTTGATGCGCAAGCGGAACCGCATCGCGTAGCTTGCCGAGTAGCCGTCGAGGTGACAGCGAAGAGATCTCAGCATGGCATCGAAATCGTCAGGGTGCACACGGCAGCGCCAGAACGCAGTGCTGTCTGGTGCATCGATCCGCGGAAAGCCAAGGTGCGCTTTCCACTGAGGCGAGTAATGAACCACGTCGAGACGCGGATCCAGATCCCAGACCCCGAAGGTCGCGTTCTCAACCGCCTGCGCCCAGCGCCGTTCCTCGATAGTTCGGTTCGACATGATTCCGGGCGTGCCGCGTAGCTGCGTCAAGGTTGGGATTGTGACCGCATCGTCACTTCGTTGCTCAACTCTGGTTGCGGCAGCCGTGACTTGCTAACTATCCACGCACTCGCTCGCACAGCAGCAGCCCGGAGTGACCGCATCGCTCGTGTCCGCGGGGCGCTCGAAAGCGCATTGACGCGCCGCCCCGACGCCCTGTTGCTGGATCTGGACATCCCGCCGTCGAGCGGCTTTGAGGCGGCCGACGCTTTTGAGCAGGCATTTCCAGGCAACCTGCCGGTTTTACTGGCAATGAGTGGCAACGCCACGCTCTTGCGGATGGCGTCGGGCGATGTCCGCTTCTCGCAAGTGGTCTTGAAGCCGGCAGACCCGGGAAGAATCATCGACTGGCTGAGTCGGCTCCTGCCTGGATCGGCGGCACAAACGAATACACCTTGATCGCGGCAACTCGACCAATCTAGACGCATGGGGCTTGCGGACTTCATTGTCGCGAACGAAGAAGCAATCCTGGCAGAGTGCGAAGCGTTCGCCCGCACTTTGCTGCCTGCGGCTGCGGGCCTGGACACCGTGACCCTGCGGGATCACGCGGCCCAGATGTTGTCCGCCATCGCGCAGGACATGAAGCAACCCCAGACCGACCTGCAACAGGCGCAGAAGTCGAAGGGCCTTGCTCTGCGAGCCATCGGCTCGTCGTATACCGCTGCTGAAACGCACGGCGAGCTGCGTGCCGACGCGGGTTTCGACATCACTCAGACCGCCGCCGAGTTTCGGGCGCTGCGAGCATCCGTGATTCGACTGTGGCTGCTGTCTTCTCCGCGGCTGGGGCCCTCTGAAGTCGACGAAATGGTTCGATTCAACGAAGGCATGGATCAGGCGCTCGCCGAATCGCTCCACCGATTCGCCAAGACCGCGGCGCACAACCGCAACCTCTTTCTCGGTGTGCTGAGCCATGAGTTGCGAACGCCGCTGGGAACCATCATGGCTTCCACCCAAGCCCAATTGAAGGCCGCTGAACTCGGCCGCGTACTCCCGGATTCGGCAATTCGGGTACTGCGTAGCAGCAAGCGGATGGAGAACCTGCTGAACGATCTTCTCGAATACGTGCGCAGCGGGGTCGGAGGCGGAGTTCGGTTGGAGCCCGTTGAACTGAGATTGGACGAGCTTTGCGAGAAGCTTGCGCGCGAATCGGAGAGCTATTGCTCAGGCTGCTCCATCAAGGTCCGGTGCGAGGGGGACCCGGCCGGCATGTGGGACGAGGAGCGT
The DNA here is from genome assembly GCA_035513255.1 of Piscinibacter sp. GTDB lineage: Bacteria > Pseudomonadota > Gammaproteobacteria > Burkholderiales > Burkholderiaceae_C > Albitalea. Next base: position 5,335 of record DATKCI010000360.1, on the reverse strand, counting down.
GTGGCTCAGGCCCCCAGACGATTTCCTTCGCCGCGGCGAGAACCGGCTGCTTTTCGAGACGGTAGCGACTCCGCAGCCACAGCCAAATCCGGCGGCGCCTCCCGATCAGACGACCGCACCGAACAACGCCCCCACCCCTGCGGTGATCGCCATGGCCAGTGCGCCCCAGAAGCCGACCCGCCATGCGCCTGCCAGGACGCTGGCGCCGCCAACCCGGGCAGCAACGGCGCCCAACAGGGCCAGGAACGCGAGCGACATCCCGGCTACCCACGGAATCAACCGCTGTCCGGGCGCCAATGCCGTCACGGCCAACGGCAGCAGCGCGCCGACCGCAAAGCTCCCGGCCGAGGCCAACGCCGCCTGAACCGGCCGGGCGACGTGCGCTTCGGAAATGCCGAGTTCGTCGCGCCCATGGGCACCAATGGCGTCATGCGCCATCAGCTGCTCGGCCACCTGCCGCGCCAGGCCGGGCTCGAGCCCCCGGCCGACATAGATGGCTGCCAGTTCGCGCTGCTCCGCGAGAGGATCCTTCTCGAGTTCCGCCCGCTCGCGCGACAGGTCGGCCTTCTCGGTGTCCGCCTGAGAATGAACCGATACGTATTCACCAGCGGCCATCGACATGGCCCCGGCCACCAACCCCGCGACGCCGGTCAGCAGAATGTTGCCGTGGCTCGAGCCGGCAGCCGCGACACCGACCACGAGGCTGGCCGTCGACACGATTCCGTCGTTGGCGCCCAGCACCGCGGCGCGCAGCCAGCCGATGCGCTCGGTGCGGTGACGTTCAGTGTGGCGGCTCAACCATCTCATGGGCGGTGCTCTCGATGGGTCGATGACAAGGACGAACCACGGCAACGAGAACGACAAATGACGGCAATTGAGTCGCGACCCACCGGCGCAGCAGCGCCTTCCGTGATGCGGGCGCTCGTCCGAAGAATGGTCGACGGCGTTGCCGCGGGTCAAAGTATCACCTCAGGGTCGTCCTTTCCGTGAGAAAAGATTCGTTCAACCGAAGTGATCGCGCTCTTTGACCGCGAGTTGCGGCACCGCTTCGTGAGCGAGTCGATCGAGCGGGTGACCGGTCGCCCGCGCCTGGAATTCATCGGCAAGACCAACCGCGAGCTCGGCATGCCGCCTGAGCTCTGCGCGCGTTGGGACGGAACCCTCAAGCGCGTGATCGAGCGCGGCGAGATCGTCCACGACAAGTTCGACTTTCCGGGAACAGGAGGAGTGCGTCACTTCGAAGTGACCCTCGAGCCCGAGCTGGACGACAACGGCGCAGTCGTTCAAGGACGAATTCATAGAAGGGAACAGTATTCACAATCACTCTGCCGTCTTCCGACGAGCCTGACCGCAATCGGGCACCAACGAACCACTTGGCTCACTGAACCGCGAGTCGCTGCGCGTGCGTCGTGAGACCTCCGCCGACCACATCGGGCCCCGCGCCGTCCTGGCCTACCCCGGCGATTCGGCCGCGGCGCTGCGCAAGCAGCTCCGCCACCTTCAGCAAACTACCTGGGAACTGGTGTGCGTGATCGAACCTGACGAGCGACTGCTCGGCACGCTGACGGCAGCGGAGTTGCTGGCACTGCCCGACGAAGCTGAACTCGGCGCGGCAGCACGCCGCGACGGTGTCCGCGTTCTGCCGGACACCGACCAGGAGAAGATGGCCTCGATCGCACTGCACCATGGTGTTTCCGCCATGCCGGTCGTCGAACTGCACTTGGCTGCCGCCGTGGCGCTGGCGCTGGCCGGGGCCAGCGTGGTGGCATCGGTTCTCGGGCTGCTGCTGCCTTGGCTGCTGGCTCGGTTCGGATCCGACGCGGCCTACGGCAGCGGGCCTCTGGCAACGATCGTGCAGGACGTCCTCAGCTTGCTGATCTACTTCGGCTGCGTCTCCGTGATCGTGCTCTGGGAGGTTGAGTCCTTGTACAGCCAGCCGCGCTGCACCAGCGCCTTTTCGATCTCCACCCCGATGTACACCACCGACGACAGCGCCAGGCAGGCCGCCAGTTCGCCCACGGACAGCGGCGCGGTCTTGAAGATCGGGTTCAGCCAGGGCACGTAGAGCACCGCCATCTGCAGGACGAAGGTCAGGGCCAGCGCAGCGACCAGCATCCGATTGGAGAACACGCCCAGGGCGAACAGCGATTCGCGCTCGGAACGGATGGCCAGCACATGACCTAGCTGCGACAGCGTCAGCACCGTGAAGACCATGCTCTGCCAGTGCGCCGAGCCCGTGTGTAGCGCCCAGGCCTGCGTCAGCAGCGTGACCGCCCCCATCAGCAGACCCACCCACAGGATGTGCTGCCACATGCCGTGCGCGAAGATGCTTTCCTTCGGCGGCCGCGGCGGGCGCCGCATGATGTTGCGTTCGGCCCCTTCGCCGGCGAGCGCCAGCCCGGGCAGGCCGTCGGTGACGAGGTTGATCCACAGGATGTGGATCGGCAGCAGCGGCATCGGCAGGCCCAGGAAGGGGGCGAGGAAGATCGTCCAGATCTCGCCTGAGTTGCTCGTCATCGTGTATTTGACGAACTTGCGGATGTTGTCGAAGATGCGCCGCCCCTCGCGCACCGCCGTCACGATGGTGGCGAAGTTGTCGTCGAGCAGCGTCATGTGCGCCGCCTCGCGCGCCACGTCGGTGCCGCCCTTGCCCATGGCAACGCCGATGTCGGCCCGTTTCAGAGCTGGCGCGTCGTTCACGCCGTCGCCGGTCATGGCGACGAACTCGCCCTTGTCCTGCAGTGCGCGCACGATTGTGATCTTCTGTTCCGGGTTGATACGCGCGTAGACGCGGACGGTATCGACCTCGCGTTCGAAGTCTTCGAGCGACATCTTTGCCAGCTCGCCGCCGCCGAGCACCTTGCCGCCTTCCTCGATCAGGCCCAGCCGCTGCGCGATCGCCCGCGCCGTGGCGGGGTGGTCGCCGGTGATCATCACCGGCACGATGCCGGCGTCTTTGCAGGCGGCCACTGCCTCAGCCGCTTCGGGCCGTGGCGGATCGATCATTCCGACCAGCCCGATGAAGCGCAAGCCGCGCTCCAGCGAGTCGGCATCGGGCGCCTGCGGCAGTCGCGGCTGCCGCTTCTGCGCGAACGCGAGCACGCGCAGGCCCTGTGCGGCCAGGGTCTCGGCCGCTTCCTGCAGTGCCACCGCGTCGAAGGCCGCCGCTGCGCCGCCTGCGCCCAGCTGATCGGTGCACAGCGACAGCACGCCTTCGGGCGCACCCTTCACGAGTATCAGCACGCCGTCGCCGTCGCGGTGAAGCGTACTCATGCGCGCCCGTTCCGCATCGAAAGGGATCTCGGCCACACGCGGCAGCGTGTGCAGCCATTCGTCCTTGTCGTAGCCGGCCGCCTGTGCCGCAGCCAGCAGAGCGGTCTCGGTGGGGTCGCCTGTCAGGTCGCCATCGCGGCCGGCCACGGCATCGTTGCACAGGGCCATGGCCAGGCCCAGTTCGCGCCAAGGTGACTCCGGCTTGTCGGGCAGGCCGGGCAGGGTCTCGCCGGCGGCGTGCACGCAGTCCACGTGCATGCGGTTTTGCGTCAGCGTGCCGGTCTTGTCGGAACAGATGTAGGTCACCGAACCGAGCGTTTCCACCGCAGGCAGCCGGCGGATGAGCGCGTTCTGCCGAACCATGCGCGCCGCGCCGAGCGCGAGCGAGATCGTCACCACCGCCGGCAGCGCCTCGGGGATGGCCGCCACCGCCAGGCTGACGGCGGTCAGCAGAATGACCAGCGGCGGTTCACCGCGCAACCAGCCGGCAACGAAGATGATGGCGCAGATGGCCAGCACGGCAATCGCCAGATGGCGGCCGAATCGCGCCAGGCGCTTCTGCAGCGGGGTCTTGCCGGATTCGCCGGACAGCAGCGCGGCGATGCGCCCCAGCTCGGTCTTCATGCCGGTGGCCACCACCAAGCCGCGCGCTCGGCCATAGGTCACGACCGTTCCCTTGAAAGCCAGGTTGAGCCGGTCGCCGAGCGGCAAGTCGACCCCCGGCAGGGGTGCGAGCTGCTTGTCGACCGGCTGCGATTCGCCGGTGAGCGCCGATTCGTCGACCTTCAGCGCGGCCAGCTCGGTCAGCCGCAGGTCGGCCGGCAGGATGTTGCCGGCTTCCAGTTCCACGAGGTCGCCGGGCACCAGATGCGTTGCATCGATGGTGTCGGCCCGGCCGTCGCGTACCACGCGCGCCTGCGGGCTGGCCATCTTCTTCAGAGCCGCCATCGCGCGTTCAGCGCGGTATTCCTGGACGAAGCCGATGATGCCGTTCAGGAAGACGATGACGACGATGGCCACCGCGTCCTGCGGCTCGCCGACGACGCCGGCGATGACGGCCGCGGCGATCAGCACCAGAATCATGAAGTCGGTGAACTGCGACGCCAGCATGAGCAGCGGGTGGCGCCGGCCCGTCTCGAGCAGCGCATTGGGGCCGACCTGCGCCAGCCGCGCCGCGGCTGCGTCGGCGCTCAGCCCGGTGCCGAGGTCGCTGTCGAGGTGCGCTGCGGTGGCCTCACCGTCGAGGCAGTGCCAGTGCGGCGGGCTGGGGTCGGTGGCCAAGGGTCGGGGGTGGATGTGTTCAGGCGAGGTTCCGAAGGTCACCGACCTGGACAGCCAGCGCATGAAAGCCCTGCGTGAGCGGCGCCGCCACGTCAGCCCTGCGCGTCGAAGTCCAGCGGCCAGCGCCTGGAGAGGAAGTCCAGGACCTGCGCATCCGCATCGGGTGAATTGAACCGCCACACCGCGGCGGCGGTGGCGAGCTTGTCGAGCCGTGAGGCGCGAATGTTGACGTGCCTTACCGAGAGTTCACGCGCGCGCATCGCCTGTGCCTCGTCGTCGACCAGCGGGTCGTCGTCGAAGAAGAGCCAATGCCGTACGAACTGGTCCTGCAGCCGGTTCAGCTCGTGGCACACGGCCTCGGGAACCGGCGGCGGGTGGGGCAAGACCATGTCGCCGGCCGGCCGCGCTTCGACCCACGCACCATACACGTCGTCCTCCACGGAGCGGTACAGGTGCGTCTCGCCGTGGGCGAAGTAGTCCTGCAGCATGAAGTAGAAGGCGAGGTGGCCGCCGTCCTTCGAGCCGATGCACCAGCCGTAGACATGGTCGCCTACGGCGAACCACATGACGGCGTAAAGCAGCCCCACACCGCGAGGTGCATAGGCGAGATGGACTTGAGCTTGGCTCATGATGCGTTGCCGAGTAGGGAGGCTGTCAGCCGGCTCGCGCAGACACGGTCCGTGCTTCGCTCGCCCTTCACCAAGGGTCCGTTGGGGAACAAGTTGCACATTTGGCTCGCCGGCTTCGGGCGCGCTGCGGCGTTGCAAATGCTCGCGATACC
>DATKCI010000359.1:0-4318 GCA_035513255.1 Piscinibacter sp. | reverse complement strand
GTGGTCGCCGCCAGCGGGGTCGGTACCGGGGCTGCCGGTTCGGCCACGGGGGTCGGGGTCGCGGGCACCGGCGTCGCCGGGGCGGCTTCGGTCGCCGCTGGCGCGCTCGCCGGTTGGGCGAGGGCGGGCATCGGGGAGGCGAGTGCCAGCATGGCGCACAGGCTGACGGCGATCAGGGCGCGAAGCGCGAGGGAGTGACGAAGCGACATGGGGGACTCCAATCCAATCTTCAGAGGTGAGGCAAGACGAGTTCTCGTTCGAGCGGGCGGCGCGGGGCGCTATTCCAGGCGGTAGCCGAAGGGCACCTGCACCAGCACGTCGCGGCCCTGGCCCTGGCACTTGTAGCCACCGACGATGCGGATGCTGTTGCGGGCGAACACCGGATGCGAGGCGCGAACGGCCCGCACGTCGCGGATATCGCCGCCGGACCCCAGCGTGAACTGGATCAGCGCGTCGCCCTTTTCCAGCCCCAGGCGCGAGGCCTCACGCGGAAAACCCGCGTCGCCCATCACGGCCTTGAAGTTCGAGCAGACGACGGCGGCCGACACCGGTGCCGCCGGCGCAGGTTCGGCGAGCGGCGGCGCCACCGGCGCGATCGCCACCGGCTCCGGCGGCGGTGTCGGCGTGGCGGTGATCGTCGGCTGCAGCGGCGGCGGCGTGGCGATCTGCACCTCCGGCGGTGGAATGAACGGGGGCGGCGGCGCCTCCAGTTTCGGCGGCGGCGGCACGACGGTCTCGGGCGGCGGCGGCGGCTTGACCAGGTCTTCGATCACTTTCGTCTCGATCGGCGCACGCACCACGTCGACCACCTTCTTCGCCAACCCGGTGACGAGCGCGTAGACGACCAGCACGTGCAACAGGACGACGAACGAGAACCCGATGGCATGTCGCCTCGGGTCCGCTTGCTGCTTCGAAAAGTTCATACGGCGGGGACTCCTGCTGTCGCGTCCGGCCGTCAATTCGGCTTCCACGATGCAACGGCACCAGTCTAGTACCAGTAATACCAATTAGTCAATTGGTATTAGAGCGATCGGCCGACCTCTTCATAGGTAACAGCACTGATTCCGGGACACCCTAAGGGCGCCGCCCGACCCATACCACTCGAATGCCAGCTACCAGCGGATCGCCGCCGAGCCGGGTCGCATTTCCGCCAGCAACGCGTTCGCGCGGCTGAAGTGTCGGCAGCCGATGAACGGCTCGGGTGGGCGTCGTGCCGACAGTGGCGACGGGTGGTTCGCGGTCAACACGCGGTGCGGGGCGCGGTCCACCAGTGCACGCTTGCGCTGGGCCGACGCGCCCCACAGCAAGAAGACGATAGGCGCTGGCTGCGCCGTCACATGGGCCAGCAAGGCATCGACCAGGGCCTCCCAGCCGCGGTTCGCATGACTTTGCGGCTGGCCGTCCTCTACCGTCAGCGCGGTGTTCAGCAGCAGCACCCCTTGACGCGCCCACGTGCTGAGATCGCCGCGGCACAGCGACGGCGCGCCGGTGTCGGCCTCCACTTCCTGCAGCATGTTGCGCAGGCTGGGCGGCAGCTTCTGCCCTGGGGCAACCGAGAAGGCGAGCCCTTGCGCCTGCCCCGGCCCGTGGTACGGGTCCTGGCCGAGGATCACGACGCGCACGTCCGACGGCGCCGTCAGATCGAGCGCGCGAAATACCGTGCCGGGATAGACACACGCGCCCTCGCGCACCCGCTGGTCGACGTAGCGCACGAGCGCCTGGCCGGTGTCGGCGGCGAAGAACGCATCGGTCACCAGCTTCCACGCCGGCGGCACCCGTTCGAACGCCGCGCTCAGCGGTTCTTGCAGGCAGTTCGGCGGGAGCGCTGCGCCGAAAAGATCGCCGCTCACCGGAACAGGTCGGCGAGCGCGGCGCCCGGGTCGGCGGCGCGCATGAAGGCTTCGCCGACAAGGAAGGCATGCACGTTCGCGTCGCGAAGGCGCTGCACGTCGGCACGGTCGAGGATGCCGCTTTCGGTGACGAGCAGGCGGTCGGACGGCACGCCATCGAGCAGGCCGAGCGTCGTCTGCAGCGTGACCTCGAAGGTGCGCAGGTTGCGGTTGTTGATGCCGACGAGCGGGGTGCCCAGACGCAGCGCGCGGTCGAGCTCGGCGCCGTCGTGCACTTCGACGAGCACGGCCATCCCCAGGGCCTGCGCCTGCGCTTCGAGGTCGGCCATTTGGGCGTCGTCCAGGCAGGCGGCGATCAGCAGGATGCAGTCGGCGCCCATCGCGCGGGCTTCGAACACCTGGTAGGCGTCGATCATGAAGTCTTTGCGCAGCACCGGCAGCGCGCAGGCGGCGCGGGCTTGCTGCAAGTAGTCAGGTGCGCCCTGAAAAAACTGCGCATCGGTCAACACGCTCAGGCAGGCCGCGCCGTGGCGCTCGTAGCCCGCCGCGATCTCGGCCGGCACGAAGTGTTCGCGCAGCACGCCGCGGCTGGGGCTCGCCTTCTTGATCTCGGCGATAACGCCCGCTTGGCCGGCAGCGATACGCTGCTTCAGGCTGCCGGTGAAGTCGCGCACGCCGCCCAGCGATTCCGCATCGCGGCGCAGCGACACGATGTCGCGCGTCGCTCGCGCCGCAACGATTTCGTCGCGCTTGACGGCCACGATTTTCTTCAGGATATCGCTCATGACGCCTTCTTTCCCGCACTGCAGCAGCAGCCTCTGGCTCTTCCCCCTCTCCCTCTGGGAGAGGGAGGGGTGAGGGCGCGGCGGCTGAGAAACGACGCGGTCACTCGCGACGCCCCGCCCTCACCCCGACCCTCTCCCCGGGCCACGAAGGGGCCCCTTCGTGGCCCGGGGAGAGGGAGACGTCCCTGGCACGAAGTCGCGTTCATGTCGCCTGCAACTCCCGCGTACGCTCGACGAACTGGTGCAGCTTCGCCAGCGCCTTGCCCGAGGTGATCGCGTCTCGCGCCAGCGCCACGCCATCGACCATCGTGTGCGCGACGTTTGCCGCATACAGCGCGACACCGGCGTTGAGGATCACGATGTCGCGCGCGGGCCCCGGCTCGTCGTTCAGCACCGCCAGCAGCAGCGCCTTCGACTGCTCCGGCGTTTCGACCTTCAGCGTGCGGTTGCTCGCCATCGTGAGGCCGAAGTCCTCGGGGTGGATCTCGTATTCGTGGATGCCGCCGTCCTTGTATTCCCCGACCATCGTCGCCGCGCCCAGCGACACCTCGTCCATGCCGTCGCGACCGTAGACGACGACCGCATGCTCGGCGCCGAGACGCTGCAGCGCGCGCACCTGGATGCCGACGAGGTCGGGGTGGAACACGCCCATCAGGATGTTCGGCGCGTCGGCCGGGTTGGTCAGCGGTCCGAGGATGTTGAAGATCGTGCGGATGCCCAGTTCCTTGCGCACCGGCGCGACGTTTTTCATCGCCGGATGGTGGTTGGGCGCGAACATGAAGCCGATGCCGGTGTCGGCGATGCAGCGCGAGATCGCCTCCGGCGGCAGTGCGAGCGTGACGCCGAGCGCCTCCAGCACGTCGGCGCTGCCGGACTTGCTCGAGACGCTGCGGTTGCCGTGTTTGCTGACCCGCGCGCCGGCCGCCGCCGCGACGAACATGCTGCAAGTGGAGATGTTGAAGGTGTGCGAGCTGTCGCCGCCGGTGCCGACGATGTCGACGAGGTGCGTGCGGTCGACGACCTCGACCTTCGTGGAGAACTCGCGCATCACCTGCGCCGCGGCGGTGATCTCTCCGATCGTCTCCTTCTTCACCCGCAGTCCCACGAGCAGCGCGGCCATCATCACCGGCGACATCTCGCCGCCCATGATGCGGCGCACCAGCGCGAGCATCTCGTCGTGGAAGATCTCGCGGTGCTCGATCGTGCGCGTGAGCGCTTCGTTGTTGGAGATGGGCATGGAGGGTCTCCTGACTCAGAGGTTGAGAGGCAATCCGGCCTGGAAGTGTTCGCGCACGGCCGCGACGGCGCGATCGATGTCCTGCGCGTCGACGTCGAGGTGCGTGACGAAGCGCAGTTGGTAGATGCCGGTGGCGAGCACGCCGCGCGACTTCAGGTGCGCGATCAGGTCGCGGCCGCGTTCATCGGTGGTGGCGAAGACCATGTTGGTCTGCGGCGGCTCGACGGCGAGCCCGGGGATGCCCTGCAGGCCATCGGCGAGCCGCTGCGCCAACGCATGGTCGTCGGCGAGGCGCTCGACATGGTGATCGAGCGCATGCAGCGCCGCCGCGGCCAGCACGCCGGCCTGCCGCATGCCGCCGCCCAGCATCTTGCGCCAGCGGCGGGCCAGCAGGACGAGGTCGCGCGGCCCGACCAGCGCCGAGCCGACCGGGGCGCCCAGGCCCT
>DATKCI010000358.1:0-4617 GCA_035513255.1 Piscinibacter sp. | reverse complement strand
CCCTTGCCCGTCACCCCGGCGAAAGCCGGGGTCCACTCGTCGCACACCGCCGACTCGTGCAGTGGACCCCGGCTTTCGCCGGGGTGACGGGCAAGGGGTGACGGCGCGGGGTGAGGCCCCTCACTTGGTACACACCTCATGCTGCTGATCCAGTTCAAGACGGCCGATTCGCAGACCCGCGTCGGCGTGCTCGAGGCCGAACAAGGCCACGTCCGGCCGATCGCCGGCGTCGACTCCACCTACGCGCTCGCGCAATCGGCGATCGCACGGCAGACCTCGCTCGAGCGCTGCGTCGCCGAGGCCTCGTTCGACGAGCCGCTGCGCTACGACACCCTCGCCGCCGAAGGCCGGCTGCTGCCGCCGCTGACGCACCCGGACGACGCGCATTGTTTCGTCACCGGCACCGGCCTCACGCACCTCGGCAGCGCCGAGTCGCGCAACGCGATGCACCAGAAGCTCGCGCAGGCCGAGACGCTGACCGACAGCATGAAGATGTTCCGGCTGGGGCTCGAAGGTGGCCGGCCGGCGCCGGGCCGGGTCGGCGTGGCGCCGGAGTGGTTCTACAAGGGCGACGGGTCGATCGTGCGCGCGAGCGGCGAGCCGATGGAGATGCCCGACTTCGCGCTCGATGGCGGCGACGAGTCCGAGATCGTCGGGCTCTACGTCAACGGCCCCGACGGCACGCCCCACCGCCTGGGCTTCGCACTCGGCAACGAGTTCTCCGACCACGTCATCGAGCAGCAGAACTACCTCTACCTCGCGCATTCAAAACTGCGAGTGTGTTCGGTGGGCCCCGCGCTGCGCGTCGGCGCATTGCCGGCCCACGTGGACGGGCAGGCGCGGCTGCGCGATGCGCAAGGGCAGCTGCGCTGGGAGCGCCCCTTTGTCAGCGGCGAGGCCAACATGTCGCACACGATCGCCAACCTCGAGCACCACCACTTCAAGTACCGCCTGTTTCGCCGGCCGGGCGACGCGCACCTGCATTTCTTCGGCGCCGCGGTGCTGAGCTTCGCCGACGACATCCAGGTGCAGCCCGGCGAATCCTGGGAGATCGAGTCGCCGCTGTTCGGTCCACCGCTCGTGAACCGCCTCGCAGTACAACCCGGCGACGACGCCGCCGTGCGCCCGCTGTGATCTTCGATCCGGCCGCGCACCCGCACCGCCGGCGCAACCCGCTGACCGGCGACTGGGTGCTGGTCTCGCCGCACCGCGCGCTGCGCCCGTGGCAAGGGCAGCAGGAGCGCAACGACACGGCGCCGCAGCCATCGCACGATCCGGATTGCTACCTCTGCGCCGGCAACCTGCGCGCCGGCGGGGAGCGCAATCCCGACTACCGCGGGACCTTCGTCTTCGACAACGACTTTCCGGCGCTGCTGCACGACGTGCCGCCGGCGCCGCCGTGCACCGACCCGCTGTTCGAAGCGGCGAGTGCGCGCGGCACCAGCCGCGTCGTCTGTTATTCGTCCGATCACGGCAAGACGCTGGCGGAGCTGCCGCTGGACGCGATCGGCGCTGTGATCGACACCTGGTGCGAGCAGACCGACGCGCTGGGCCGCAACCATCGTTGGGTGCAGGTGTTCGAGAACAAGGGCGCCGTGATGGGCTGCTCCAACCCGCATCCACATGGGCAGATCTGGGCCTGCGACTTTCTTCCGACCGAGGCCGCCGCCGAAGACAGGCAGCAGCGCCGCTATGCGACCGAGCACGCCGGCCGCGTGCTGCTGGCCGACTATGCCGAGCGCGAGGCGGGCCTCGGCACACGCGCCGTCGTGGAGACCGGACACTGGCTCGCCGTCGTTCCGTACTGGGCCACCTGGCCGTTCGAGACGCTGCTGCTGCCGCGCTTTGCCGTGCAGCGGCTGCCGCAGCTGGAGCGGGCGCAGCGCGACGACCTGGCACGGGCGCTGCAGCAGCTCACGCGCGGCTACGACCGGCTGTTCGGCTGTTCCTTCCCGTATTCGATGGGTTGGCACGGCGCGCCGTTCGACCGGCGAGACGCCAGCGCGTGGCAGCTGCACGCGCACTTCTACCCGCCGCTGCTGCGGTCGGCGAGCGTGCGCAAGTTCATGGTGGGGTTCGAGATGCTGGCCGAGGCGCAGCGCGACCTGACGCCGGAGCAGGCCGCGGCGCAGTTGCGTGCCGCGAGTGGCGTTGACGGCCGCGACGCATGAGTGCGCTCGCCAACCCCCGGGCCACGGCGCACGCGGCATTCGAACGTGCTTTTCACCACGCACCGGCATGCCTTGTGCAGGCTCCCGGGCGCGTCAACCTGATCGGCGAGCACACCGACTACAACGACGGTTTCGTGCTGCCGTGTGCGATCGACCGCGGCACCGTGATCGCCGCGAGCCGGCGACACGACATGACGGTGCGTGTCGTCGCGGCCGACCAGCGCGGCGCCGTCGACGAGTTCCGCATCGACCTGCCGATCGTGCCGCGCGCCGATGCCGTCTGGGCGAACTACGTGCGCGGTTCGCTGAAGCACCTGCTCGACAACGGCCTGCCGCTCGGCGGCGCCGAGCTCGCGATCGCAGGCGACGTGCCGCAGGGCGCCGGGCTGTCGTCGTCGGCTTCGCTGGAGCTCGCGGTGATCCAGGCGTTCAAGAGCCTGTACGGGTTGCCGGACCTCGAACCGACCCGCATGGCGCTGATCGCGCAGGAGGCGGAGAACCGTTTCGTCGGCTGCGCCTGCGGCGTGATGGACCAGATGATCTCGGCCCGCGGCGTCGACGGCCACGCGCTGCTGCTCGACTGCCGCTCGCTCGAGACGACGCCGGTGCCGCTGCCCGCCGGCATCGCGGTGATGATCGTTCACTCGCGTGTGCAGCGCGGACTCGTCGACGGCGAATACAACCTGCGCCGGCAGCAGTGCGAAAGCGCGGCACGGCACTTCGGCGTGCGCGCGTTGCGCGACCTGCTGCCGGCCGATTTCGACAGCGGCTCGGCGGGCCTCGATCCGGTCGCGCAGCGGCGCGCGCGCCACATTCTCACCGAGAACCGGCGCACGCTCGATGCGGCCGCGGCGCTGGCCGCCGGGGACATGCGGCGGATGGGCCGCTTGATGGCCGAGTCGCACGTGTCGATGCGCGACGACTTCGAGATCACGGTGCCGGCCGTCGACCGGCTGGTGCAGATACTGCAGGACTGCATCGGCGACGACGGCGGCGCGCGCATGACCGGCGGCGGCTTCGGCGGCTGCGCGGTCGCATTGCTGCCGCACGCAAAGGTGCAGCCGACCCGAGAGGTGCTCGCCGCCGCGTACCGCTCACCGGACGGCGAGCCCGCCGAGGTGCATCTGTGCCGGCCGTCGAACGGTGTCGGAGAGCTTGAAGTGAGGGACACGCGATGACGGACATCCTGCGTCTGCAAGCCGATGGCGGCACCGCGCTGTCCCTGTCGACACTCGGGGCCGCATGGCTGTCCTGCGAGGTACCAATGCCCGACGGCACTCGCCGCAGCGTCGTGCTGCAGCGCGACGACCCGCCCGGCGAAGCTGCCCGCAAGGCCTTTCTCGGCGCAACGATCGGACGCTATGCGAACCGGATCGGCCATGCGCGCATCGCCGATGGTCCGCATGTCATCGCACTGCAGCCCGACCCCGGTTCGCGGCACCAGCTGCATGGCGGCCCGCAGGGTTTCCATTCGCGGCACTGGACCGTCGCCCACGTGGACGACCGATCGATTCGCTTTTCCATCGTCTCCGAGGATGGGGACCAGGGCTACCCCGGTGAACTTCGAGCGCAGGTGACCTACCGCCTGGCGGACGCGATGACGGTCGAGATCGAAGCGACGGCGACGACGACCGCGCGCAGCCCGGTGTGCCTGACGAACCACGCCTATTTCAACCTCGACGGCATCGCGAGCGACGTGCGCACGCATCCACTGCGGATCGCGGCGAACCGCTACCTTCCGGTCGACGCGGACCTGATCCCGCTCGGCCGGCTGGCCGACGTGCAAGGCACCGGCTTCGATTTCCGCTCACCGAAGGCGCTGATGACGCACTGGATGCGCGACGAGCAACAGCGCATCGCGGGCGGTTACGACCACGCCTACCTGCTCGACCCTGCGTGCGCGGCGATGGCGTCCCCCGCCGCCGTGCTGACCTCGACCGACGGACGTCTGCGCCTGGCGATGTCGACCACCTTGCCGGCCCTCCAGCTGTATGGCGGCCAGTTCCTCGAAGGGATTCCGTCGCCGGATGGCAGGCCCCATGCAGCCTGTGCCGGCATCGCGCTCGAGCCCGAGTTTCTGCCGGACAGTCCGAACCATCCGGAATGGCCGCAGCCGTCGTGTTGGCTGAACCCTGGGGAGGTTTATCGACACGTCTTCCGCTATGAATTCCTTGGGTGACTCGTTCACAACGGCACCCCGCACCGTCACCCCGCACCGTCACCCCGGCGAAAGCCGGGGTCCACTGGTGGGGTGCTTCCGAGCAGGTTGATTTGTTCGTGTTGCAAGCCGGGTCCCGCCCCGGCGGGCGGGTAACTTTCATTTGCTGGCCCAAATGAAAGTCACCAAAGCAAAGGGCCCGACATCAGGCCGTGCACGTGGCCAAGCGGCCCGGCGGGCCACTTATGAAGGCCGAGACACATCGAACCACCGGCCCGCTCGTCAACT
>DATKCI010000357.1:0-3403 GCA_035513255.1 Piscinibacter sp. | reverse complement strand
GTGATCGGGGTCACGGCGCCGGCGGGAGATGCTCTCCGCGAGCAAGAGGGATGGCCTGCCCGGAGGGACTCGAACCCCCGACCTGCTGCTTCGAAGGCAGCTGCTCTATCCAGTTGAGCTACGGGCAGCGAGGGCCGTGGTTCCGCCGGAACGTGGCCGAAGAAGATGGTCGGGGTGAGATGATTCGAACATCCGACCCACTGCTCCCAAAGCAGTTGCGCTACCAGGCTGCGCTACACCCCGAAGCCGGGAATTGTACAGAGCACCTGTCCGGGCGGGCGGCTCACTGGGCGAGCTGGCTCCACGCCTTGTCCAGCCGCTTGACACTCACCGGCTGCGGCGTCTTCAGCTCCTGCGCGAAGAGGCTGACGCGCAGTTCTTCGAGCAGCCAGCGGAATTCGTCCAATCGCGGGTCGGTGACGCCCTTGCGGTCGGCCAGCGTGCGCAGATAGCGCTGCTCAAGAGGCCGCAGTTCGGCCAGCCTGGCCGCGTCACGTGCCGGATCGCCACGCCACTTGTCCAGCCGCAGCGTGACGGCCTTGAGGTAGCGCGGCAGGTGCGCGAGCTGCGTCCACGGCGTCGCCGTCACGAACCGCTTGGGACACAGGCGCGCCAGCTGGGCCTGCACGTCGTCGTTGACCTCCTTGGCGGCGCGTGCGTCCTTCAGCTTGCGCGTCGCGGCGGCGTATTCGGCGAGGACTTGGAGTGCGCTGCGCGCGACCTCGTTGGCGATCAACGTGAGGCGGCCGCGCCCTTCGTCGACGCGGCGGCGAAAGCTCGCCGCATCGGTGGGCAGCGGGTCGGCGAGAAAGGCGCGGTCCAGCGCGAGGTCGATGATCTGCGTGCGCAGTTCGTCAGCGGTGCCCAGCGGCATGTACAGGGCCGACATCTTCTGCAGGTCCGGAATGTTCTTCTCGAGGTACTTCAGCGCGTCGCGGATCTGCAGCGCAACCAGGCGGCGCAGGCCGGCGCGGTGCTTGGCGGCGGCGATGTCGGGTTCGTCGAAGACTTCGATCGCGACGTGAGTGCCCTGGTCGATCAGCGCGGGGAAGCCGACGAGGGTTTGCGCGCCTTTGCGGACTTCCATCAGCTCGGGGAGCTCGCCGAAGGTCCAGTCGGTGTACGTGGGGGGCGGGGTGGACGGCGGCGAGGCCGCGCCCTCACCCCGGCCCTCTCCCAGGGGGAGAGGGAGTTCCCTGCTCCCTCTCCCTCTGGGAGAGGGTTGGGGTGAGGACGGCGGCGCCGAACCCGCCACCTTCAACCCCGCCAACGCCTGAAACGCCGATCGCGCCACCCCTCCCAACTCCGCCTTCAACGCCGCCAGATTCCGCCCGATCCCCAACTGCCGCCCATGTTCATCCACGACCCGGAAATTCATGAACAAGTGCACCGGCACCTGCTCCCCTTTGAAGTCCCCCCGCTTGATGTCCAGCTGCGTCTTGTCGCGCACCGCCTTCAGCAACGCGTCGACCAAGCTGCCGGCGCCGAACCCATGTGCCTGCTCGACGCCGCCGATGAAACCCTGCGCGAACTCCGCGAGCGGCATCAGGCGGGACCGGGGCCGCTGGTGCAGGCTCTTCAGTAGCGCGAGCACCTTGTCCTTCAGCATGCCGGGCACCAGCCACTCGCAGCGCTCCTCGTTGACCTGGTTCAGCGCATAGATCGGCACCATGACGGTCACGCCGTCCTTCGCGTCGCCCGGCGAATGCAGGTAGTCCGCCGAACAGTCGACCCCGCCGAGCCGCAGCGTCTTCGGGAATGCCGCGGTCGTGATGCCGGCCGCCTCGTGCCGCATCAGCTCGTCCTTCGACAGCAGCAGCAGCCGGGTCTGGCGCTTGCTCTCCTCGCGGTACCAGCGCTCGAAACTCGCACCGCCGTGCACATCCTGCGGCACCTGCTGGTCGTAGAAGGCGTAGATCAGCTCGTCGTCCACCAGCACGTCTTGCCGGCGCGCCTTGTGCTCGAGCTCCTCGACCTGCGCGATCAGCTTGCGGTTCGCGGCGAGGAAGGGCAGCCGGGTTTCCCACGCGTCGCCGACCAGCGCTTCGCGGATGAAGATCTCGCGCGCCCCTGCCGGGTCGACTTGCCCGTAGTTCACGCGCCGGTTGCTGTAGACGACGATGCCGTACAGCGTGGCACGTTCCAGCGCGACCACCTCGGCCGCCTTCTTCTCCCAGTGCGGGTCGAGCAGCTGCTTCTTCAACAGGTGGCCGGCGATGCCGGGAATCCACTGCGGCTCGATCGCCGCGATGCCGCGACCGAACAAGCGGGTCGTCTCGACCAGCTCGGCCACGACGATCCAGCGGCCGGGCTTCTTCGACAGGTTGGCGCCCGGATGGCGGTAGAACTTGATGCCGCGCGCACCGAGGTACCACTCGTCCTCGTCGCTCTTCTGGCCGATGTTGCCGAGCAGGCCGGCGAGCAGCGACAGGTGAACCTGCTCGTAGGTCGCGGCCGACGTGTTCAGCCGCCAGCGGTGCTCCGCAACCACCGTGTGCAGCTGCGAGTGGATGTCGCGCCACTCGCGCACGCGGCGCGGCGAGATGAAGTGGTCGCGCAGCAGTTGCTCCTGCTTGCGGTGCGAGAGTTTGTGCTCCTTCGTGCCGCCGCGCGCTTCTTCCAGCCACTTCCACAGCTTCAGGTCGCCGATGAACTCCGACTTCTCGTCGTCGAACTTGCGATGCGCCTGATCGGCCGCCTGCTGCTGCTCGAGCGGACGGTCGCGCACGTTCTGCACGCTCATCGCGGCCGCGATGACCAGCACCTCGGTCAGCGCCTCTCGGTTGCGGGCTTCGAGGATCATGCGCCCCACACGCGGGTCCAGCGGCAACTTCGCGAGTTCCTGCCCGATGGTCGTCAGCTCGTTCTGCTCGTCGACCGCGCCGAGCTCGGCCAGCAGCTGATAGCCGTCGGCGATCGCCCGGCGCGGTGGGGGTTCGAGGAACGGAAAGTCTTCGACCAGCCCCAGCCCGAGCGACTTCATTCGCAGGATCACGCCGGCGAGCGACGAGCGCATGATCTCCGGATCGGTGAAGCGCGGACGGCTCGCGAAGTCCTTCTCGTCGTAGAGCCGGATGCAGATGCCGTTGCTGACGCGGCCGCAGCGCCCGGCCCGCTGATTGGCCGCCGCCTGGCTCACCGGCTCGATCTGAAGCTGCTCGACCTTGTTGCGGTAGCTATAGCGCTTCACGCGCGCGGTGCCGGCGTCGATCACGTACTGGATGCCGGGCACCGTCAGCGAGGTTTCGGCGACGTTGGTCGCGAGCACGATGCGCCGGGCGCTGTGCGGCTCGAACACACGGTCCTGCTCCTGCTGGCTCAGGCGGGCGAACAGCGGCACGACCTCGACGCCCGGCGGATGGTGGCGCCGCAGGTGTTCGGCTGCCTCGCGGATCTCGCGTTC
>DATKCI010000356.1:0-14412 GCA_035513255.1 Piscinibacter sp. | reverse complement strand
GATCGGCGGCGACGACTGCAGTGGGCGGTGGAACTCCAGCGCCTGCGCGGCCGACAGCCATTCGATCGCGACGATGCCGGCCGTGTTGTCGAGCATCTGGTGCAGCCGCCTCGCCGCATAGGTTGCCATCGACACGTGGTCTTCCTGGTTGGCCGAGGTCGGCAGCGAATCGACGCTCGCCGGATGCGCGAGCGACTTGTTCTCCGATGCGAGCGCCGCGGACGTCACCTGCGCGATCATGAAACCCGAGTTGAGCCCGCCGTGTTCGATCAGGAAGGCGGGCAGCCCGGAAATAACCGGGTCCATCAGCATCGCGGTGCGGCGCTCCGACAACGCGCCGATCTCCGCGATCGCGAGCGCGAGGTTGTCGGCGGCAAAGGCCACCGGCTCCGCATGAAAGTTGCCGCCGGACAGCGCCTCCATCGTGTCGGCAAACACCAGCGGGTTGTCGGACACGCCGTTCGCTTCGATCAGCAGGATGTTCGTCGCGTGGCGCATCTGGTCCAGGCAGGCGCCCATCACCTGCGGCTGGCAGCGCAGGCAGTACGGGTCCTGCACCTTCTCGCAATGCAGGTGCGACTGGCGCAGCGGGCTGTCGCGCAGCCAGTCGCGGTAGTGCGCCGCAACCGCGCGCTGACCGGGCTGGCCGCGCACCGCATGGATGCGGTCGTCGAACGGCGTGTCGGATCCCTTGGCGGCATCGACCGTCATCGCGCCGACGGCGACGGCGGCATCGAAGATGCGCTCCAGGCGCTGCGCCGCGTGCAGCGCGAGCGCCGTCGAGCACTGCGTGCCGTTGAGCAGCGCCAGGCCCTCCTTCGGGCCGAGCGCCAGCGGTGCGAGGCCGGCGCGGGCCAGGCCCTGGGCGGCCGGCACGCGCCGGCCGTCGACGAACACCTCGCCGATGCCGATCAGCGCACACGCGAGGTGCGCGAGCGGCGCGAGATCGCCCGACGCACCGACCGATCCTTTCTCCGGCACGACCGGCAGCACGTCGGCGTTGAGCAGCGCGAGCAACGCGTCGATGACTTCGCCGCGCACGCCGGAGATGCCGTGTGCGAGGCTCGCGGCCTTCAGCAGCAGCATCAGGCGGACCACCGGCGGTTCGAGCGGGCGGCCGATGCCGGCGCTGTGGGACAGCACCAGGTTCTTCTGCAGCTGCGCCAGCTGGTCGTCGGCGATGCGGGTTTGCGCGAGCTTGCCGAAACCGGTGTTGATGCCGTACACCGCGTCGTGCCGCGACACCAGTTCGCGCACCGCGCGCACGCTCGCTTCGATGCCTGCGCGAGCCGAAGACGCCAGAGCGAACCGCCCGCCTCCCGCCGCCGCCTGCTGCAGCACTGCCCTGTCCAGCCGGCCGGGCGCAATGGTGGTTTCCATGATTCGTCCCTGTCAAGTGGTCTAGACAACTTTAGCATGCCCTCCCCTAGAATGGCCCGGATGAACGCCCGCCGCAAACGCTCGCTGTCGTACGAAACGGTCAAGACCTCGATCCAGCAACGCATCGCCGACGGCGGCTGGGAGCCGGGGGTTCGGTTGCCGTCGGAGCGCGAGCTGGTGCAGGAGTTCGGCTGCGCGCGCATGACGGTGCACCGCGCGCTGCGCGAACTCGAAGCCGAAGGCCTGATCGAGCGGCGCCAGGGCTCGGGCTCCTACGTCGCCGAGCTGCATCCGATTTCCAACCTGCTGCAGGTGCGCGACATCCACGACGAGATCGCCGAGCGCGGCCACCTGCACACCACGCGGGTGTGCAGCGTGCTGCGCGAGAAGGCCGGCGCCGAAGTTGCCGTCGCGATGCGCCTGCGCAAGGGCTCGGCGGTGTTCCGCTGCCAGCTCGTTCATCTCGAGAACGGCGTGCCGATCCAGTTCGAGGACCGCCACGTCAATCCGGCGCTGGCGCCCGACCTGCTCAGCCGCGACTTCACCGAAGTCACGCCGTCGGCCGTGCTGTTCGAACACGCGCCACTGACCGAGGCGGAGCAGGTGGTCGAGGCCGTGCTCGCCACCGCCGAGCAGGCGCGGCTGCTCGACGTGGCCATCGGCAGCGCGCTGCTGATGGTGTCGCGGCGCACGGTGTCGCAAGGCGAGGTCGCGTCGATCGCGCGGCTGTACCACCCGGGCGCACGCTACCGCCTGGTCGGGAGCTTCTCGGTGCCAGGACCGGGGGCAAGGAGCGCATAGGACAATCGGCGCTTCACATCCGAAGGCCCGCATGATCCCGTCCACCGCCCCGCCCGCTCGCGACCTCACCGACGCCGAATTCGCCGAACTCGACGAGCTGCTCGCCGCGACGCCCGAGCCGCTGGAGCCGTGCGACGCGGTGATGCTCGACGGCTTTCTGTGCGGCGTGCTGGTGCAGCCGGTGCTGATCGAGCCCGCGGCCTGGCTACCACACGTGTTCGACTTCGAAGGCCAGCCGCTGCCCGACGACGCCGACCCCGCGTGGCTCGAACGCACCCAGGCGCTGATCCTGCGCCGCCATGCCGCGCTGAACCGCGCGATGGTCGAGGACGGCTGGTTCGACCCGCTGATCCTCGAGTTCGACGACGAACACGGGCCGAAGCCGCCCACCGACGGCGGACCCGACCCGATGGCCGGCATCAACCCGGTGTCGCAGCCCGTGATGCCGTGGGTCGCCGGCTTTCAGCACGCCACGCTGTGTTTCCCGGACCTCGCGGAGATGCCCGACGATGCGGTGATGGCCGCGCTGGCCCGGCTGTACCGTCATCTGCCGGCCGAGACCGACGAGGAGCGCGAAGTCGTCGCCACGCTCGATCGCGAGCACCCGCTCGCGACGCTCGACGACGCAATCGAAGACCTCGTGCTGGCCGTCGCCGACCTGTCGGACCTGACCAGCGAGCTGCGCTACAAGGTCGACACCGTGCAGCGCGACACGCCGAAGGTCGGCCGCAACGAACCCTGTCCGTGCGGCAGCGGCAAAAAATACAAGCACTGCCACGGCGCCTGACCCCGGCACCGGTCCGTGCCACGACGATGCGCTTGCAGATCCTGTCCGACCTGCACCTCGAGACGGAAACCTTCGATCCGGAACCGGCCGAGGGCGCCGAGCTGCTGGTGCTGGGCGGCGACATCGACAGCACCTGGGACGGCCTGGAGCGGTTTCGCGACTGGCCGCAGCCGGTGCTCTTCGTCGCCGGCAACCACGAGTTCGACGGCCGCGAGCTGACGCTGGCCTGGCCGGCCCTGCGCGAGCGCTGCGAGCAGCTCGGCTTCACGATGCTGGAGCGTCAAAGCATCGTTCGCACGGGGGCCGATGGCCGGCGCATCCGCTTCGTCGGCACGGTGCGCTGGTGCGACTTCAACCTCTTCGGCGATGCGCAGCGCGAGCGGGTGCTGCGCGCCGCGGCGTATTTCATGCGCGTGATGCGCTCGACCCATCACGGCGTGCCGTTCGACGCTGCGGCGGTGCTGACCGAGGCGCTGGCCTGCCGCGACTGGCTGGCAGAGGAACTGGCCCGGCCGGCGGGCGACTGGGACGCCACGGTGGCGATCACCCATTTCGGCCCGAGCTTCCTGAGTGCCGACCCCCGCTACGGCAGCCAGCCCGGCACCGCGAGCTTTTGCAACGCGGACGACGACCTGCTGCCGTTCGCGGACCTGTGGATCCACGGCCACCTGCATTGCCGCCACGACTACCGCGTGCGCTTCGACGGCCACGAAACGCGGGTCGTCAGCAATGCGCGGGGGCATTCGCCGCGCGGGGAACCGCAGGGCTACGACGGCCGGTTCACCGTCGAGGTTTGACGCCGGCTCGGCGAGCGTTCAGATCACCGAGCGTCGGTTCAACCGATCGGTCGCCGGTCCGGCATCGCCTGCGGCGGAGGGGTGCGCTTCGGCGGCCGAGCCCATGCTGGCATCGAGCCCGAAGGCCGTCCCCATGTCGGCGTAGTCGGTGTCAGGCGAGTGCTCCTCCTGGCGAAGGGGTTTCGCTGCCCACCACGGAATGTTCGGCACTTTGTCCATCGCCAATCCCTTATCACGCCTTGTGATGATCTCAGTGTCGACGCTTGGCGGGGGGCCGATGGGCCGAAATGAAACTCGGTAGGCGTGCAGTTCTTACGCCGCCGTCGACTGCGTGTCACCGTTCTTGTCGTTCGTTGCATCAAGGAGACAATCTCCCCCCCCATGCGGATGGAAATATCGTCCGCCACCACCTATCGTTACGGCCACGCGCGCGGAGGAAGCCGTCGACGCGCGCGGAGTCCCAAAGAAATGACCTTGTCCTCGCTCCAAGCTCTCACCTGGTGCACCGTGGCCGGTGCCGTCGTCAGCGCCCTGCTGCTCGCTGCCGGCGAGTCCGGCTTGCCCGACCGCTCGCACCCGCAGCGCCGCGACGTCGTCGTGCGCACGGTGTCACCCGCCCACCACGGCACCGCGATCGCCCAACAGCGCAAAGCTCCACTGACCGCGCCGGCCGGCATGATCAACCCGGTGGCGAAGCGCGAGCTGACCGCCCGCTGACACCCGTCGAACGCTGGCTCGGGGCTGCGATCGCCGCACCCAGCGCCTGTTTTGCGCCTGCGGCGAGCGCGGCGCCGACGCGGTCCAGCATTGCCATTCGCGCCGTCGGTGCGCCGTCATCGGGGCCGAGTTTCCACTGGTGCCAGAAGAGGTTCACCTGCAACTCGACCTCGGGGCGCAGCGCAAGCAGCGCGCCACTCGCCAGCAGTTCACTGGCCTGCACCTCCGGCACCACGCCGACGCCCCAGCCCATCACCACCGCCCGCACAAAGGCCTCCGACGACGGAACGAAGCGTTCGCGCAGCTGCGGCGCGCGCACGCCGAAGGCGCGCGAGACCCACTGGTGCTGCATGTCGTCCTTGCGGTTGAAGACGAGGAACGGCACCCGGCTGAAGTTGCTGCGGTTCAGGCCCGGCAGCTCGCCGTTGAAGTGCGCGGCCACGAAGCCCGGACTTGCCGCGGCCGTGTAGCGCATCGCGCCGAGCGGCACCGAGCGGCAGCCACGAAGCGCCTCGCGAACCGTGCTGACGCAGCCGAGCACCGCGCCCTGGCGCAGCCAGTCGTGAGTGAAGTCCTGATCGTCGACGACCAGCTCGAGCGAAAGGCCTTCGTGCACCAGCGGATCGAGCGCCGGCAGCACCCAGGTCGCCAGGCTGTCGGCATTGACGGCGATCGGCAGCCGCTCGTGCGCAGAAGGGGCGACGCCGAGTTCGCGCGCCACGTCGGCGCGCATCGCATGCACCTGGCGCGCGAAGCGCAACAGCACCTTGCCCGGTTCGGTCAGCCGCAGCGGCCGTGAACGCACGACCAGCAGTTGCCCGACCTGCGCCTCCAAGGCACGCAGGCGCTGCGACACCGCCGACTGCGTGATCGACAACCGCTGCGCCGCCTGTTCGAAGCTGCGGTCGTCGGCGAGGGCAGCCAGGCAATCGAGGGCGGCGGGATCCAGGGGTTTCATAAGCCTGGCTAATGTAGACCGAATAACATGAATGCACCTTCATGTTTCGCATCTGGCTGGCGAGAATGCGCCTGCGATGAACCCGAACCTCACTCCCGCATTTGCCCAAGGCTGGTTGATGACTGCCGGGCTGATCGTCGCCATCGGCGCACAGAACGCGCTGGTGTTGCGGCAAGGGTTGGCACGTGCCCACGTCGGCCCGGTCGTCGTGTTGTGCACCCTGTCCGACTGGCTGCTGATCCTGCTCGGCGTGTTCGGTCTCGGCGCGCTGGTCCAGTCGTCGCCGGCGCTGCTGGCGCTGTTCCGCTATGGCGGTGCCGCCTTCTTGTTCGTCTACGGCGCCCGCGCGGCGCAGCGGGCTTGGGGTTCCGGCACGCAGGGCCTGCATGGCAGCGCCGCGGCGCACGGGCTGCTGCCGACGCTCGGTTCGGCGCTGGCGCTGACCTACCTGAACCCGCACGTCTACCTCGATACCGTCGTGCTGCTCGGCGGCGTCGGCGCCCAACAGCCGAACGCGGCGGGCCGAGCGGCGTTTGCGCTCGGCGCCGGTTTGGCATCGCTGATGTGGTTCACGACCCTCGGCTTCGGCGCCGCGGCCGCGTCACGCTGGCTGCAGCGTCCGGCCGTGTGGCGCGCCATCGACGCGGGCGTGGCGGCCGTGATGTTCGTCGTCGCCGCGCAGCTGCTGTTCAATCCGCTGTGACACGGCTGCGCGCAGACGCGCTTCGGGGGCAGCCTCAGTACGTCGAGACGTACTGGTTGCGATTGGCCTTGTAGTTCGCCACCGCCTTCTTCAGATCGGTGTATTCCTCGCACGGCAGCATGCACACCTTGTCGAGCGTGGCCAGACGTTTCTCCGCCGTCGCGAGATCGCCTTTCGTCAGGTACAGCTCGCCGGAGTATTCGAGCGCGCCGCGGTGCTTGGGGTCGATGCGCAGCGCTTCGTCGTAGTACTTCTCAGCTGCCGCGAGGTCGGGCTTCTTGGCCCTGCGGTGCGTGTAGCCCATCAGGTTGTTCCAGTCGGCACTTCCCGTCTCGTTGACGCGCTTGAGCTCGTCGATCGCCGCTTGCCATTGCTTGGCGGCAATCTGCGCCCGCGCCGGAGCCAGCTTGTCGGCGACGGCCGGCGTGACGGGTTCGGTGTCGGCGGCGTAGGCGACGTGGACGGACAGCGCCAGCACGGTGGCGCTCAGGATGCGAGAAAGAGAGGTCTTCATGCTTGGTTCCTCGGTTGGCAGACACCGCTCGCCGATGTCTTGAACCCACTTACGGGGCGAGCGCTTCGGTGGATGCACCGCGTCACCACAGCTTCACGCAATGACCGGACAGCACCAGTTCCCCGCTCGGCGCATCGCCCGGCCCGGCCGGCGACGCCTCCAGGCTGATGCCGAGCCGGACGACGTTGGAAAACAGCTTTTCCGACGTGGCAGGCAGCGTGAGCGTCACCGAACCCTTGGCGGGCAACGGCGGCAGCACGGCCACCGGGAACGGCGGCGCGTCGGCCGGGAACGCCCACAGCTGCGCGACCCGGCCGGCCGGAACGTTCACCGGCTGCAGCACCTTCACGGTGAGTTGCTCGCCATGGCGGCGCGAACTCGCGAGCACGGTCGGGCGGCCGGCGGCGTCGGTCAGCAGACCGACGTAGCTCGCCGGCAGCGTGTCGACCTGCGGTTCGAGGCCGATGAGCCCGGGCTGCATGCGCAGCACGACCACGCAGAGGAAGATGCCGGCGAGCGCACCGCCCAAGGCGCGGGCGGACAACAGGTTCCACAGCCATTGCAACGGCCCCGCCGCGGACTTGACGGGCGCCGAAGCGGGAAAGAGACGCTGCTCCAGCCCCATCCACACGCCCTCGCGCGGCTGCATCGCCGGCACGCCGGCTGCCAGCACGCTGAAGCGTTCCTGCCATGAGCTCACGGCCACCATCGCGACGGGGGTTTGTTTCAGCACCCGCTCGAAGCGCCGCCGGGCGCGCCCGGTCAAGGTGCCGAGCACGTACTCCCGCGCCAAGCGGTCCAGCCGTTCAGGCGCCAGGTAGTTCATGCCGAGACTCCTGCAGCCTCAAGACACGACTTCAACTTGTCCAGCCCCCGCCGCACCCACGCCTTCGCAGTGCCCAGCGGCGCGTTCAACGCCACCGCGATGTCCGTGTGCACCATGCCTCGGTAGTAAGCGAGCGCCAACGCCTGCCGCTGCGACGCGTTCAGCTCGCTCATGCAGCGGTCGATCTGAACCTTGGTCAAGCTGTCGTCGAGCAACTGCTGCGGCTGCAGCGTCTCGTCCGCGGCGACGTCCATGCCTTCGTCGTCGAGCGTCACCGTGGAGTTGCGCTCGGTCTTGCGCGAGCGAACGGTGTCGATCGCCTTGTTGCGGACGATGTTGATGAGCCAGGTCATCGGGGAGGCGACCGCCGGGTTGTACCCGCCGGCGCCGTGCCATACGTTCATAAAAGCTTCCTGCAGCACCTCTTCGGCGCGATCCCGGTTGTTCAATATACGGAACGCGACGCCCAACAGATGCGCGCAGGTGGCGCGATAAAGCCGTTCGAAGGCGGCGCGGTCGCGCAGCGCGACGCGGGACAGCAGGGTCGGGAGGTCTTCGGCGGCGGACATGGCAGGGAAAGCGGTTGCAAGATGCGGCGGAAGTATGCCGGCATCTTCCGCGCTGCGACGATAGGAACCTACAATCGCGCCCCCCTGTATTTCCCTACCACCGGGCCCCGGCATGTACTGCGCGATCGACTTCGGCACCTCCAACTCGGCGATTGCGATCCCCACTGCCCCGGACGGCATGCGGCTGGTCGAGCTCGAGAGCGGCCACCGCACGATGCCCACCGCGGTGTTCTATTTCGTTGAGGGCCGCGAGACCGACGGGCCGCCGCGTGCGTTCGGCCGCGCCGCCGTCGCGGCCTACGTGGACGGCGTCGACGGGCGGCTGATGCGCTCGATGAAGAGCATTCTCGGCAGCAGCCTCGTCGACCAGACCACCGATGTCGGCGGCGGCCGCGGCGTGAAGTACCTGGACATCATCGGCGGCTACCTGAAGCACCTGAAGACGAAGGCGGAAGCCGAGGCCGGCCAGCCGATCCGGCGGGCGGTGCTCGGCCGGCCGGTGTTCTTCGTCGACGACGACGGCGCGCGCGACGCACAGGCGCAATCGGCGCTCGAGTCCGCGGCCCGCGCGGTCGGCTTCGACGAGGTGCATTTCCAGTTCGA
Source organism: Piscinibacter sp. (assembly GCA_035513255.1). Taxonomy (GTDB): domain Bacteria; phylum Pseudomonadota; class Gammaproteobacteria; order Burkholderiales; family Burkholderiaceae_C; genus Albitalea. The sequence continues at coordinate 5,757 of DATKCI010000356.1, read as the reverse complement.
GCCGATCGCGGCGGCCTTCGACCACGAGCGCCGCGTGACGCGCGAGGAGATCGTGCTGGTGGCCGACATCGGCGGCGGCACCTCCGACTTCTCGGTCGTGCGCGTCGGGCCCGAACACGCGGCGCGCCTGGATCGCCGCGGCGACATCCTCGCCAACCATGGCGTGCACATCGCCGGGACCGACTTCGACCGTCGGGTCGAACTGGCCAGCGTGCTGCCGGCGTTCGGCTACGGCGCCCACGGCCCGAGCATCAACGGCGCGCCGCCGCGCGAGGTGCCGAGCGGCGTGTACTTCGACCTCGCAACCTGGCACCTGATCAACACGGTCTACACGCCGCAGCGCCTGGTGGAACTGCGCCAGATGCGGGTCTTCTACGCTCAGCCGCTGCAGCACCAGCGGCTGATGACGGTCGTCACCGAGCGCCTGGGCCATGAGCTCGCGGCCCGCGCCGAGCAGGCCAAGATCGACGTCGCCGATGGCGGCGACACGCGCATCGACTTGAGCCACGTCGAGCGGAACCTGGCCGCGCCGCTGAGCGAACATGCCGCGGTGCAGGCGATCGGCGGCGACATCGAACGCATCGTCGGCGCGGCGCGCGACACCGCCCGGCAGGCGGGTCTTGCGCCGTCGCAGATCGACACGCTGTACTTCACCGGCGGGTCGACCGGCTTTCGCCTGCTGGCGCATAAGATCGTCGAGGCCTTCCCGGGCGCTTGTGCGGTGCGCGGCGATCCGTTCGCGAGTGTCGCCCGCGGCCTGGGCCTGCATGCGCAGCGCCTCTTCGGCGCGCGCTGAGGTCGCGCCTCCCGTGCGTCCTCAGCGGCGGCGCGGCCGATGCGCTGTCCTCGACGACGTGGCCGGTGCCAGCGGCCGCGACGCATCCGCCAGCAGCAAGACCGCCCGCACCAGGCCTTCCACCGCTTCGGCCAGATCGACCGGCGGCTCCAGCGACTCGATCTCTTCGAGCAGGTCGTCGGCATCTTCGAGGTCCTCGGGATCGAGGTGCCGGTACAACAAGGCGAGCGGCTCGGTGATGGCTTGTGCGTCGAGCTGCATCAATGCCGGGAAGAACTCCTGCGCGGTCGCGAAACCGGCGACCCACGGATAAACCGCCGCGACAGCCGGTGGCGCCGCTTCGTCGTCGTCCACCGTCGCGGGCGCATCGTCGTCATCGAGCTCGAACACCCATGGATCGAACCATTGCCGCCGCGCGATCGCGTCGTTCAGCTCGGCATGCCGGCGCCGCACGAACGCGTGCAGCCGCGTCGCGTCGAAGCGCGGTGGCAGCGCCCGTCCGTCGGCATCGGTGACGTGCGCGAGCCATCGGCTCTCAGGCACGGCTTGCGGCTGCACCAGCACGCCGCACAGAAAGCCGTCGAGCATGCTGACGTCCAGCGGCTCCAGCGGCGCCGGCACACGGTCGAGCAAGGCCTGCAACTCGTCGAGCTCGGATTCGCTCAGCGGTTCGGCGGCCGACCGGGGCGTGGCCGTTGCGTGGGGACGTCGGGGGGGCGCAGGCATGGCGCATTGTGGCGCGTCAGGCGGCTACTCCAAATCGCGCCGCCGTCTCTCCCTCGTATTGGGGATATCCGCCGCGGGGGGTGGGCCCTACAGTCTGGCCCATCGCTGTCACACGGGGTATGCCATCTGCCCGCGCGAGTCGAGGTCCGAACGCCCACCGAAAGAACATTCACGAACAGGGTGAGAGACCAGCAACCGTCCCAACGACGTCCTTTATTTGAGGACTTGACACAGCCCACCTGCTCACGCGGGTGGGCTTTTTTTTTGGCTCGTCGCCGAACCGCAAGTTGTCACCCCGGCGAAAGTCGGGGCGACAACTTGGGGCAGCAGCGCGTCGGCCGTTCAAGACAGAATCATCTGCGTGCAGCGGAACAGCGCGACCTTCTTGCCCTGCGGATTGAACACCGTGGCGGCCCAGACCTGGGTCGTGCGCCCGAGGTGGTCGGCGACGGCCTCGCAGCGGATCACACCCTCCTTGGCCGTGCCGAGGAAGTTGCTCTTCAGTTCGATCGTCGTGAAGTTCTTCGCGCCCGACGGCAAATGCGCCACCGTCGCATAGCCGGCGCAGGTGTCTGCCAGCAGAATCACGCTGGCCGCATGGAGGAAACCGTTGGGCGCCAGCATCCACGGCTGCACCTCCAGCTCGCCGTCGAACCGGCCTTCGTCGATTCGGGTCACCCGCAACCCATAGCGATCGGGCAGCCACCCTGACTGCAGATCGTGAAAGTAGGCCGCGGTGATGTCGGGTCGCAGCATCGTTTACCTCCTCGTGACAATGCAAACCAGCATAGCGGGAAGCCCGGTGATCCGCCGGGGCGGCCGCCGTGAGCGCCTGCCGCTTCAGCCCGTGAAGCCACCGGCCAGCTGCCCGCGCAGGTGCTCCACCAGGAGCTGCACGGCCCGCGGCGTGGTCGGGCTCCAGGGCCGGATCGCGTGGATCGCATCGCCGAAGAACCCGACCGGCCGCCAACCGGGCAGCACCTCGCGAAGCCGCCCCGCGCGCAACGCCGCGCCGGCGCTGAAATCGGGCACCTGCGCGATGCCCAGACCCGACAGCACCGCGTCACGCAGCACCTCCGAGTTGTTGGCGCGCAGCGGACCCTGAACCGCCACGCTGACGCGCTCCGGCTCGCGTGCTGCCCGTGGGCGGTCGTTGCGCTCGAACAGCCACTGCGCCGGTCCGCTGCGCAGGTAGGCCAGGCAGTCGTGCGTGGCGAGTTCCTGCGGATGGGCGGGTGTTCCGCGCCGCCGCAGGTACGCCGCGGTCGCGACGAGCAGCGTGCGGGATTCGCAGAGTTTCCAGGCGATGTGGTTGTCCGGCGGCGCGCTGGTGTGGCGCACCGCGAGGTCGAACCCTTCGTGCGCGAGGTTCGCCAGCCGGTCGGACAGTTCCAGCTCGACGCGGATCGCCGGATGGTCGCGGAAGAAGGCGTCCAGTGTCGGAGCAACCTGCTGCCGGCCGAGCGCGACCGGCGCCGTCATGCGCACGAGTCCCCGCGGCTGGGCGGCGAGGTCGCTCACGCTGCCGAGGCTGCGCGCGATGTGGGCAAAGGCCTCGGCGGTGGCGTCGACGAGGCGCTGGCCGGCGTCGGTCAGCCGCACCGAGCGTGTCGTGCGCTGCACCAGGGTCACGCCGACCGCCCGCTCCAGCTCGGCCAGCCGCTGGCTGACCGCCGCCTTGCTCCATTCGAGGCGCTGCGCCGCCTTCGTGAAGCTGCCGGTCTGCGCGATCACCGTCAACAAATGAGCCTGCGCCCAGAGCGTGTCGGTGCGATGAGTCGCCATCGGTTGTCTCCTGGAATGATGGTGACTTTGTTCGTCACCATGAACAATGAAATCAGTCTACGCGCATTGGCAGGCGGCGCCGCGACGCCTAGACTGAAATCAGTACACAGCCGGAGACATCCCATGGGCGCACCCGAATCCTTCACAGCCACCACCGAGGTCGGTCACTACATCGGCGGCCGCGTGGTCGCATCCAACAGCGGGCGCCGCCAGCCCGTCTACAACCCGGCGCACGGCACCGTAGCGCGCCACGTGGCGCTCGGCACGGCGGACGACGTGGCCGCCGCGGTGGCGTCCGCCCAAGCGGCCTTCCCGGCCTGGGCCGACACGCCACCGATCCGCCGCGCGCGGGTGCTGAACAACTTCCTCGCGCTGCTGAATCAGCACAAGGACACGCTGGCGGCGATGATCACCGCCGAACACGGCAAGGTGTTCACCGACGCGCAGGGCGAGGTCTCGCGCGGCATCGACATCGTCGAGTTCGCCTGCGGCGTCCCGCAGCTGCTGAAGGGCGACTTCACCGACCAGGTCAGCACCGGCATCGACAACTGGACGCTGCGCCAGCCGCTGGGCGTGGTCGCCGGCATCACGCCGTTCAACTTTCCGTGCATGGTGCCGTGCTGGATGTTCCCGGTGGCGATCGCCTGCGGCAACAGCTTCGTGCTGAAGCCGAGCGAGCGCGACCCGTCGCCGTCGCTGTTCATGGCCGAGCTGTTGAAGCAGGCGGGCCTGCCCGACGGCGTGTTCAACGTCGTACAGGGCGACAAGATCGTTGTCGACGCGCTGCTGACGCATCCGGACGTGAAGGCGCTGAGCTTCGTCGGCTCGACGCCGATCGCGCAGTACATCTACGAAACCGGCGCCCACCATGGCAAACGCGTGCAGGCCTTGGGCGGCGCGAAGAACCACATGGTCGTGATGCCCGACGCCGACCTCGACCAGGCGGTCGACGCACTGATCGGCGCGGCCTTTGGCTCGGCCGGCGAGCGCTGCATGGCGATCAGCGTTGCGGTACTGGTGGGCGACGTCGGCGAACGCATCGTGCCGCTGCTGGCCCAGCGCGCGAAGGCGCTGAAGATCGGCAACGGAATGGCGCTCGACGCCGAGATGGGGCCCGTCGTCACGGAGCAGGCGCTGGAGCGCATCGAAGGCTACATCGGCGTCGGCATCGAAGAAGGCGCGACGCTGGTCGTCGACGGCCGCGGAACGAAGGTGCCGGGCCACGAAGCCGGCTTCTTCACCGGCGGCACGCTGTTCGACCACGTCACGCCGGCGATGCGCATCTACCAGGAGGAGATCTTCGGCCCGGTGCTGTCGTGCGTGCGGGTGCCCGACTTCACCGAAGCGGTGAAGCTCGTCAACGCGCACGAATACGGAAACGGCGTGGCCTGCTACACGCGCGACGGCCACGTCGCCCGCGAGTTTGCGCGGCGCATCCAGGTCGGCATGGTCGGCATCAACGTGCCGATCCCGGTGCCGATGGCCTGGCACGGATTCGGCGGCTGGAAGCGCAGCCTGTTCGGCGACATGCACGCCTATGGCGAAGAAGGCGTGCGCTTCTACACGAAGCAAAAGTCGATCATGCAGCGCTGGCCCGAGAGCACCGCCAAAGGCGCGGAATTCGCAATGCCCACAGCGAAGTAAGGGCATCCCGGTGCGGGCGCGGCCGCGGGCCGTGCCGCATCATCCGCCCATGCCGTCCTGCCCGCCCCCGGTTCCCGACACAATTGCCGCCCTGCTCGAGCGCGCGCGGGCGGCGCGCGACGCCTCGGCGCTGGCCGAGGGGCGCGATCTCGCAGAGCGCGCCTGGGCCCTGGCGCTGCGTTCCGGTTCGGCCGACGAGCGGGCCGACGCCGGCGAGCTGCTGTGCCTGCTGCACTACCGCCTGGGCGCGCTGGCGGCGCTGCTCGACGTCGGCCGCGACGTCGTCCCGCTGCTGAACACGCCCCCGCGGCGTGCCGCGCAGGCCGATTTGCTGCGCTGGATGGCGCTCGCGGGTTGCGAGACCGGCGCCTTCGAACAGGCGCTGCGCCATGCCAGCGACGTTTGCGCGCTGGCGCAGGAACTCGGCGACCGGCGCCAGCTCGCGCTGTCGCTGACGACGCTGGGCGCCTGCTTCGAGCGCATGGGCGACCCCTGGCAGGCCGAGCGACTGATGGACGACGCGCTGCGCGTCGCGCACGACCTCGACGATCCGTTCGTTCAGCTCGTCACGCTGAACAACCTGTGCGCCGTGTGCATCGGCGCGTTCTACGTGCTGCGCGGCGGCGAGCCCGCCGAGGCGACGGCCGCGCTGCGCCGGGCGCTGGTTCATGCGCGCGAGGCGCATTCGCTGCTGCCCCACTTCAGCGACCCGTTCTTTTCCGTCTTCGTCGAAGGCAACCTCGGCGAGGTGCTGGTGCATCTGGGCAAGGCCGACGAGGCGCGCGGCCTGCTCGAAAGCGCGCTGC
>DATKCI010000355.1:0-13211 GCA_035513255.1 Piscinibacter sp. | reverse complement strand
ATGGTTTCGAGGAGGCGAGCCTGATCGAACTCGTTCTTGGCGATGTAGGCACGGGCGCCGACTTCCTCCCCGCGACGTCGGTCCTCGGGCGAGGAGCGCGACGAGACGAGGATGGCCGGGACGTCGCGGATCCGCGGGTCGGCCGCTGCCTCCTGGATGAAGGAGAACCCATCCATGCCCGGCATCTCGACGTCCACCAGGAAGAGGCGGAAGGGCTGTGCTCGTGCCATGCCGAGAGCTTCGATGGCGGACGTGGCCAGATCGACCTCGTAGCCCGCGGACTCCAGGATGCTCTTCTCGAGCATGCGCGTGGTCAGCGAGTCGTCGATCACCAGCACCGGCGCAGCAGCCCGCACCGCTGGCGCCGGCACGGCGGCTGCGCGGCCGGCGGCGAGCACCAGGCCTTCGGGGTCGAGCACCAGCTGGGGGTTGCCCTCGGCGTCGAGCGATGCGCCTGCCACCAGCGGGCTCGCGGGCACCAGCTCGGGCAGCGGGCGCAGCACCAGTTTGCTCGTCGACAGCAAGCGTTCGACGCCGATGGCGGCCAGTGCGCCGCCGCCTTCGACGATCACGACCGACATGGCGCGCGCGGAACTCGGCGGCGGTGTTTCCGCCAGCAGCGCGGACAAGGCAACGAAGGGGATCGCGCGGTCTTCGTAGACCACCGTGCGCCCCTGCGCCGTGGCGGCGATCTGTTGTACCGACAAGCGCAGCGTGCGCCGCACGGCGTCGAGCGGGATGGCCACCGGCGTGCCCGCCACCTCCACCAGCAGCGCGTTCAGCGAGGCCAGCGACAGCGGCACGGTCAGCTCGAGCGTGGTGCCGCGGCCCGACTCGGTGTGCGCCGCGATCTCCCCGCCCAGGCGCTCGGCCGCGTCGCGCACGACATCCAGGCCGATGCCGCGTCCGGACACTTCGGTGACCGAGCCCGACGTGCTCAGCCCGCCGCGCAGCATCAGCGTCAGAAGCCCCTGGGCGTCGAGCGCCTGCGCCGTCGCGGCCAGCAAACCCTTGCGCTCGGCCACGCGGCGCACCGCGGCGAGATCGACGCCGGCGCCGTCGTCGCTGCAGCGGAACACCACGCAGCGGCCGCGCCGCACCACGTCCAGCGTGAGCCGGCCGTCCGGCGGCTTGCCCGCGGCCTGCCGCTGCGCCGGCGGCTCGATGCCGTGGGCGACCGCGTTGCGGACCAACTGCAGCAGCGCGCCCTGCACGCCGGCGAGCACGTGCGCGTCGAGGCGCACGTCGCCGCCATGCCCTTCGAACGCGACCCGCTTGCCCAGGGACTGCGCGGCGTCGCGCGCGGTCAGTTCGAGCGGCGTGAACAAGCTGCCCGCGGGAACGAGGCGCAACTGCTCGGCGGTGTCGCGCAGTTGCCTCAGCTCGCGGTCCATCTGGTCGGTCGACGAGGCCAGGCCGTGCTCGAGACCGCCGAGCAGGGCCTGCAGCTCCTGCGCGATGCCTCGTGCGCCGCCTGAAGGGCCCGGCCGAGCGAGCTGCTCCTGCAGGCGATCGGCGAGCGATCGCGCCCGCGCCAGGCTCGCGAAGCGCCGCCGCAGCAGCGCCACCTGGGCATGCGTCTCGGCCACGCCCTCCAGCAGCGCATCCATCTCCGCCACGTCCGCACGCACCGTGCGCAGCGCTTCTTCCGGAACCAGCGCCGATGGGCCGGGGGTGCCCGCCGTCGGCGTCAGTGCGGCGACCTGGGCCGCGATCCGATCGACCTGCGCCAGCACCGCATCGATCGGTTCGCGCGGCACGCGCTCGGCGCCGTCGCGCCACGGTGCCAGCGCGTCCTCGATGGCGTGCGCGGCCTCGGCGATGTCGCCGTGCTTGACGACACGCGCCGCGCCCTTCAGCGTGTGCGCGAGCCGCAGCAGGCGCGGCACCACGCTGGCCGGCGCCGCGCCCTTCTCGATGTCGAGCGCCCCCTGGGCCAGTTGCTCGTGCAACTCGCGCGCCTCGATGCGGAAGTACTTGTAGGCGTCGCGGGCCATTGATCTGTCAGGCGGCGGTGGCTTGCGGCTGCACCAGGCGGAGCAGGTCCTTGGACAGGCTCGCGAGCTGCGACACGGTGTCGAGCGTCTGCCCGGAACTGACTTCGGACTCGCGGGTCGTCTGCGCCACGCTCGCGATCGCGAGGTTGACCTGTTCGACGGCGCTGGTCTGCTGCTTGGTCGACAGCTCGATCTCGCGCGCCGCTTCCGTCGTGGCCGCGACCAGGCCGGCGATCTGCTTGAATGAGGCGGTCACGTCGCCGAACTGGCGCGAACCGGTGTCGACCGTCTTCGAGCCGGCCTCGGTGGCCATCACGGTGGTGTTGACGGCGCCGCGCACGTCGTCGATGAGGACGCGGATCTCCTTGGTCGAGCCGGCCACGCGGTCGGCCAGTTCGCGGATCTCGTCGGCGACGACGCCGAAGCGCTTGCCGGCCTCGCCGGCGCCGGCGGCCTCGATGCTCGCGTTGATGGCGAGGATGTTGGTCTGTTCTGCCAGTTCCGACACGATGTCGAGCACGGCGCCGATCTGCTGCGACTTCTTGCCGAGCTCGAGCATGTGGGACACCACCAGGTCGACCTGGCGCCGGATGCCGGCGATCGATTCATGCGCCTGCTCCACCGTGCCTTCGCCGCTGCGCGCCGCACCCACCGTCTGCTCGGCGATCTGCGCGACGCGCTGCGCGCTGTCGGCGATCTGGCGCGAAGTGGCCAGCAGCTCGGTGATGGTGGTGGTGATCTCGCTCATCGCGGTCGCCTGCTCCTTGGCGCCGGTGGCCTGTTGGTTGGCGGCGGCCTGCAGCTCCGCCGACGAACTCTGCACATGACCGACGGCGGTGCCGATCTGCTGGCCGAGCGCACGCGCGAGCGTGAACGTGACGATCACCGCGAACGCGATCACCGCCGCGGCAATCGCGATCGTCAGCGTGATGGCTTCGGCCGCGGCGGCGTCGGTGGCCTGCCGGGCTTGGCGGAGCAGGCGTTCCCCGGCCGCGATCAAGGCGCGGATGTGCCCGTCCATCTGCTCCCATTTCGGCACGACGTCGACGTCGAAGGCGCGTATGACCGCATCGGTCGCGCTGCCCGAACGCACCAGCGAAAACACGCGCTCGAACGCCTGCTGATGCTCCGCCTCCGCCAGCACGATGGCTTCGGCCAATCGGCGTTCCTCGTCGGTCTGCACGCCGCGTTTGAGCTTGTCGGCGAGGGTGAGGAACTGGCTTCGGGCCTCGCGGGCGCGCTCGACGAAACGCTCGTCGCGGGTCAGCATGAAACCGCGGCCCGCCGCGACCTTGCGCTCGAGGACGGCATGCAGCCGCTCGGTGTCCAGCAGCGACTGGAAGTTCAGCGAACTCAGGCGCTCGTTGCTGGCCACCACGCCGCGCAGCGCGAACACCGACACCAGCGCGATGGCGAGCGCCAGCGCCACGACGAGCGCAAAGCCGGCGCTGATCTTGCGGGCAAAGGTCCAGTGTCGAATCATTCTTTTCTCTCCCTTTGTTGTAGGGGCAGGTTGTCGCGGACACGCAGCCGGATCGCCGCGACGATGGAATCGAGGTCCACCAGCGGTCTCGGCGCCTGCGCCGGTGTGCGGGGATCGGCCACCCGTGCGAGCTCGTGCACGTGGGCGCGCGAGGCGTGCGGCTGCTCCGGGCGGGCGATGCGATCGAGCGGCAAGCGCAGATAGCCGTCCAGCCCCTCGAATGCCAATGCCACGGGCTGCGCGGCGGCGACCACGAGCCAGCGCGGCCTGTCGCTCGCGGGGTAGCCGAGCAGCATCCGAAGGTCGTAGACCGGAACGACGCTGCCGCGAAAACCGGCGATGCCGAGCAGGTCCGGCGAAGCGCCAGGCAAAGGGGTGAGCTTCTTGCTCGCGAACACGCCGGAGATGGCGCTCAGGCGCAACGCGTGCGGGTCGCCGCCCAGGCGTATCGCCAGCAGGTCGATGGACGGCGGACGGCGTGCGCGCGGCGGTTCGGCAAAGCTGCGGTCGAAGTCGCGCCGCAATTCGGTCGCACGGTCGCCGATCTGCCTCATGACAGGCCCTCGGCCTGCAGCTCCGCCTCGCACAGCGCCAGCAGTGCCTCGCGGCCGAAGCCGCCGCCGAACAGCAGCAGGCGAGACGCGTCCTCGCGCAGCAGCAGCGTGCGGGCCTGTTCGAACTCGCGCCGCGAGGTGTCGCGGTCGCCGGCTCGCCGGGCCAGCAGGCCGAGCTGCAGGCGCGGCATCGCGAAGGCCGGGTCGAGGTAGACGGCCACCTGGTCGTGGTCGACGGCGCCCCGCGTGTTGCCGGCCGCTTCGCAGCACAGCGCGAGCACGTAGTGCGCGCCGGCGTTCAACTCGTCGATCGCGAGCAGGCGCCTGCAGGTGTCTTCGGCTTGCACGAGCCGGCCGCCGTGAACCAGCAGCACCGCGTGCAGCAGCAGGACGTCGGGATCCTGCGCCGACTCGGGCGGCAACCCGTGCACGAGCTCCAGCGCCTCGGCGAAGCGTTCGCGGCCGAGCAGTTCCAGGGCATGCCCGAGGTGCCAGCCCGCGAACGCGCGCGGGCTGCCGGGGCGCTGCGCCAAGCTCGGTGGCGTGGTGAGCGCGCGCACTCGCTGCGAGGCGCGCTCGATCGCTTGCACCCAGGCATCGCCGCCGTCGAGGGCGGCGACGAGCGCCGGCGCCGACATGGCCGGTGCGCTGGGGGCGATCCTCGTTTCGTCGGCGCTGCGGCTGCGGTAGTAGAAACAGCCGTGGGTGTGGCACAGGTGGAAGTCCTGCGACAGGCCGCGCAATGTCTCGGCATGCCCAAGGAACAGGGCGCCGCCCGGGGCGAGCGAGCGCGCAATGCGCGCCACGACGGCCGCAGCGCTTTGGGGCGTGAAATACATCAGCACGTTGCGGCAAAAGACCACGGCGTAGGCGCCGGGCTGCCACAGCTCGCAATCGTCGTCATGGAGGTTGCGAACCTCGAAACTCACCGCGCGTCGCAGGGTCTCGTCGAGCAGCTGGTCGCGCCCGTCGGGCCGGAACCAGCGCTGCTGCATCGCCTGCGGCGTCTCGCGCAAGGACCAGCCGGTGTAGCGGCCTCGCAGCGCCTTCTCGATCGCGGCGGGGTTCAGGTCGACCGCGCGGATCGACAGCTGCCATGACCGATCGGGCAGAAGATCGCACAGGCTCATCGCGATCGAATAGGGCTCTTCGCCGGAAGCGCAGCCTGCGGACAGAATGCGCAGGCTGCTGCGCGAGGCCTGGGCACGCAGGCGATCCGGCAAGACCTGCTCGCGCAAGGCGTTGAACTGCTCCATGTTGCGGAAGAAGTAGGTCTCGCCGACCGTCAGCTCCGTCGCCAGCGCACCGGCCTCGTCGGCCGCCGGAGCGGACTCGACCGTGGCGAGGTATGCATCGACGGTGAGCCGCCTGGAGCCGGCGCGCCGCTGCAGGACGTCGCCGAGCCAGCCGAGTTTCGTGTCGTCGAACTGCAGGCCGAAGCGGCGCGCCGCCAGGGCTCTGAAGCGCTCGACGTGATCGGCCGCCGGGGTCACCGTTGATCCCGCGAATGAGCAGCCACGGGGTCCGGTGCCGCCTCGACCGCGGCCCAGGCCTCGTCGGGAAGCAGCCGTGCGCTGCGCAGCACCAGCAGCAATTCGGCGTCCAGCAGGCCGATGGCGGCGATGACGTCGGCGCTGGCGTCGTGCAGAAGCGGCGGCAATTCGGTGAGCGAAGCCGACGGGAGCGGGCGCACACCGAGCACGCCGCCCACTGCCAACGCGATGCGGCGCCCGGCAGCCATGATCGTGAGGAAGCGCTCGGCGCGGATGGACGACCCGCCCAGTAGGCGTGCCGCATCGACGACCGGAATCGGCGTGCCGCGAACCACTGCGAGGCCTTGCACGAAATGCGGTGCGCCCGCGACGGGTTCGACCGGCAGCGGGCGCATGATCTCCACGACATGCCCGATCGGCAAAGCGCAAAGCCGTGTCTCCACTCGACAGACCAGTGCGAGATCCGGATTGCCGTCGTGCAAAGAGAGACTCCTTCTCGTGCCGGCAAACTGTCGCACGGTTCGGCAATGCAGTCACCTGTCAACTATTACACCGACAGGGCCGCGATTTCTTCCCTCGCAAGCGGAAGCGTCGGCTCCGTACAATCCGCGTCCGCGCATTGCTGGTCCCGGCATGCCGCGCAGATCGATTCAGGGACCATGTAGAGGCACACCATGTACAAAAACCTCACGCGCGGCCGCCTGGCCGCGTGGATCGCCGGCCTGTCGCTTTGGGCGGCTGCGGCATCGGCGGAGAACGCGGCGCCGCTGAATGTGGCCTTCGTCTACGTCAGCCCGATCGGCGATGCCGGCTGGACCTACCAGCACGATCTGGGCCGGCGTGCAATGGAAGAGGCACTCGGCAGCCGGGTCTCGACGACCGTAGTCGAGTCGGTCGCCGAAGGTCCTGATTCCGAACGTGTGATCCGCGATCTCGCCGCACAGGACCACCGGCTGATCTTCGCCACCAGTTTCGGCTACCTCGAACCGACCTTGCGCGTGGCGGCGGACTTTCCGAACGTGCGCTTCGAACACGCCGGCGGCTACAAGACGGCACCGAACGTGAACACCTACAACGCGCGCTACTACGAGCCGCGCTACCTCGCCGGGTTGCTCGCCGGCAAGATGAGCCAGACCGGCGTGGCGGGCTACGTGGCGGGCTTTCCAGTGCCCGAAGTCATCCAGGGCATCAATGCGTTCACGCTCGGCATGCGAGAGGCGAACCCGAAGGCGCAGGTCAAGGTGCTGTGGTTGAACACGTGGTTCGATCCGGCGAAGGAACGGGAGGCGGCGCTGACCTTGGTTCACCAGGGCGCGGACGTGCTGACCAACCACAGCGGCTCGACCGCCGTCGCGCAGACCGCGGAAGAAAAAGGCGTGAAGCTCGTTGCCTACCAGAGCGACATGCGCCGTTTCGCGCCGAACGCGCAGCTGACTGCGATCACCCATCAATGGGGCGGCTACTACACGCGGGTGGCGCAGGCGGTGCTGGCCGGGACATGGAAGCCCGAGCCGGTGTGGGGCGGCATGAAGGACGGCTTCGTCGCGCTGGCGCCGCTGCATCCAAGCGTGCCGGCCGAAGTGTCGGCGCTGGTCGATGCCAAGCGCCGCGCGATCGTGGCCGGTCGCTTCAAGCCGTTCTCCGGGCGACTGGTCGACCACCTGGGCAAGCTGCGGCTGCAGCAGGGCGCGATGAGCGACGAGGCGATCGCAACGATGAACTGGTTCGTTCAGGGCGTCGTTGGTTCACTGCCGACGCGCTGATCGGCGCCCGCGCTGCATCGGCTCATGTCTCATCAAACGTTCAGCCTTCTGGAAACGAAGAAATGGCTGCCTATCTGGATGCCTGGCTCGAAGATGCACCGGACGATGCAGCCGGAATTGCCAGGGCTCTCGGGAATATCGCCGTGCGAAAGGCATGACGCAAGTCGCCAAGGACGCCGGCCTGAGTCGGGAGAGTCTGTATCGTGCACTCAGCGCGGAAGGCAATCCGAGCTTCGCAACGGTACTCAAGGTCGCGAGGGCACTAGGCGTCAAGTTGCATGCGGAGGCAGCGTAAGTCACGCCTTCTGGTGCAGCGCCATCGCCTGCGGGCCGAACGTGTAGGCGTCCATGCCGAGGCTGCCGAAGGTCACGCTGTCGTGCAGCCGCACCGGCCCCGAGTCGCGGCCGCCGGCGCCCGCGGCCACGAACCATGGCATCAGGTGTTCGTCGGTGGGGTGCATGTCCGCCGCGTGAGGCGCTTGCCTGCGATAGTCGAGCAGGGCCTCCCAGTCGCGCGCCGCGCTGCGCTCGTGCAGCCACGCGCGAAAGGCCGCGCTCTCGGGGATTTCCGGCAGGTCGCTCGGTCCGCGCAGTCCGTTCGCAAACACACGTCTGAGGTTGTGCGTGATGCTGCCGGTGCCCAGCACGAGCACGCCTTCGCCGCATAGCGGTGCCAGGGCGGCGCCGAGCGCGAACTGCTGTGCGGCGTTCTGCGGCGGCACGAAGGCGAGCGGCAATATCGGGACGTCGGCGTCCGGGTAGATGTAGCGCAGCGCGGTCCAGTTGCCGTGGTCCAGCCCGCCTTCGTCGAGGCGGTGCGCCGGCAGGTCGGCATCGTTCAGCAGCTGCGCGACGCGCGGCGCGAGGTCCGGCGCCCCGGGTGCGTCATAGCGCAGCGTGTTCAACCGGGGGTCGAAGCCGCCGAAGTCGTAGATCGCGTGATGCTGGCGTCCGGCGAGCAAGACCGGTTCGCGCGCCGTCGTGTGCGCCGACACCGCGAGGATCGCGCGCGGCCGTCCGAACACCCGGTCGATCGCCGGCCCCAGCCGCTGCATGAACGCGCCGGCCGCGCCGGGCTCCAGCGCGATCATCGGCGAGCCATGGGAGACGAAGATGGACGGTAACGGCGTGCTCATGACGCCATTGGACGCCTGCGCGGATCACACGGCGTTCGAGGGGTTTGTATTCAACGCTGCAGCAGCTTGAAGCGCTGCATCGGCCCGAAACATCGCCTTGATGCCGCGCACCGCCTGCCGGATGCGCGATTCGTTCTCGATCAGCGCGAAACGAACGTACTCGTCGCCGTGGTCGCCGAAGCCGATGCCGGGCGAGACCGACACCTTCGCCTTGGCCAGCAGCCGCTTGGCGAACTCCAGCGAACCGAGCGCGCGGTAAGGCTCGGGGATGCGCGCCCAGATGTACATCGACGCCTTCGGCACGTCCACCTTCCAGCCGGCCTCGTGCAGGCCCTTCACGAGCACGTCGCGCCGACTCTGGTAGGCGGCGGCGATGTCCTTCACGCACTGCTGGTCGCCTTCGAGCGCGGCGATCGCGGCCACCTGCAGCGGCGTGAACGTGCCGTAATCGTGGTAGCTCTTGATGCGTGCGAGCGCGCCGACCAGCTCCGGGTTGCCGACCATGAAGCCGATGCGCCAGCCGGCCATGTTGTAGCTCTTGGACAGCGTGAAGAACTCGACCGCAACGTCCTTCGCGCCCGGCACCTGCATGATCGACGGCGCTTTCCAGCCGTCGAACACGATGTCGGCATAGGCGAGGTCGTGCACGACGATGATGTCGTGCTGCTTCGCGAGCGCGACGACACGCTCGAAGAAGTCGAGCTCGACGCACTGCGCGGTCGGGTTGGACGGGAAGCCGAGGATGATCATCTTCGGCGTCGGGTAGCTGGTACGGATCGCCTTTTCGAGCTCGGCGAAGAAGTCGACGTCCGGCGTCAGCGGCACCGAGCGGATGTCGGCGCCGGCGATCACCGCGCCCCAGATGTGGATCGGGTAGCTCGGATTGGGCACCAGCACGGTGTCGCCGCGGTCCAGCGTGGCGAGCATCAGGTGCGCGAGGCCCTCCTTGGAGCCGATGGTCACGATGGCTTCGCTGTCGGGGTCGATGTCGACGGCGTAGCGGTCGCGGTACCAATGCGAGATCGCGCGGCGAAGGCGAGGGATGCCTTTGGAGGTCGAGTAGCCGTGGGTTTCGGGGCGTTGCGCGACTTCGGTGAGCTTGGCCACGACGTGCGCGGGGGTGGCGCCGTCGGGGTTGCCCATGCTCATGTCGATGATGTCTTCGCCGCGGCGGCGGGCCGCCATCTTGAGTTCGGCGGTGATGTTGAAGACGTACGGGGGGAGGCGGTCGATGCGCGCGAAGCGGCGCTGGCCTGGAGTGGACATGTGTTTCCTTGAACGTAGGCGCCCGGAACCGTCCGAGCGACGTGCGTCCGCGTGGGCGGGCGCCGGCGGGATCGTAGCATCGGCCGCAGTGCCGCAGTGCCGCAGTGCCGCAGTGCCGCAGCGCCGCAGCGCCGTCACCCCGGCGAAAGCCGGGGTCCACTGGTGGAGTGCTTCCGCACTGCTGGTTTGCTTCCGAGTAGGTTGATTTGTTCGCGTTGCCGGCCGGGTCCCGCCCCGGCGGGCGGGTAACTTTCTTGTGCTGGCCCAGAAGAAAGTCACCAAAGAAGAGGGCCCGACATCAGGCCGTGCACGTGGCTAAGCGGTCCGGCGGGCGGCCTGTGATCGCCGAGACACATCGAACCGCCTGACCCCTGTTGTTTCGGTCCGAAGCGGACCGAATACCAATACCCAATACAGATACCAACACCGATCCCCGGACCAAGGCCATGAAAGTTACCCGCCTGCCGGGGCGGGTCCCGGCTTGCAACACGTACAGATCAACTCACTCGGAAGCACTCCAGCAGGAGGCGCTCCACCAGTGGACCCCGGCTTTCGTCGGGGTGACGACGTAGTGGCGACGGGTGGTGGCGTAGTGGCGACGGGGTGACGGGCGCCGTAGTTCCGACGGGGTGACGCCACGACGCCGGGATCCGCCACTGCAAATCGCCATCTTCCACCAGGGCCGGCCCTTCCCATGACAATGCGCCCATGGACACCCCCGCCCCGCTGCGCACCACCTCCCTCTGGCACCTCGCCTGGCGCCAACTGATGCGCGACTTCCGCGCCGGCGAGCTGCGGCTGCTCGTCGTGGCCGTCACGCTTGCAGTTGCCGCGCTCACAGCCGTCGGCTTCTTCGCCGATCGCCTGAATAACGGCCTCGCACGCGACGCGCGGCAACTCCTCGGCGGCGACGCGATCGTCGCGAGCGACCACCCGGTGCCCGATGCTTTCGCCGACAAGGCGCGCGAGATGACGCTGGCGTCGGCTCGGACGACGGCATTCCCCAGCATGGGCCGTGCGCCCGACGACAAGGGCGGGGCGTCGCGCCTCGTCAGCTTGAAAGCCGTCAGCGCCGGCTACCCGCTGCGCGGCCGCGTGCGCGTGAGCAGCGGCGAAGGCACGCCGGAGGTCGACGTGGCCCAGGGCCCCGAGCCCGGCACCGTGTGGACGGAGCCGGCACTGCTCAGCGCGCTCGACCTCGCGGTCGGCGACACGCTGCTGCTCGGCGACGCGGCGCTGCGCATCGCGCGGGTCATCGTCATCGAGCCCGACCGCGGAGCCGGCTTCGCGGCCTTTGCGCCGCGTGTGATGCTGCACCAATCCGACCTCGCAGCAACCGCGCTGATCCAGCCGGCGAGCCGCGTGACCTACCGCCTCGCCGTCGCGTCGCCGACCGACAACGACGACGCCGTGCACCGCTTCACCAACTGGGCCGAGGCGCAGATCCGCAGCCAGGGCCTGCGCGGCACCAGCATCGAGTCGTTCGCGTCGGGCCGTCCGGAGATGCGGCAGACGCTGGACCGCGCCGAGAAATTCCTGAACCTCGTCGCGCTGCTGGCCGCGCTGCTGGCCGCCGTCGCGGTGGGCATCGCCTCGCGCGACTTTGCGACCCGGCATCTGGACGACTGCGCGATGCTGCGGGTGCTCGGCCAGTCGCAGCGCAGCATTGCGCTGCAATACCTCGTCGAATTCACGCTGGTCGGCCTGCTGGCCAGCCTGGCCGGCGTGACGCTCGGCTTCGCCGTGCACTACGTCTTTGTCTGGCTGCTCGCCGGGCTGGTCGGCGCGGCCTTGCCGGCGGCGACGATGGGGCCGGGATTGTTCGGCGTCGGTGTGGGCTTCACGCTGCTGATGGGCTTCGGTCTGCCGCCGGTGCTGCAGCTCGCGCAGGTGCCGCCGCTGCGCGTGATCCGCCGCGATGTCGGTGCGCTGAAGCCGGCATCGATCGCGGTGCTGGCCGCCGGCACGCTCGGCTTCGTCGCGCTGCTGCTCGCGGTGTCGTCGGACCTGATGCTCGGCCTCATCGCGGTCGGCGGGTTTGCGGGCGCGGTGGCCTTGTTCGCGCTGCTGAGCTGGGGCGCGGTGACGGTGCTGCGCCGCGCCGTGCCGGAGACGCGCGCGCCGCGCTGGCTGGTGCTGGCCACGCGCCAGATTGCCGCGCGGCCGGCCTTCGCGGTGCTGCAGGTGTCGGCCTTGAGCGTCGGCCTGCTCGCGCTGGTGCTGCTGGTGCTGCTGCGCACCGACCTGATCAGCAGCTGGCGCCAGGCCACACCACCCGATGCGCCCAACCGCTTCATCATCAACATCCAACCGGAGCAGGGTGAAGCGTTCCGGGCGCGCCTCGCCGAAGCCGGCGTTGCGCAATACGACTGGTATCCGATGATCCGCGGCCGGCTGGTGGCGATCAACGACGAAACGGTGTCGCCCGACCAACTGATCGACGATCGCGCCAAGCGCCTCGTCGAGCGCGAGTTCAATCTGAGCCACGGCGCCACGCTGCCGCCGCACAACGATGTAAGCGGCGGACGCTGGACACAGGACGAGGACGGCGGACTCAGCGTCGAAGACGGCCTGGCCGAAACGCTCGGCCTGAAACTCGGCGACACGCTGCGCTTCGACATCGCCGGGCAGGCGGCCGAGGGGCGAATCACGAGCCTGCGCAAGGTCGACTGGAGCTCGATGCGGGTGAACTTTTTCGTGATGTTCCCGACCGCGCAGATGACCGATGTGCCGATCACCTACATCGCCGCTTTCCGCGCGCCACCGAGCAACGGTTTCGACAACCTGCTCAGCCGCGAATTCCCGAACATCACGAACATCGACGTGTCGGCGTCGATCGCGCAGATCCAGCGGGTGCTCGATCAGGTGGTTCGGGCGGTCGAGTTCCTGTTCGGCTTCACACTCGCCGCCGGCCTGGTCGTGCTGTTCGCGGCCGTGACCGCCACCCGCGAGGCAAGGGCTCGCGAGTTCGCCGTGATGAGGGCGATCGGAGCGAGCGGGAAGCTGCTCGCACAGGTGCAGCGCGCCGAGCTGCTCGGCGTGGGCGCGCTCGCCGGCGTGCTCGCGTCGCTGGCGGCGATGGCGGTGGGCTGGGCGCTGGCGCGTTACGCGTTCGAGTTCAGCTGGAACGCGTCGCCGGTCGTTCCGCTCGCCGGCGGGGTGGCGGGTGCACTGCTCGCGCTGGCGGCGGGCTGGTGGGGGCTGCGCGAGGTGCTGCGCCGCCCGGTCGTGGAGACGCTCAGGCGGGCGTCGCAGGAGTAGGCGGCTTTCACCGTCATCCCGGCGAAAGCCGGGATCCATTGCGTGCAGTTGCGCAGTGCGAGGAGTGGATCCCGGCTTTCGCCGGGATGACCGCTTTGAGGGCCGAGAGAATGAGTCCGTCAGTGCGGCGCCGAGTTGATGAGCCCCATGTCGGCGCTGGTCATCAGGCCTTCGATGTCCATCAGGATGAGCATGCGGTCGTTGACGCTGCCGATGCCGGTGATGAAGCTGGTGTCCACGGAGGTGTGCATCTCGGGG
>DATKCI010000354.1:0-2424 GCA_035513255.1 Piscinibacter sp. | reverse complement strand
GGCTGCAGAAATGCAGCAAACTTTCAGGAAGGCTGTTGCTGATTATCGGGCCGGGAGTGGTTTCGTTGCGGATGCTGTCAGGCCTGTGACGCGACATGGAAAACTGCCCCCTTAGCGACACGAGGAATTGCCCCCTCCTCGGCGAGCTGAGGAGAGCAGGAATGGACGAGGGACGAATCACGGGAAGCCTGTCGTGGAGTGATCCACGGGGGCAGGAGATGAAGACGCCGGACGATGTGGCGGCGATGGTGGGGCTGAGGGCGTGTGGCTGGGGCGTGAAGCGGATCGCGCGGGAGCTGGGCTGCAGCCATCACACGGTGAAGCACTACGTGGCGGCGGGCGGTGTGGTGCCGTTCAAGGCGCCGAAGCGGGCGAAGGCGCTCGACGGGCACGAGGACTGGCTGCGCGAGCGGTTCCTCCGGCATCGCGGCAATGCCGATGTTGTGCGGCAGGACCTGATTGCCGAGAAGGCCCTCGCCGTCAGTCTGAGGACGCTGCAGCGGGCGGTGCAGCCCTACCGGCAGGCGCTGAAGGCTGAGGCGCTGGCGACCGTGCGGTTCGAGACACCGCCGGGCCGTCAACTGCAGATCGACTTCGGCGAGCGCCTTGTCGAGATCGGAGCCGAGAAGGTCAAGGCGTTCGTGTTCGTGGCGACGCTCGGCCACTCGCGTCGGCTCCACGTGCGGGCGTTCCGCCACGAGCGCCAGGAGAGCTGGTTCTCCGGCCTCGAAAGCGCATTCACGACCTTCCACGGCGTGCCGGAGGAGGTGCTGATGGACAACCCGCGCGCCCTCGTCGTGCGCCACGATGCTGCGAGCCGGCGGGTCCAGTTCAACGACAAGCTCACGGCGTTCGCGAAGTACTGGGGCTTCACAGCACGCGCCTGTGCACCTTACCGGGCCCGCACGAAGGGCAAGACTGAGAGTGGCGTCGGCTATGTGAAGAAGAACGCGATTGCGGGACACAGCTTCGAGAGCTGGGAGGCGTTCGAGGCGCACCTCGCCAGGTGGGAGCGGGACGTTGCCAATATGCGCGTGCACGGCACGACCGGCGAGGCGCCGATCCTGCGCTTCGAGCGCGACGAGGCGCACCGGCTGAAGCGGCTGGGTGGGCGGCCGTCGTTCGGCACGCTGCGCGAGTTGACGCGCGTCGTCGGCAACGACTGCGCGATAGAGGTCGACACCAACAGCTACTCGGTGCCATGGCGGCTCATCGGCGAGCGCGTCGCCGTGACGGTCGCTGCCGGCGAGGTGCGCATCCGGCACGGGGCCGTCGAGGTCGCCGTTCACGCCCAGGCGCACGGCCGCCGCCAGCGCGTCACCGACCATGCCCACCTCGACGGCGTTGCCGGCCGCGACGGCGCCATCTGCCGGAAGGCGATCGAGGGACCGTCGATTCTTCATCCTTCGGCAACGCCGGCGCTACTGAGGCCGCTCAGCGAGTACGAAGCCGCTGCCGGAGGCAGCTTCTGATGCCGCGCGCGAAGAAGGCGGCCGACGTGCCGACCGACCGGCTCGACGAGATGCTGGTGAGGCTCAAGCTCTCCGGCATCCGGGATCAGCTCGACAACCTTCTCGACGAGGCGGCGCGGTCGAACCTGTCGACCCGCGAGACACTCATGATGCTCTGCGAGCGCGAGATCGCGAGGAAGGATCATCGGCGCATCGATATGGCGCTGAAGCTCGCGCACTTCCCGGCCGTCAAGGAACTGGCCGGCTTCGACTTCGAGGCGCAGCCCTCGATCGATCCGAAGCAGATCCAGGATCTGGCCGCGTCGCGCTGGATCGCCAACGGCGAGAACGTGCTGCTGCTCGGCCCGCCCGGCGTCGGCAAGACGCACCTCGCGATCGCGCTCGGCCGCGAGGCAATCATGGCCGGCTACTCGGTGCAGTTCACCACCGCGATGGCGCTGGTCGCCGGGCTTGCCAAGGCGCATGCCGAGAAGCGGCTCGACGAGAAGCTGTTGGGGCTGTCGAAGGCGAAGCTGCTGATCGTCGACGAGCTGGGTTACCTCCCGCTGGAGCCCGACGCGGCACACCACTTCTTCCAGCTCGTCAGCCGCCGCTACGAGACAGGGGCGATGCTGATCACGTCGAACCGCTCGGTCGCGGAGTGGGGCACGGTGTTCGCCGACCCGGTCGTCGCTACCGCGATCCTCGACCGGCTCCTGCACCACAGCCACGTGCTGACCATCCGCGGCGACAGCTACCGGCTGCGCGCCAAGCGCAAGAGCGGCCTGATCAAGTCGCTCGTCGGTGATGGCGCTCGGGTCGGCTCGGCCTCGCTCCGCGACGTCACCGGCAATCACCAACCCGCATCATGAACCTGAGGGTGGGGGCAGTTCTTCATGACGCAAGGGGGGCAGTTCCGGATGTCGTTTGACACTGGTACTTGGCGATCAGCTTCGGATCAAAGGTCCCGGCC
>DATKCI010000353.1:0-10320 GCA_035513255.1 Piscinibacter sp. | reverse complement strand
GGGCAATCCAATCCCCAACAAATTCCTCGAATTCGTCGCCTCCGGTAGTGTTTGCGACAATCCACTATGCGGCACCGCCGTTTCGCCCGCCACTTTTGATGGGATTTCTTATACTTTCGAGTTTGCTCTGGTAAAATTTGGCACACCGACCGCAGAAAGTGTCTCGAACATTCCAACTGGATCTCAGAACGGAGCCCCGGCCTTAGGTTTCTCCGCTAAGCGTGAGGGTGATATTCTGGACGGTGGGATACTTGTTCTGCCAAATTTCGACGGGGTAGTCATAACCGCAGAAGACCCAAAGAAGTGCACTCTCGACGTCGGCGTCGCTGGCATCCTTGTCGATTTTGGAGAGGTGGGGGCATCTGGCCGAAAGGTCGGAGACGCGGTTGGGCGAGACATGCAGTTCGTAGTGAATTTCAAGGATTGCATGGGTGGCCCGCTTCTAAGATTGAAGTTTGACCGCTATCCGGAAGACACGTCGATTGGCGATGACTATATGCTTCGCACCGATATGGGCGGCGGTGTCAAACTCGAGACGGGTTTGGTTTATCGCCTTTTCGATGGAACACCCCACGTAGGCAATGCCGTGCAAATCACGCCGGGAGCCTATTTGCCGGACATACTTATTCCTGATGGTCAGACCAATTACGCTTGGCCTTTTCGAGTGCGTCTGTACAAAAAATCTGACCCGGTTCGTCCCGGGCCATTTGCGGGCCGCTCCATGTTGACGGTGGAATATCACTAGACGGACCTGCACGCATCAATGTCCAAGTTCTTCCTGGACTCACCGCGCTTACGGCGAACCCGCTTCGCTCGCGAAGAGCCCCCGTGGCAAGTCGTCATTGGTTCCCCATTGGCAGCCACTGGTAGCGCCCAGCGCATGCCTGGTGTGCTAGCCAGCGCGCACGCTCCGCTTGAGATCAAGCTCTAGCGACGACGCCGAAGTGACGACCAGACAGGAGCGTGAACATGAGCGAGAAATCTTTACTGACAAGGCTGACCGAAATGAGCCGGGAGGCGTGCGAGGCGAGCCGGGCCCTCGACACCGCGTGCGCCCGCCTTGCGGTGCTGCGCCGCGAGCAGTTGCGGTTGCTGCAAGCGGTGGATGAAGCCAACAACGAGCACATCTATTCGAACGCCTATCTGCGTGTGCGCGGTATGACGGAGCGGCTTCCAGGCCTGTTCGTGGAGACGGTCCCGATTGATCTGCAGTGAGGGCGTTGCACAGGGAGCCCGGGAGGGGCGAGCATGCAATGTGAGTGCCGCAGATTCAGTGCACAAGCAATGCATTGAGCCCATGCAGATCGCCCTCCTGCAGATCACCTGCCGCGGCGGCGAGCCGAATGCGCCCAAGCATGTAGTCGTTGCGCGCCTGCACCAGTTCGAACTGAGCTGAGAAGAGGCGTTGCTGCGCATCCAGCACATCGACTTCGGTGCGCGTTCCAAGGTCCCGGCCGAGCACGGTGGCGTCCAGCGCAGATTGTGCCGACAGCACCGACTGCGCCAGGGCAGCAATGCGTGACACGCTGGTCACGACTGCAAGAAAAGCTTCGTGCACCTGCAGCCTCGTGTCGCTGCGCGCGGTATCGAGGTCGTGCTCGGCCTGGCGCTTCCTGGCCATCGACTCGACGCGCCTGGACTCGAGCGCGCCGCCCGTGTACAGGGGCACGTTCAGCTGCAGGCCCAGTACGGCACTTCGGCTGCCATCCATCGCCACCAGTGGCGACAGGCCACCGCTTTGGCCCTTGCGGGTGACGCTGGCCACAAGGTCTATCGTCGGCCGCCCGCTGAGCCGGTACTTCTCGATCTCCGCGGTGGCAATGGCCAGCTCGACCTCGCGCGACTGGACGCGGGCGTTGCCCACGGCCGCCTTGAGCAGCCACTCCTCGAGGCGATCGGAATGAGGTGCAGTTGGCGCGAATCCCGGTCGCAGCGCAGCCAGCTCGTCGGCCGGCGCACCGGTCAGCTCCAGGTACTGCATGCGCCGAAGGGCGAGCGTACTGCCCGTCACGACCTCCTTTGCCACGACGTTGTCGTGGCGGGCTTGCGCCTCCTGCAGGTCGGTGATCCGCGCGCGGCCCACCTCGAACCGGGCTTTGGCGCGCTCGAGCTGCATCGCCACCGCGACCTTCTCGGCTTGAACGACGCGCACGTGCTCATGCGCCAGCAGCACGCCGAAGTAGGCCTCGCCCACCCGTTGCATCAACTCCTGCGCCGCATGGCGATGGCCGATCTCGGCGAGTGTGGCCTGATGAGCGAGTTGCGCCCGCTCGACACGTGACCTGGAATCGTAGAGCGGATGCACCAGCTGCAGCGCCACTTGCTGCACACGCCCGGAACTCTCAGGCTTGATCAGCCCCGAGAGGGCGGCAGGCAACTCGGCCGACGACTTTTCGTCAACATGCACGACACTGCCGGACAGCGACACCTTGGGCCGTGAAAGCGCCCTGCCCTGGATCGCCTTTTCCCGCCCGGCTTGCAAGGCCTCGTTTGCCGCGAGCATGCGTGAATCGATTTCGCGTGCTCCAGCGTAGGCATCCATCAGGTCGGTTGCCCCACCCGTGCCGCACAGCATCGCCAGCGCCGCGGCGATGGCCACCCTCGCGCACATGAACAGCTTGTTCATTGTCTCGTGGTCCCCGGATCAGGAGCCGGCCGGCCGCCTGGCACCGTACCAACTGGCGTACAAGGCAGGCAGGAAGATCAGCGTGAGCAGCGTGGCAACGAACAGCCCGCCCATGATGGCCCACGCCATCGGGCCCCAGAACGCGGAGCGCGTGAGTGGAATCATGGCCAGGATGGCTGCCAGCGCGGTGAGCACGATGGGGCGCAGCCGCCGCACGGCCGACTCCACGATGGCACTCCACAGCGCAGCACCCGCCTCGAGTTCCCGATCGATCTGCACCACGAGGATGACCGAGTTGCGGATGATCATTCCGGACAGGGCGATCACCCCCAGCATCGCGACGAAGCCGAACGGAATCCGAAAGACCGCGAGCACCAGCGACACGCCGATCAGGCCCAGGGGTGCGGTGAGCAGCACCAGCACCGTCTTCTTGATGTCCTGCAGCTGCAGCATCAGCAGCACCAGGACGGCGATGATCGTCCACGGCATCACCGCAAAGATCGCCTTCTGCGCCTTGCCGCTCGACTCCAGGGAGCCGCCTACGTCGATGCCGTAGCCCAGCGGCAGCCCCTTGGCCAGTTCGTCGATGCGCGGCTGCAACGCAAGGGTCACGTCCGGCGCCTCGGCACCGGCCACGTCGGCCCGCAACGTGATGGTGGGCACACGATTGCGGCGCCAGAGAACGCTGTCTTCGCTGTCCAGCGTGAGCCGTGCCACTTGCGACACCGGCACGAACTCGCCCTGGCGAAGATGGATCTTCACGTCCTTCAGGTTGCTGAGGTCGGCGCGTTCCGCGGCCACGAGCCTCGCCACCACATCGATGTCCTTGTCGCCCTCGCGATAGCGGGTGATGCTCGTGCCCGACAGCGCCCCTTGCAATGCCGAGCGAATCTGCTGCGACGTGATACCCAGCTGCCGTGCCCGGTCCTGATCGACGTCGACCCGCATGCGTGTCAGGGGTTCGCCCCAGTCCTGATTGACGCGGCGGATATGCCGATCGGCGCGAAGGACCCCGGCCAACTCGCCAGCGATCGCCTGCACTTGCCGGTTGTCCGGGCCGAACACCCGATACTGAATCGGGTAGCCAACCGGCGGGCCGTTCTCGAGCCGGTTCACACGGCCGCGCACCAGCGGAAAGTCGTCATCGAAGAGGGCCTGGATCTTCTCGAGCACGCGCTCACGCGCTGCTCCGCCCCGGGTCATCACCATCACCTGGCTCAGATTGAGATTCGGAGCCTGCACGTCGAGCGGCAGGTAGAACCGCGGGCTGCCAGCGCCGATGTAGCTGGTGACGGCCACCACATCGGGGTCACCGCGCAGTCGAGCCTCGAAAGCCTCGACCTCGCGCTGGCTGGCCTCGAACGTCGCCGCCTGCGGCAGCCACATGTCGACCATGAGCTCCGGACGGTCCGAGGCGGGAAAGAACTGCTTGGGAACAAGGCCGAAGAGGGCCAGCGAGCCGACGAAGGCGGCCACCGTCACGCCGATGACCATACGGCGGCGCATCACGCAGCGATCGACGAAACCACGAAACACAGCATAGAAGCCGCGCGCATAGACGGCCTCTTCGTCGGCAGCTTGTGGCGGGCGCTCGCGCAACAGCTTGAACCCCAGGTAGGGCGTGAACAGCACGGCGACCACCCACGAGAGCACGAGCGAGATGCCGATCACCTGGAACAGCGAGAAGACGTATTCGCCGGAGCCCGACTGCGCAAATCCCACCGGAAGAAAGCCCGCAGCCGTGATCAGCGTGCCGGTCAGCATCGGGAACGCCGTTGCCGTGTAAGCGTAGGTGGCAGCACGAAAGCGATCCCAGCCCTGCTCGAGCTTCAGTGCCATCATTTCGACGGCGATGATCGCGTCGTCCACCAGCAAGCCCAGTGCGATGATCAATGCGCCCAGCGAGATCCGCTGCAGCTCGATGCCCAGCAAGTACATGGCGAGGAACGTGAGCGCAAGTACGAGCGGGATGGACAAGGCAACCACCAGGCCGGTGCGCAGGCCGAGCGAAACGAAGCTCACGACCAGCACGATGGCGACCGCCTCGAAGAGGCCCTTCTTGAATTCCCGCACCGACTCCCTCACGACGCGGGGCTGATCGGACACCGCATGCACCTCCACGCCGAGCGGCAGCTTCGCCTGGACACGCTTCGCTGCGGCCGCGAGCTGCTCGCCGAGCCGGATCACATCGCCCCCTTGTCGCATGCTGACGGCCAGGCCGATGGCCTCCTTGCCGTTGAACCTCATCTTCGATGTGGCGGGATCGACGGCGCCGCGCTGTACCACCGCGATGTCGCCGAGGCGGAACATGCGATCGCCGGCGCGGATGCCCATGCCGCGAATGCCGTCGACCGAGTCGAACTCACCGCTTACCGCGAGCCGCAGCTGCTGCGACGCAGTGTGCACGGTGCCTGCCGGCTCGACGGCGTTGGCCGAAGCTAGCGTCGTGGCGATCAGCGCCGGATCGATGCCCAGGGAGGCAAGCTTGGCGTTCGAGACCTCGACGTAGATCCTCTCGTCCTGCGCGCCGGTCAGATCGACCTTGTTCACGTCTGGAATACGCAGGAACTCGTTGCGCACGCTGTCCGCGATGTCGCGCAGCTCGGCATACCCGAAACCATCGCCGGTGATCGCATACAGGTTGCCGAAGGTTTCCCCGAACTCGTCGTTGAAGAACGGGCCGCGCACGCCCTGCGGCAAGGTGTGCGTGATGTCGCCGAGCTTCTTGCGCACCTGGTACCAGATCTGCGGCACGCTGGCCGGCGACGTCGTGTCGCGCAGATTCACCTTGATCTGGGTGACCCCCGGCCTGGCGTAGCTGCTCGTGAAGTCGATGTCCGCGACTTCCTGCAGTTTCTTTTCCAGCTTGTCGGTCACCTGCTCGGCCATTTGCTGAGCCGAACTGCCCGGCCAGTATGCCTGCACGACCATGGTCTTGACGGTGAACTCCGGATCTTCCTTCTGCCCCAGTTGGCCGTAGGCGAAGATGCCGGCCACGCTCAGCAGCAGCAGCAGAAAGACGACCATCTGCTGATGCTTGAGCGCCCACTCGGACAGGTTGATCCTGCTCATGGCCGTGAGCCGGTGGCCGCCACGGAACGGACCTTCTGGCCGGCCTGCAGCATCGTCACCCCCGCAGTCACGACCGTTTCATCGCCGAGCAGCCCGGCAGTCACGCGCACGGTATCGTCTTGCGCACCGCCCAGCGCCACGACGCGCGATGACACGCGCGAGGATTGTGGGTCCACCACCCAGACCGTGGGCGTGCCATCGCTGTGGTGGATCGCCGACAACGGCAAACGCAGGACCGAGCGTCCTTCAACGTCGACCGCCAGAACCGAAGCCGTCATACCCAGGCGCAGCGCATCGCCGGGGTCCTTCACCGCGATCCTTGCGGAGTAGGTTCTTGTCACGTTGTCGGCGTCCGGTGCCAGCTCGCGCAATGCGCCACGATAGGTCTTGCCTGGATGGGCCCATGCGGACACCTGAAGTGATCTGGCACGCCGCAATTCGTCCACGCGTGATTCCGGAATGCTCACGACCACTTCGCGCTCGCCGTTCGCCGCCACGGTGACGACCGCCTGCCCCGCCGAGACGACCTGCCCGCGCTCGGCTCCGATGGCGGTGACGACCCCGTCGCGGTCCGCCACGAGCTCCGTGTAGCTTCGCTGGTTCACACGCATCTGCTGCTGAGCCAGCGCAGACTCGAGCTGCGCCTCAGCCTGCGACAGCGCCAACCGCTGCTGCTCCAGTTCCGCCTGCGAGGCAAACTGGCGGCCAAGCAACTGCTCGGTGCGCGTCAGGTCGATGCGGGCCTGCGCCGCCCGGCTCTTCGCGGCCTCGACCTCGGCAGCAGCCGCCGCCATCTGAAGCGTTTCCTGGGCCGGATCGAGCCGCATCAGGGCCTGCCCTCGCTTCACCGGGCTGCCGACATCCACCAACCGTCCGATGACGCGCCCCGAGACCTGGAAGCCCAGCTTGCTCACGTAGCGCGCCGCGATCTCGCCGGAGTAGGTCGCGTCGACCGAGCCGGCGCTCTCTCCCGCCACCGCGGTGCGCACAGGGCGAACCTCTTCTTCGTTGGGCGCGTCGAGGCCTGAATCACACGCCGCGTACATCAAGGACACCCCGAGCAGCGCGACGACCATCCTGATACTCATGTGTTTACTCCAGTGCGCTGCCCTGCGACCCCGAAGTGCCGAGAAGGATCGAGCGTCGAAGCGACGTGCCTGTGCTGTTGGCTTGATTCCAGTTTGCTCAATGTCGCGCGCCGCGACGGTGCGCGATCACGAGTCAGGCGAATCCGGCCCCTTTCCAGCATTGGCACGGAACCAACTGCCAGCGGCGGCGGTATCGGGCCCCAGCATGGGGCGATCAACGCTTTGCTTGGGCAACCCTCGGCGGCGTGGACGATTCGTCGACGCTTCGTTCGCCTGCATGGCAGATGGAGGCGCGGATCGACGCGCTCGTTCGCTTCGCAATGCGGCTCCAGCCGCGCCACTAAAGTCGACCCCCGCTACGGCAGGCTCTGCCGCCATCGCTCCATGCCATTCGACAGCCCGATCTACCAGACCCTCGTTTCGTACTTTCTCGGCGGCCTCATTGCGCTGCTGATCATGACGAACCCGATCTCGAAGATTCCGCTCTTTCTCTCGCTCACGCGGGAGATGGACGATAGGCTGCGAAATGGCCAGGCGCGGCAGGCGTGCCTCTACGCCGTGGCGATTCTCATCGTCAGCCTGTTCGGTGGCGTGCTGATCCTGCGCGGTTTCGGAATCTCATACGGCGCGCTGCGCATCGCCGGAGGGCTGACCGTGGCATTGCTCGGCTATCGCATGCTGTTCCAGGATCCGCAACGGGGCCTGGTCGGGCATCAGGCCCAGCACAGCATCTCGTTCTTTCCGCTGGCCATGCCCGGTATCAGCGGCCCGGGATCGATCGCCGTCGTCATCGGCATTTCCACGGAGATCGCCGAAATGAAGAGCCGGGTCCAGGAGGCTGCGGCCTACGCTGCCACGGTCGCCAGCATTCTGATCACCTGCGCGGTGGTGTGGGCCACGCTGCGCTTCTCGGCGCCAGTTTCTCGCAAGATCGGCCAGGAAGGCATGGATGCCATGGGCCGGATGATGGGGTTCGTGATGGTGTGCATCGGCGTGCAGCTGGTCGGTTCCGGCGCGAGAACGTTCATGCTGGAAACCTGACCAAGTCGCCTGCCTTGGCTTCCATTATCCAGATCGGACAACTCATGCGTCCGCCCAGGCGAGGAGCGCCAGAAGGAAGGGGGCCCAGCGGGCCCCCTTCTTGTCGTATCAGCAACAAGCCTCAGAACGTATGCCGAATTCCGGCAACGAATTCGGTGATGTTGCGGTCATCAGCCGAGGTCATGCCGACCGGCAGGCTGGTCGCCCAGCGGTCGGCATAGGCGTCGCCCTTGTTCTTGAAGTGCGTCAGCGTCGAGTACAGGTTCGTGCGCTTGGACAGGTCGTACTGGTAGCCGGCGCCGAAGGCCTGGGTCTTGCCGTCGCTGCTCTTGACCTTGTTGACGAGGTACTGCGCTTTCAGCTGGTGCACGCCGATGCGGTAGTCGCCGCCAACCCAGTAGCCCTTGCCATCGCTGTTGGCCATGCTGCGGTCGTTCACCGACACGATGCCGCCGGTCACGCGCGCGGCGTCGAACTTGTATGCCACGCCGACCGACGACGTGCGGACATTCAGGTCGGAAACTTCGGCACGGTCGTCGACGATCGACACCATGGCATCGAGCGAACCCTCGGTGTAGCGAGCGTAGACATCGAACACCCGCGTGTTGCCCGTGCTGCCCGCGACTTCCCCTAGACCCAGCAGCGTGCCCATCTTGAGGCCGTGCAGCGACGGCGTCTCGTACTTGATCGCGTTATTGACTCGCGACGGGCCACCGTTGCCGGTGGCCGAATCGGCACTGCCGCGTACCGGCTCATAGCCACCAAAGCCGCCGATGACCGACGTGCTCGCACCGATCGGGCCGTTGCTGAACTCGCTGAAGTCGCTGGACAAATTGAACACGCTGCCATATTGCCGGCCGAGCGTGAACTGGCCAATGGGCGAGTCAAGTCCGACGAACGCCTGACGGCCCCAGAAGGCCCCCTGGCCCACACCGCCGTCGTCGAGGTTGATGCCGCTTTCGATCGTGAAGATGCCGCGCAGGCCGGCACCCAAGTCTTCACTGCCCTTGAGGCCGAAGCGCGAGCCGGACAGCCCGCCTGATTGCACGCGGGTGAGCTTTTCCGCGCCGCTGGCGACCTGCACATAGGCATCGGCCACGCCGTAGAGCGTGACTCCGTTGGTCATCTGGGCCTGGGCCGCGCCTGCAGCGGCGATGAAGGAGATGGCGGCAAGGACGTAATGTTGGGATTTCATGGTGTCGTTCAGTGGATTGTTGTCATTCCGGCTCGGCCGGCGAAGCCGGTCGACGCAAAGGCGACCTATCGGCTGGCTGCGACCCGCGCGAGCGCCTCGGCACGCACTTCGGCACGGCTGCGCACAGACGGTGCATAGACGAACTCGGTAGCCTCACCGAGGTGCAGCACGCCAGTCGTTGTTCCCGTCACGGTGCGGGCAGAGGGCGCGGACGGGGCGGATGCGGCTGGAACCGCGCGGGCGGCGCGAGCGACAGGACGGTCCACCGAGCCGGGCGAATCGACAAACACGGTGGCTTCACCGAGGTGCAAAACGTGGGCGCCGCGATGCGCGTCGCGCATCATCTCGGCCTTCACGTCGGCACGTTTGAGGTTGCCAACAGGCGGGTCGAACTGCGTTCCTTCGACGGCAAATGCGCCGGTCATCGCGGCAGCCAACAGGCCGCCCGCAAGGGGAGTAAAAAGCTTCAAGCGAATCATGAGACCTTCGGTGTAGAGAAGAGATGCATTTTTTCATGGCCGGAAGAAGAGCTTGGAATCGCCCTCCTCCGGGAAACCGCCCGCGCCGCTGCCATCGCAGCGAACCTGCGGCCGGGGTGCACTCTATGCGGGGTGCCCTTGCAACATTGCGCCGCCGCCTGGGAGCATTGATACGCGGAACGGAGCGGCGCATCTGCGGAACGAGCGGCCACGCCGCGCTGATTCCATCTGCCCTCTCACGCCATTGCACTCAGGCCAGTTGCCAGTGCCATCGCGAGGATGGCGATGGCGGCGGCGAGCACCAATACCAGTAGCCAGGAACTGGAGCTGAGATTCGTCTTCGATCGTTCCGCCTCCCCGGGGGAGGCAGCGCCGTTGCTACCTGCGGACGTGCCGGTCGGCCGAATGCGACCCGGCATCGATCCTGTCGCCCGGTGCCCGCGCTTGCTGGAGGTTCGCATGGTCAGCAGCTCCGCTACGCCTTGGCCCGATCGGGCGCGCGGGCTTCGATCATCGTTGCGAACAACTCGTGGGCCCCGAGTTCGATTTGCTGCGCCACGGGCGAGAGCACGGCCAATGCCGCCGCGTGCGCTGCCGCGTATCCACCGCCGAAAGGCGCGGCCTTCGCAGCGGACCAGGCAGCACTCCATGCTGCATCGCGGGCCACGGCTTGGGTCGTGGCTCGCGATGCAGCCCATGAGGCGGCCCAAGTAGCGGCCCATGAACCAGCTCTCGCTGCATCCCATTCGCCGTTCTCGACCGCTTCGCCCGCAGCAGACCTCGCGGCAATCCAGGCCCCAGCCCTTGCGGCGTCCCACG
>DATKCI010000352.1:0-19358 GCA_035513255.1 Piscinibacter sp. | reverse complement strand
GCGCTTCGCTTGCCAACAGCCGTCGAAAGGAGATCAAGGAAAACAGACCACCAAGCCACTCAACTTCAACAAAATTCCCCCGCCTCCAACCGGACAGGATAGTTGTCGTCACGTGGACTCGCTAGTTGACGCCGGCCAGGGCACGCAGCGGCATGTTTCAGCCCGTTGCTCATGGCCTTCAATCGCTTGATCATCCCGTCGATTTCATCGGCCTTGGCCGCGAGCATGCGCCGGTCGCTCTTCAGCAAACGTAAGCGAAGGCCCCTTCATCGCGAACCCGCGCGATAAGCCGGCTACGCTGTGGCGTACGGCTGGCACATGGCCGCAGGACGTGAATCGGTGCACACCCCACTCCCTCGATCGTCACGCTGACCGGCTGGCGTGCGACGCTGATGCGCTGGCGCGTCACGCAGTTGACCGGCTTGCTGAACACGCCGAAGTCGCCGGTGATCGCGGTCAACCACCACCGCGGCTGGCGGCAGGACAGCGACACCTTCGACGGCGTGCATCCCAACCCGTGGGGTCAGCACAAGATGGCCGAGGCGTGGTTCAACGCGATGCGGCCCTTCGTCGAGCGCGTGTGGCGCGCCGCGCCGCGCCGGGCGACGCTTCGGGCGCGAGTCGAGTAGGGCCGCCGCCCGGTCGCGGCCGCAACGTGTGGCCGCCATCAACAACTTCAGATTCTGGACTTGATGCATCTGGCAGCGCTGGTAACTTGGCCGCACGACGCATGTCGCGTCGACTGCAAGGAGATGACACCATGACACGCATCGCCATCGTTCAGAAAGCGCCCGCCTTCCTCGATCGCATGGCAAGTCTAGGCATCGCCGTCGAGGCCGTTGCCGAAGCGGCGGCCGGCGGCGCACGGCTGGTCGTTCTCCCCGAGGCGTTCATTCCCGGCTATCCGGCCTGGATATGGCGCCTGCGTCCCGGCGCCGACATGGCGCTGAGCGAGCGGCTGCATCGGGCTCTCGTCGAGAATGCCGTCGATCTGTCGAAGGACGACCTCGCACCGATCCGCGACGCGGCGCGGGAGCATCGGGTCACCGTCGTGTGTGGAATCAACGAACGCGACGGAAGGTTCAGCCGCGGCAGCCTGTACAACACGGTCGTCACGCTCGGTCCGGACGGCAGCGTGCTCAATCGGCACCGCAAGCTCATGCCGACGAATCCGGAGCGCATGGTCTGGGGCCAGGGTGATGCCACGGGCCTGCGATCGGTCGACAGCGCCTGCGGCCGCATTGGCGCACTGATCTGCTGGGAGAACTACATGCCTCTCGTGCGCTATGCGTTGTACGCGCAGGGACTGGATCTCTACATCGCACCGACTTACGACAACGGCGACCGGTGGATTGCGACACTGCAGCACATCGCGCGCGAAGCCGGGTGCTGGGTCGTGGGAAGCGGCGTCGCGTTTCGGGCATCCGACATCCGTTCGGCGGCGCCGGGACTGAGTGAGCTGTATCCCGATGCCGACGAGTGGGTGAATGCCGGAGACTCGGCGGTCGTCGCACCGGGAGGTGCGATCGTGGCCGGCCCGCTAAGGAACGAGCAGGGTCTTCTCTACGCGGACATCGACCGCGAACGAATCGACAACGCGCGACGGGCACTCGACGTCACGGGACACTATGCGAGACCGGACCTGTTCTCGCTTCGCGTCAACAACGGGCCCTTGGATCCCGTGTCGTTCGATGCGCCGACGCACCCGTGACCTGCCGGCAGCGCCGGCCGGACGCCTAGAGCCGGACGGAGCGCGCTCGCCGGCGAAGTCATACGAGCCGAGCTGCTGCCACACCGTTGGCAGCCATCAGACGCTACGGCTTGAGCAGCCCCGCCGCATCTGCACCGGCGGGCACTCGACCGAGCCATACGAGCAGAACACGCAGCAGTCCCCAGCCTTCGGATGCAGCACCACCTTGCACTGCTCGCACTCGTAGAAGAACAGGCAGGCATCGGTCGGCATACGTTCGCGTCTGGCGTGCCCGCAATGTGGGCACGTCAAAACGGACTCCAGCAAGGGAGTGGTCGCGGCTGTCACTTGCGCACCGTCGAGGGATAGCCCGCTTCGCTGATGGCCTTGACCGGCGCCGCGGCGGTGGTCTTGTCGGCGTCAAACGTGATCGTGGCTGTCCTCTTGTCGAAGTCGATCTGCGCGTGACTCACGCCGCTCACCTTCTCCAGCGACGGCCAGCACCCCGGCGACCAGCGGCCCTTGACCTTGAACGTTGACATCTGCGTGACTGAACTTGTTCGATGGCCGGCAGTCTAGAGTCCGTACCATGGTACAGAGTCAAGAGGAGCCCGTGATGGCCGAGCTGACGATAGGGCGTCTGGCCGACGAAGCCGGTGTGAACGTGGAGACGATCCGCTACTACCAGCGACGCGGATTGATGCCGGAACCGGACAAGCCGGTCAACGGACATCGGCACTATGCTGTCGATGCGGTCAGGAGAGTGCGCTTCATCAAGCGGGCTCAGGTCCTTGGCTTCACCCTGGAGGAAGTCGGCAGCCTGCTCGAGCTCGAACAGGCCCATGCCTGTACGGAGACACGCGAACTTGCCACGCACAAGCTCGAGGTCATTGAGCGCAAGCTCGCCGACTTGAAGGCAATGCGCAAGGTGCTGATATCGCTGCTGCGCCAGTGTGACTCGGGAGCCGTAGGCGCTTGCCCGATCATCCACGCACTGGCAGCGGACTGACGCGTCAAGGTGTGATCACGGGACGCTTACCTTGCAAGGCTCGCAAAGCCGAGTTGATGCCCGCACGGCTTGAGACGGCTGCGGCAGGTCGGGAATCCTTTTCGTCGTAGCAGGAGTCAATCGCGACGTGTGCGGCGGGAGGTCTGCCTGGCATCAAGCTTCGCTGATTCTTCCAGCAAGGCTTTGCGAAAAAGCGCTGTTTCTGCCGGAACCATTCGCCCGGTTACCTCGTAGACACCAAGCGGACCGGGCGGCGACTGCACACTGACAGGCAGTCGAATCAACTCGCTCGCAGCGATTCGATCCAGCACGCTGGCACCTACCAGTGCCAGCCGCGGGCCGCCCTGCAGGAACTCCCGCATCGCCAGAGGCGACGCGCACTCGATGATGTCCTCAGGCAACGGCAAACCGCCGAACAGGCCTGCGAAGTGCGGGTACAGCGACGAACTACGCATCGGGGACACCCACGGATAGCGGCAAAGATCCTGCGGAGTGATTTGCCGCTGCCGCACGAGTGGATGTCGAGCGCGTGCAACAACCGCAAGCGGCTCTTCAAGCAGGCGCTCGTACTGCAGCGGTGGCTGTGAAAGCAGCGGGTCGAAGCGGCCCACAACGAGGTCCAGATCGCCGTCGAGCAGCGGCGGCAGCAGCAGGTCGAGGGTTCCTTGGCGCAGCGAGATGAGGCCAGTAGGCCGTTCCGTTTTGTACCGGCGAACGGCCTCGACAACAAACATGGGAACAGTGGGCAGTGTGCCGATTCGAAGCGCGGCTGGCCGGTCATTCTCTGCGCTCAATGCGCTCTTCACCAGCTGCTCCTCGGTGCACACCATCCGCGCAAACCGCAGGACCGTGGAAGCTGCCGGCACCAGGCGTACCCCAAAACGGCCGCGATCGAACAAGGGGCGGCCAAAGCGGTGCTCCAACTCTGAGAGCAGCCTGGAAGCCGCCGACTGCGTCATCGCCATCTCTTCGGCAGCCCGACCCAGATTGCCGAGTTCGGACAGCCTGATGAGGAAGCGCAGATGTCGCAGCTTCAGTTGGTCAAGTCCTGTGGGTCCTTCGCGTTCCATACCAAACTCGCTAAGTATGCGCATCCAACTTGCATTGGACGGCATGTTAGCTCGTGACTAAGCTAACAGTCATTCCACAAGCGGCCCAGGCAGTCGGTGC
This sequence comes from Piscinibacter sp., assembly GCA_035513255.1. Classification (GTDB taxonomy): domain Bacteria; phylum Pseudomonadota; class Gammaproteobacteria; order Burkholderiales; family Burkholderiaceae_C; genus Albitalea. The sequence continues at coordinate 15,489 of DATKCI010000352.1, read as the reverse complement.
CCACCCGCAAAACCCACTGAACGCGCGGCCGCTGCTGGCGCGCGGCAGACACAACGCAGTCCCATCCGCAACGCTGGTCCGTACCGGCTCGGCGGAGCCCTGCCCAAATCGGTGAGCGCTCTGGCGCTTTCCTCTTCAAATGCTCACGGAGACTTGAGTTGAAAAAGACTTCTATCGTCGGCGCCTTCCTCGCCGCTTCTTGCATCGGGAGTTCCATGGCCCAGTCCGGTGTCACGGTCTATGGCGGCGTCGATTCTTACGTGGAATCAGCCAGGATCACCGGGCGAGGTTCGTTCAAGAAGGTGTCATTCAATGGAGTTGCGCCGAACCGCTTGGGATTTCGCGGCGTCGAGGACCTCGGTGGCGGACTGCAGGCCGGCTTTGTGCTGGAAAGCGGCTTCGCGATCGACACCGGAAACCTGGTGTTGGGCGGGCGCATCTTCGGGCGCCAGGCCCTGGTGTCATTGTCGTCATCTCGGCTGGGAGAGATTCGGCTCGGGCGTCAGCTTACGCCTCTGCACTTCTCGATGCTGACCACCGACGCCGACACCTTCTCCGCCACGTCGCCGATGTTCTCGGTCTACCAATCCAACCTGGATCAGAGCCGCCAGGACAACCAGGTCAGCTATTGGATGCCAAGGATCGGCGGGTTCACGGGTGCGATGTCGGTGTCCGCCGGTGAAGGTGCGGCAGTTGCGCCCGGCCCCGCGACTTCGTGGATTCCACTGGCCGGTACGGTGCAACGCAACCTTGGCGCGATGCTGCGCTACCAGTCTGGCGGGTTTGACGGCAGCGTGGGCTTTCACCAGGGGGGCCAAAGGACCACCACCGGCAAGGCCATTCAGCAGGTCATGCATGCAGGAGTCAACTACAAGTTCAGCGCGTTTCAGGTGGGCGCCAACCTCTGGCAGCACAGTAACGAGCTGCCCGACGGAATCGAGCCGAAGAATCGAGGAGGCGCCGTTGGCATGCGCTATTTCGCGAGTCCGACGCTGTACTTCGTGGGGCAGATCGGCCGCTTCCAGGACAACGGACTCGCCTATTCAACCGGTGCCGCCAAAGCCGAAGGCAGCACCACGTACTTCAATGCTGGCGCGGACTATCTTCTCTCCAAACGCACCGCTGTCTACCTGCGAGCTGCGCGGGTGAAGGACGAGAGCGGGGGCTTCAACGGTCGAACCAACGCGGCGTTGATTGGTCTGTTCGGACCGGGGAACAACCTGCCTGCAGGTGGCAGCGCCAGCACGCTGGCGCTGGGAGTGCGGCACGGGTTCTGAAGACTGCGTGCAAGCGCCCTTCAACAGTCGAGGACAGCCACCTTCCGCCGCCGCCCGTAAGACGAATCTCGATCGAGAAACTTGAAATGACGCCCACCATCAGCAGACGTTCTTGCCTTGCCGGAATCGCCTGTCTTGCATCTGGGTCAACGCTTCTCAGCGGGTGCGCAACGACTCAGGGAAAGTCAAAGGACTACGTGTTGATTCATGGCGCATGGCACGGGAGTTGGGCTTGGGACGCCGTCAAGCCCTTGCTCGAGAAGCCAGGCACTCGCGTGCTTGCACCCACGCTCAAGGGACTGGCAGAAAGGCAAGACGAGAACGGTCCGAACGTCACTCTGGAAACTCATATTGCCGAGGTCGTGGCGTTGCTCGACAGCGAGCACCTGAATAACATCGTGCTGGTCGGACACAGCTATGCCGGCTTCGTGGTGACGGGCGTTTGTGACCGCAGACCCGAACGGATCGCTCACGTTGTCTATCTGGACGCGTTTGTTCCGGAAAGCGGACAGAAGGTCTATGACTACGTCAAGCCCGCGGAACGCGTGCAACAAATGCGTGCCGATACTCGGAACCGAGGTCAAGGCTACAGGTCGTTTCCTCCGCCCGCCGCCAACTGGGGGCTGAGCGGAGAGCTGATGGACTACGTGAACAAGCGCATGACACCGCATCCGGCAATGACCAATGAAGAGCCGATTCTGCTGACGCGCGGCGGCCCGTGTGCCGTACCCCGCCGTACGTACATTGACTGTACGCAACCAGCCATGCCACCCTTCATCGAGACGAAGGCTCGCATCAAGAAGGATGCGCGATGGAACTATCTATCTGTATCGGCCGGACATGAGGTATCGCTCACCCACCCGCAACTCGTTGCCGACCTTCTCACCAATCTCTCTTGATTCATGGAGACAATCTTGCAACTCACACCCAAGACACTTGGTCTTCCCCTGCTTGTCACCGCCGTCTTCGGACTGGCTGCCGTGAGCGGCTCGGCGCTTGCCCAGGCCTATCCGAGCAAGCCGGTCCAGATGCTGGTGCCCTACCCCGCCGGTGGTCCTGCCGATGTGATGGCGCGAACTCTCAGCGAGCGCCTCTCGGCTCAACTGAAACAGACGTTTATCGTGGTCAACCAACCGGGCGCAGGGGGCAATCTGGGCGGGAAGGCGGCCGCACAAGCTCAGCCTGACGGCCATACGATACTGCTCACACTCGACGCGGCACTGGCTGCCAACCCGGCTCTGTACGGCGCGCGCATGGGATTCGAGCCTCAAAAAGATTTGAGGCCCGTGACCACCCTGGTGTCCTTCGGGCAGACGCTGGCAGTGCACCCGTCGCTCCAGATTTCCAACGTGGCGCAGTTCGTTGAACTGGCGCGTCGCAAGGACGCTACCTATGCGTCCGCCGGGAACGGCAGCACGGGTCACCTCGGCATGGAGTTGCTAGCGAGTCAAACCCAGGCCAAGCTCACTCACATTCCTTACAAGGGCGCGGCGCCGGCGCTCAACGACATGGTGGGCGGCCAAGTTGACGCGGGGTTCCTCGTGACACCCGGCGTGGCGCCTTACGCAAAGGCCGGGAAACTGATCCCGTTGGCGGTTTCATCCCGCGAGCGCTCCAAGCTGCTGCCACAAGTGCCCACCGTGACGGAGGCCGGTCTACCCGGTGCCACTCTGGAATTCAGCATCGTCCTGCTCGTTCCAGCGAAGACCCCAGACACCATCGTGCGGACGCTGGAAGAGGAAACGCGCAAGGCACTGTCGTCACCGCAAATGCTCAAGCTTCTGACTGACAACGACTACACCTTGGTGAACGATACGTCCGAGCAGGCAGCATCGCGCCTGCAAGCGACGGCCAAACGGCTGACGGACCTCATCCGCAGCGTCGGCATCAAGGCCGACTGAAAGACGTGGCGATGTGCAGTTCTTCGTTGTCCGTGCTGATCCGTCTCCGAGGTGCATAGATGGCCCGCCCCGTAGTCTTGCTGCTCCCAGGTCTGTTGTGCGACGAGGCCTCCTGGACCGCGCAGATCGAGGCGCTTTCGTTCGCGCAGTGCGTCGTACCGTCCTACGGCACGCTCGCCTCCATTCCTGAAATGGCAAGCCACGTCTTGGCCCGCGCTCCGGCGGAGCGCTTCTCATTGGCGGGCCATTCGATGGGCGGACGTGTCGCTCTCGAGGTCATGCGACAAGCGCCCGAGCGCATCGAACGTTTTGCCCTGCTGGATTCCGGCGTCGATCCCATCGCCAGCAGCGACGCTGGCGCGCACGAGCGCGCACAGCGGACGGCGTTGCTCAAGCTTGCTCGCGAACGCGGGATGCGCACCATGGGGCAAGAGTGGGCGCGCGGCATGGTGCACCCGTCTCGCGTGGACTCTCCGCTTTTCGATCGAATCCTCGACATGATCGAGCGCAACACCCCCGAGGCGTTCGAGGCGCAGATCGAGGCGCTGCTCGCCCGGCCGGATGCGAGGGGCATTCTGAAGAGCATCACCTGTCCCACGCTGCTGTTGTGCGGCCGGCAGGACGCATGGAGCCCGCTGTCGCGCCACGAGCAAATGCACGCGATGCTGCCCCGGTCACGGCTCGTGGTGATCGAAGAGGCGGGCCACTTCGCGATGATGGAGCAACCTGAGGCGGTCTCGCGGGCACTGCTCGACTGGATGCAGGAATGAGCACCATGCAGCCGATGGAGCGCCTGCTGGCGCAGGAATCTTGCCGCGAGCTGGTGCTGCAGGCGGCGGCCCGCGTGGACGCAGGCGATGCGACCGGATTCGCCGATCTGTTCCTTGCCAACGGCGTGCTGGTGCGCCCGAACACGCAGCCGCTTCACGGCCGTGATGCCATTCGCGACACGTATTCGAAGCGGCCCGCCAACCGCATGACGCGGCACCTCGTGACCAACGTGCTCGTCGACGTCCAGTCGTCCGTGCAAGCGCGCGTACTCAGCTATGTCACCTTGTGGGTCGGCTCCACAGACGACGCGCCCGGCCCCCACGGCCGCCCCGCGCAAGGCCCGCGGGTGGTTGGCGAGTTCGAAGACCTGCTTTCCCTGTCGTCAGAAGGCTGGCGCATCGCCCGGCGCGAGGCACGCTTCCTTCTTCATACCCCCTGAAAATCATGGCAACCATCATTGGCGGCATTGGCACCTCGCACGTGCCTACCATCGGCGTCACCTTCGACAAGCGCCGCACGCAAGAGCCTGCTTGGGCGCCTTTGTTCGAGGGCTACAAGCCCGTGGCGAAATGGTTGGAGGAGAAGAAGCCGGACGTGCTGCTCTTCTTCTACAACGACCACGCCAACAGCATCTTCTTTGATTTCTACCCGACCTTCGCCATCGGCATCAGCCCCAGCTTCGAGCTGGCCGACGAGGGCGCAGGCTTGCGGCCGCTGCCCCCCATCAAGGGCCATACCGACCTCGCCATCCATGTGGCCGAGTCGCTGGTCAATGACGAGTTCGACATGACCATCTTTCAGGATCGACCGCTAGACCACGGCTGCCACTCGCCGCTGCCCTTGCTGTGGCCACACCAGCCCGACTGGCCCGGCGCCGTTGTTCCGATCGAGGTGAACGTGCTTCAGCACCCGCTGCCCACCGCGTTGCGCTGCTACAAACTTGGACAGGCAGTGCGACGGGCCGTGCAGGCCTATCCCGAGGACTTGAAGGTGGTCATCGTCGGCACTGGCGGCCTGTCGCATCAAATCCATGGCGAGCGAACCGGCTTCAACAACGAAGAATGGGACATGCAGTTCCTCGGCTTGCTGGAGCACGACCCCTCGCGTCTGACGAGCCTCACGCACACGGACTACATCCGTCTGGGTGGCGCCGAGGGCGCCGAGGTCATCATGTGGCTCGCGATGCGCGGTGCACTGGGGGATCGTCTGCGCAAGCTCCACCAGAACTACTACCTCGCCACGACCACGGCGATGACCGTCGTGCTGTACGAGGAACTGAGCGGGGAGGCATCCGCGTGAACAAGCAACTCGAGGGCATCGAGCAGATCGAGGGCACCTACCCCTTCGACCTGAAGGTGAGCGTGCGCGCGCTGCGCATCAACCGCTTCTTCTGGGAACTGCGCAAGCCCGAGAACCGGCAGCTCTTTCTGGAGCAAGGCGACGAGGCGTTCCGTCGTGCAGGGCTCACGGAGGAGGAGCGGGCCATGGTGTTGGCGCGCGACTGGATCGGTCTGGTGCGCTACGGCGTCAACTTCTTCGTGCTGGAGAAGTTCGCTCGCGTGGTGCGCATGTCCAACATGGAGGTCTATGCCTCGATGCGCGGCGAGACGCTGGAAGAATTCCTGAAGACTCGGCGCGTGCCGGACGCGCGCTAGACGAAGGCCCTCCGATGACGACGCCTCCCGCCAGCTTCATCCTCTTCCTGACAGACCAGCACCGTGCGGACTACCTTGGGTGTTATGGGCATCCGGTTGTCCGAACACCTTCGCTTGACGGCCTCGCCGCCAGCGGCGTTCGATTCGAACGAAGCTATGTCGCCAGCCCCGTGTGCATGCCCAATCGGGCCAGCCTGCTGACGGGTCGCATGCCCTCGGTCCATGGGGTCCGCTCGAACGGCATACCGCTCGACCATGAGAATGTCACGTTCGTTGAACTCCTGCGTGCGGCGGGCTACGACACGGTGCACATCGGGAAAGCGCATCACCAGAATTTCGCCGGAGAAAAGCCCATCTGGCGCGGTGCGCGGGTTCCTGACTCGCTAAGGAAACCACCATCTCCTCTCGCACAGGCCAAACGCAGACCGAGCGGGAACTACGACGTCGAAACACCATCGCGCTGGAACGCGGCGACTCACAGCCCTGCCACCGACTACTATGGCTTTGACACCGCGGACATCGTCATCGGGCATGGCGATCTGGCCGCCGGCGACTACACAGCCTGGGCGCAGGCCAAGGGAATCGACCCGGCCGAGGTCGCGGGCAGACACCACGCGCTCCCTCATGTGGCGAGCTGCCCTCAGGCTTGGCGTACTGCCGTCCCGGAGGAAGCCTATTCCACGACTTGCATTGCCGAACGTGCGGTCGACTTCTTGCGGACGCGGGCGGCCTCGGGTTCCGACAGGCCGTTCTTCCTGGTCGTCTCGTTCCCGGATCCGCATCACCCGTTTACGCCGCCAGGCAAGTACTGGGATATGTACGGAGCCAACGACATGCCACCTTTGCAGGCATTCTCGTCGGCGGATTGGGCGCCTTCTCGCTACGTCTCCCACTTGATCCACGAGCGCGCCGCAGGCACGGCAAAGGTCGAAGGGCACGCTCCATTCGCAGTGAGCGAGCAGGAGGCGCGGGAGGCGCAGGCGTTGACTTGCGGCTCTATCACGATGATTGATCACGCGATCGGCCGCGTTTTGCAGGAGAGCGCGAAGAGCAGTCTCGGCAACGTCGTGAAGATATTCACCAGCGACCACGGCGACTACCTCGGAGACCACCGAGTTCTCCTGAAAGGTCCGGCGCCCTATCAAGGCTTGGTTCGAGTGCCGCTCATCTGGCAGGATCCAGCCGTTGAAAGTTCAATGGGTGGAAGGGTCGTCGAGTCGTTGGTGAGCACGATCGACCTTGCCCCTTCGATTCTCGAACGCGCTGGGCTTGCACCGTATGAAGGCATGCAGGGTGAAAGCTTCGTGCCGCAGATCGGAGGACAGGCCGCAGGACGGTCTCACGTGCTCATTGAGTACGACCACCAGCGCATCCTGCCGCTCACCGGCAAAGTGCCCCGGGTTCACACGCTGGTGACGCAGCGCTGGCGTCTGTCGCTGTGGCAGGATCTGTCGGAAGGTGAGCTCTTCGATCTTCAGCAGGATCCGTTCGAGTTTCGGAATCTGTGGAGTGACCCCGACTACCTCGCGACTCGCGCAGAGCTGCTGGATCTGCTCGCGCGCGGACAGATGGGCACGGTCGATACCGTTCCACTGCCTACCGGCACCGCTTGAGTTTCTTTGGCGCCGTTGAGGAAGAGCAGGGCATGATGCAAGCGAGCCATGGTGGTGTGCAGTGAACGACGGAAGTGAACCGGACTATCGCTTCACACTCGCCAACGAGCGGACCTTTCTCGCATGGGTTCGTACCGCGCTCGCCCTGTTGGCGGGCGCGCTGGTGATCCACCAGGTCATTCATTTCGAACCCAGATGGGCGCTGGTGACGATCACCGGCACGCTTGCTGTTCTGGCAGCGATCCTGTCGGTCGGCGCCTACCGGCACTGGCACGCCAACCAGCGGGCGATGCGCCATGCGAGCCCGCTGCCGCGCACGTCGCTGATCCCATTGCTGGCGACGGCGACAGTGGTGCTGTCAATGTTGGCGGTCTTGATCATCGCCATGCACAGGTGAACGCACGCGACCCTGGACTTCAATCCGAGCGCACCCAACTTGCATGGGTTCGCACGGGTGTCGCCATCGTGGTCAACGCGGCCTTGCTGCTGCGCGTCGGCGCGCTGTCGCACTCGACGGCCTTGCTCATCTGCGCCGCCCTGCTCGGCGCCATTTCGACGGTCGTGATCGCCCTTGGCTTCCAGCGCGGCCGCCGGCTTGCGTCGGCAGGGCCATCGCCGCCCGGCGCGATGCTGATGGCTTCGGTCAGTGCAGCGGGCGCCTTCGCCTCTGGTTGTGCACTATGGGCATTCAGCGCCTGAGAACAACGCCTTCCGACATGCGGGCGCGCTCGACATGTCGGATACGCCTGGGTCAGGATCCCCCGCTCAAGCCCCAGGCCACGAGCAGCGCGAACAGCAGCGCATACCCTGCGGCGGCGGCCCACACCGCGGTCTTGGCGCGCCACCCACTTAGCGTTGCGGCTGCGAAGCCGACGACCGGCAGCACCTGCTCGGCATGGATGCCGACGAAGTGCGCCGGGCGCAAGTCGCCACCCGACAACGCCCAGCCCAACATGGGCAGCGTGGCGCCGCCGCTGGGCGGCTGCATCGAGGACAGCAATCCGCCGACAACGGCCCCAAAAACGAAGGTCAGCACCAGGCCGATCAGTACCGCGTGGCGGTAGGCGGCCGGCCGCTGCGGGTCCGGGTGGCGGGCGAGCTGCCACGCGAGGATCGGCTGCGTCACGGTGAGCAGCAGCGCGCCGATGCCCATCAGCGTGTACATCGCGCCATGCAACATGTCGCCGACGTTGTAGTGCGAGCCCTGCCCCAGCCCGGCTTGCAACGTGATGTAGCTCAGCTCGAAAGTGCCGGCGCCGATCAACAGCCAGACGATGCGGTCGACAGCACGCCCGCGGCGCCGCTCGGCCGGCAGGTGGCCGACGAACCAGGCCGTGGTCAGCGCCAGCACGGCGATCGAGAACGAGAACTTCATGGGCTTGAGCCAGACGTTGGCGCCGCGCAGCATGCGGTCGTCCACACCCCAGGCGATGGCCATAGGCAGCAGCAGCGCCAGCAGCAGCCCGCCGTACAGCGTGAGCCGGCGTTCGCGCGCCAACAGTTCTGCAGCCAGGCCGCCAAGCCGCCCCAGCACAGGGCTGCGGCTCGACGGAATGAACGGGCGGATCAGGGTGGACATGAACACCTCCAGAGATGAATCAGAACGCGAGCCGATGGGCTCAGGCGAGAACAGCTCGCGGCTGGCGCCGCGACCACCACAGGCGCAGCACGAAGAAAGCCAGCAGACCGGACGGGCCGAACATGAAGGTCAGTGCCAGCAAGGGCAACAGCAGCAGGTGCGGCATCCCCAGCACGCCGGCACGCTCGGCGATCCAGGCCCCGACAAAGAGATCGAACGCCAGGTAGTGCAGCCAGCCCGCGGTCAACAAGCCAGGCACCGCCATCAAACGCTGCACCGAGGCGATCGAATCGAAACCACCGCCGCCCATGCCGTTGGCAGCGAACAGCACCACATACACCACCGCGAACACCAGCGGCACGGCGTAGCCCGCGATCAGCCGCACCCGCGCCGACCAGCGTGCGCGATACGGCGACACGGCCAAGGCCAGCCACGAGACGAGGGCCAGCGCATTGGCCAGGGAGAAGATCAGTTCCGGGTTGATGGAAATCAGGCTTGGCATGGCGATGGCCTCTGACAGTTGAAGGTTCGTTCAACGCGCATCTAAACAGCGTTCAAATGCAGAATAGGTTATCATTTGAACACTGTCAAGTTGTCCAACATCGACCCCATGCCAACGCTGAAGAACAAGCCCGCCCCACGCCGCCCTCGTGCCGCAGCCGCCCCGCGGCGCGACGGGTATCACCACGGCGCGCTGCGCGAAGCGCTGATCGAGGCGACGGAAGCCGTGCTGGCCGAGCGTGGGCTCGAGGGTTTTTCCTTGCGCGAGGTGGCACGCCGCTCGGGCGTTTCACCGGCTGCGCCGGCGCATCACTTCGGCGACGCCGACGGCCTGCTGGAGGCGGTGGCGACACTGGCTTTCGACGGCCTGACCGCCGCGCTGGAAGCCGGCAACGCGCGCGGGGGCGCCGATCCGGTGGCCCGCCTGCGCGAACAAGGCGTCGGCTATGTCGAATTTGCGCTGCGCCATCCGGGGCGCTTTGGCGCCATGTTCCGCAGCGGCCTGCCCAAGGGCCCGGCGCTGGAACAAAGCGGGCAGGCGGCGTTCATGACGCTGGAGCGCGGCGTACGCGACCTCTACGGCCTGACCGCTTCGGAGCCGCTGGCGCCGGCGCAGTGGCACGCGCTGCTGTCGATGTGGTCGGCGGTGCACGGATTTGCGAACCTGACGCTGGCTGGCCAGTTCGGCGCCTTCACGCCGCCGGGCGGTCCCGCCGCCTTGCTGCGCGAGACATTGGCGCCGATGCTGCAAGAGCAACTGTCCGCCCTGCGCCCCAGCCCCGTGAAGGCGGGCGGCAGGCGCAAGACGAAAGGCCCGGGCTGATCCGATCCTCGGCAGTCGCTGGACGAGGTCGCCGGCACTCTCTCGGCAAGCTTGCACTGCGTGCAGCTGCGCCGCGCCTGGACGCCCATACTGCCGGCAGCACGATCGCGGCGAGCCACCCCACGTCAGCGCGGCGGCGACGCTTCGATGCGGATGGCTGAAAACCAGGCGGCGAGTTGGGTGATGTCGTCATCGGAAAGAGGCTTGGCGACCACGGCCATCACTTCGTGTTTGCGCCCACCACTGCGGTAGGCCCGCAATTGGGTGGCCAGATAGACGGCAGGCTGGCCGGCCAGGTGGGGCGCGTCGAGCTGGGTCGAAACGCCCAGCGGCCCGTGGCACACCGCGCAGGCCAGGGCCTTCGCCCGGCCTGCGGCGATGTCGTCTGCCGCGGCCGGACAGCCGGCAGCGGCCACAGCCGCGGCAAGGGCTGCGCGCAGGATGACGGCCGCCATTTACGGCGCGCTGTAGCTGATGCGATAGAGCGCGCCGGCGAAGTCGTCGCTGACCAGCATCGAGCCGTCCTTCATCATCGCCACATCGACCGGGCGGCCGCGGTACAGGCCGGTCTCGCCGTCGAGCCAGCCGTCGGCAAAGACCTCGGTCTTGTCGGCCGTGCCGTCGCTTTTCAGGCTGGTGAACATGACGCGTGCGCCGATCGGCTTGGTGCGGTTCCAGGAGCCGTGCTGGGCCGAGAACAGGCCGCCCTGGTACTTCGCCGGAAAGGCCTTGCCCGTGTAGAAAGCCAGCCCCAGGTCGGCGGCGTGAGCATCCATGTAGACCTGCGGATCGGTGATGTTCGGCGGCAGCGGGTCCTTGTCGTAGCCTTCGTCGGTGATGCGCGTCTTGCCCTGCTTCCACGGATAGCCGAAGAACTGGCCGGCCCGGGTGGCGCGGTTGATCTCACCGGCGGGAATGTCGTCGCCCATGCCGTCGGTCTGGTTGTCGGTGAACCAGAGTGTCTTGTCCTTCGGGTTGAATTCCAGACCGACCGAATTGCGGATCCCGGTCGCGTAGACCTCCCGCTTGGAGCCGTCGAACGCGTTCATGCGCACGATGCCGCCGATGCCGACTTTGTTGAAGAGGTCCAGCTTGCTGCGTGGCGGTACGTTGAACGGCTGGCCGAGCGTGATGTAGAGCATGCCGTCCGGCCCGACGCGGCAGGTGCGCGCGTGATGGTTGTACGACTCCTCTTCCGGAGGGATCAGCTTGCCCTGCGGCACGGTCTCGATGACCGCGACGTCGCCGCCTTCAAAGAAGAACTCGGCGGCCGGGAAGTTCAACACCCGGTTGTGTTCGACGACGATCAGGAAGCCGTCCCGGGTCCAGCAAACGCCGTTCGGCACATGGAACTTGGCCGAAGGAGCGAAGGGCTTGACCTCATCGGCCACGGCGTCGCTGTTGCGATCGGTCACAGCCCAAACGGTGTTTTTGCGCGTGCCGACGAACAGCATGTTGGTGCTCGGCGCCACGGCCATGTGGCGCGCGTCGGGAACCACCGCGTACAGGTCGATCCTGAAGCCCGGTGGCAGCTTGATGCGCTTGAGGTTCTCGCGCAGCGCCTCGGCGTTCCTGCCTTCCTGCGGCACCGGCGGCATGCTGGGGTCGACACCCGACACCTTCATCTGCTTGAGGTTCTCGATGTTCGGGGCCTGCGCCTGAGCCTGGCCGGCCACCAACAAGGCCAAGGCTGCGCCGAGCGTGCGCCGTACGAGCGAGGGGGATGTCTTCATGCGTGTCTCCTGTGGGGGCTTCGGTGTTTTGTCGACTGCGCCGCAGGCGGCGCCATCGCCGCTGTACGCAATGCCTGTACCAATCCGGGTACACCCTCGAATCGCGTCGCTCCACGCAGGTGCTGCGAAAGCGCGGGTGTCCACACTTGGAGCGCGTGGCGCGGCAGACGTTCAGAAACTGTGCACTTGCGCCAGCCGTTTGCGACTGCTACCGTAGGCCGCTTCAAGCCGGCGAGGATCGGCCCGCGGAGACCGTCATGACCGTGACAGACGAGCGTCAGCTGGCGCATGCACGCGCCGTTCGTGCGCGTGGTTGCGCGATGCCGCCCGACGGCATGCCGCCGTCGGAGATCCTGGACAGCTGGGCCCGCTGCATGCAGGCCGGGCTCGACAGCGCGGCGCGCACGGCGATCACGATGGTCGACGCCGCCGACCTGGCGCGCCGGCGCGAGCGGGCCGAGGTGACGCGCCGCTTGGCGCAGGCCGAGCTCGAGACGCTGTCTCAACAAATCGCCGGCTCCAACTTCCTGCTCGCGTTCGCCGATCGGGACGGCGTGATCCTCGACCTCTACTCCGACAACCGCTTCTCGATGAGCGGGTCGGATGCCGGCATCCTGGCCGGCAGCTGCTGGAGCGAATCCCTGTGCGGCACCAACGGCCTGGGTACCGCGCTCGCCACCGGGCGGTCGGTGGCAGTCACCGGGCTCGAGCACTACCTTCTGCAACTCGGCGAAATCTCGTGTACCGCGGCCCCGGTGCGCGATGCGCACGGCGACATCGTCGGCGTGCTCGATGCCTCGTCGTACTACGAATCGCGCCAGCGCCACACGCAGGCGCTGGTACAGATGGCCGCCACCCACATCGAGAACGAGCTGCTGGTCCACCAGATGCGGTCGCGGTTCGTGCTCGCGATCCACCCACGGCCAGAATTCCTGCGAACTCTGAGCGCAGGGCTGCTGGCCTTCGACGAAGAAGGCCGCCTGCTGGCGCTGAACGCGCGGGGCCGACACCTGCTGCAGGGGCTGGACGGCGCGCCGGGAGCCTCGTTCGAAGAACTGTTCGGCGAGCCCTTCGAGCAGGTGCTCGCGCGGCTTCACCGGGGTGGCGACCTGCGCCTGCGCGACACGCTCGGCAGCTCGCTGGTGGCCACCTGCCTGAGCCGGCCCGCCGAACGCCCAAGGCCCGCGCCACCGGCGCGCAGGGAACCGGCTGCCGTAGCGCGGTCCGCGCCGCAGGTGGTGGCCGACGACCCTGCCGTGGCCGACGCCTTCCGCCTTGTCGAGGCGGCCGTCCGCATGAGGGTGCCGATCCTGATCCAGGGCGAGACCGGCAGCGGCAAGGAAGTGCTGGCGCGCCACGCCCACCGCGCGAGCGGCCGCAAAGGGGCCTTCGTCGCCATCAACTGCGGCGCATTGCCCGACGGCCTCTTCGAGGCCGAGCTCTTCGGCTATGTCGGCGGCGCTTTCACCGGTGCGCGGCGCGACGGAAGCGTCGGCCTGATCGCCAGCGCCGACTGCGGCACGCTGCTGCTCGACGAAGTGCGCGAAATGCCCATGCATCTGCAGGCGGCATTGCTGCGCTTCCTGGATGACCACGAGGTGCGGCCGGTGGGTGGCACCGCGGGGCGCCGCGTCGACGTGCAGTTGCTCGTCGCCACCAACGCCGAGCTCGACGACGAGGTGGCGGCGCACCGCTTCCGCGCGGACTTGTTGTTCCGGCTCAACACAGTGTGCGTCGGGTTGCCGCCATTGCGCCAGCGGCGCGACTTCGCGACGGCGGTGCGCAGCGTGCTGGCCGGCCTGGACGCCGGCGCGACGATCGGCGACGACGCCATCGAACGTCTCGCGTGGCATGCGTGGCCCGGCAACTTTCGCGAGTTGCGGTCGGTGCTGACGCGCGCGCTGCTGGCCCACGCCGATCGCCGCCTGACCCGTGCCGACGTCGATCGTCTGCTGCCGGCGGCGAGCCCGCCGAGCGCGTCGGCGTTGCAGCAGGGTGCCAGCGAGATGGTGCGGCACGAGTTCGAGCGCACCGGCCGCAGCGTGAGCCAGACCTCGCGCAACCTCGGCATCTCGCGCACCACCGTCTACCGGCACCTGCGCGAGGCGAGGGGCTGAACCGCGCCGACGTCGCAATCCATTGATCGGCGGATGGGCCCACTTGAGCCGGAAAGCACCCAAATACGGCTCACATCATGAGCCGCATTTGATACGATACGGCTCATGAGCGCACTCAAAGCGATCTACGTCTGGCAAAAGCCGGACTGGCCAAAGCTCCAGTTCGATCTCAACGTCAGTGCCGCCGCGCTCCTGGAAGCGCGGCGAATGCAGGGTGAGATCGAAGGAAAGGCCCGGGCGATTGGCATTGATCGCGCCGGCGAGGTGGCTCGCGAAGTTCTACAGCAAGAAGTGCTCGCGACGGCCGCGATCGAAGGCGAGAAGCTCGATCCCGCTGCCGTGCGTTCATCCGTCATGCGTCGCTTGGGCATGGCGGACGGGGGACCTCAGGACCGCCACGTGGATGGCTTGGTGGAGGTCATCAGCGACGCGACGAACGCCTTCGACTCGCCTCTCGACAACGACCGCCTTTGCCGTTGGCAGTCGGCATTGTTTCCGGGCGGTACGAGCGGCATCCGCCGCATCGCGGTGGGCCGCTACCGCAACCATTCCGAGCCCATGCAGATCGTGAGCGGCGCGCCGGGAAAGGAAGTCGTCCACTACGAGGCGCCGCCATCGCGGCAGGTTCCCGCGGAGATGGACCGTTTCCTGGAGTGGTTCTCAGCCACTCGGCCAATGTCGGGCCAGCCAGCGAAGACCGATGGGCTCGCGCGAGCCGCCATCGCGCATCTGTGGTTCGAAACCATTCACCCGTTCGAGGATGGCAACGGACGCATCGGCAGGGCGATCGTCGACATGGCGATAGCGCAGGACCACAGCGCGCCTGTTCGCCTCTACAGCCTTTCCCGGCAGCTGCTCGAGTCACGACGCGCCTACTACGACGCGCTGAACCAGGCGCAGCGCGGCGATGGGGAGACGACCGAGTGGGTGAAGTGGTTCGCGCAGCAGTTGTCCGCAGCCTGCCGTCGATCCGGCGACATCATTGACCGCGCGATCGAGAAGGGGCGCTTTTGGAGCGATCACGCCACCGTCGCCCTCAATGCGAGACAAAGAAAGGTCCTGCAACGTTTGCTGGACGACGGCGACGGTGGCTTTCTCGGCGGCCTCAGCGCCGAGAAGTTCATGAAGATGACCGGGGCATCGAAGGCGACAGCCACGCGTGATCTCACGGACATGCTCACGAAAGGCTTGCTTTGGAGCGGCGGGCAAGGCAAGGGCACGCGCTACTACATCAATGTGTCTGGATGGACCCATGGAGTTCGCGTTGACGAAGAGCTGACCAAATAGGACGCCGAACTGTCCCAGGGGATAGGAGGGTCGGGTCCGGCTGACATGCAGGGCAAAAGGCAAGACCTGACCTAGACCTGACCCAATAATGTTAGACCGAGCGCACCGGCCGCAGCGTGAGCCAGACCTCGCGCAACCTCGGCATCTCGCGCACCACCGTCTAACGCGATCGGCGCTGGATGGCGTTGAGTGCATCGTGCACCGCCAGGTGCAGCATGGCGTACAGACGCGA
>DATKCI010000351.1:0-43545 GCA_035513255.1 Piscinibacter sp. | reverse complement strand
CGGTGAGCGAGCACCATCACCACCTCTTTCGGCAGATGTGACTGGAGGACGTCCCATGAAGAAGTCGATGCGATGCGATTGCGGCGTGGCGCAGGGCAGCCGCCGCGAGGCCTTGATGTGGCTGGCCGCGCTGGGAGTCGGTGCCGAGGCTGCGCTGGCCCAGGACGCAGCCAAGATGGAGCCGCGCAGCTACAAGGTACTGTTCGAGAACGCGAAGTGTCGCGTGCTCGAGTACGTGTCGCGCCCCGGGATCGGGGTGTGCGGCATCGGCAAGCATTCGCACCCCGACCACGTGACCGTGACGCTCACGCCCGCCAAGGTGAAGCTCACCACGGAAGACGGCAAGGTTCAAGTCAAGCAGATTCCCGCAGGCTCGGCGTTCTGGGATCCGGCTTCAACTCACTCCGCCGAGAACATCGGTGGCTCCGGCTCGCGCATGGTGCTCATCGAGTTCAAGGACAAGGACTGGAAGCCGGCCACCGGATGACATGGAGTACATCTCAAGTGGCTACCGTCCTCGCCAAGGAACTCAAGCGGCAAGTCACCCTCGATGGCGTGGATTACACCGTTGCTGTCGATCCAGAAGGCTTTCGGTTGACCGGCAAAGGCAAGAGAAGGCCTGAAGTCGAGCTGCGTTGGCGTGATCTGTTGAACGGTGAAGCCGCGATGGCGGTCGCCCTGAACGCTTCTGTATCGAAGAAGCGGCAGGCATCCACCAAGCCGGCGATCGAACAGTCACCCGATCGAACGAGCAAGGGTGCGCCAAAGAAGCGGGCGCGCTAGCTGGCAGCGTTCAAGCCACTTGCACGGCGCTTCGCTTCGCGGCACCCTTAAGTCGCATGGCGACACCTATCTCCATCAGCATCCCACACCAGCTCGGCCGCGCCGAGGCGCGCCGCCGCATCGAGGCCGGTTTCGCGAACATCATCCAGCAGTTGCCGGGCAGCGGCGGCGCCTGCAGCCAACGCTGGGACGGCGACCGGCTGACCTTCGGCGTCACCGCGATGGGTCAGACCGTCTCCGGTGTCATCGACGTGCTCGACACCGCAGTGACGATAGAGATCGAGCTGCCCGGTGTCCTCGGCCTGATCGCGAGCGGCCTCAAGGATCGGCTGCAGAAGGCGGGACAGCTGCTGCTGACCAAGAAGTAGCGCCGGTTGCGCCAGTTCGCCACCTGGAACGCCTCACCGGGACGAGCCGAGCGTTTCGTTGCCCGCGTGTTGAACTGCGCCTCGGGCGGCCGCATGATGCGACCGTTGCGGACCTTGGGGAGCAAGCCATGCCGACTTCGCGGCCGAAAGGCATCGTCTTCGTAAGCTATGCGCATGCCGACCGAGCGCGCGTGGAGCCGCTGGTTGATCAGCTCAAGACCCGATTCAACGTGTTCTGGGACGCGAAGCTGCAACCCGGCGACGTGTGGCGGCAGGTGCTGGCCGACCGTTTGCAGCAGGCGCGTTGCGTGGTGGCGCTGTGGACGAAGAATCTGAATGACAAGAGCTTCGTGACGAGCGAGGTCGAGCTCGCGCAGCGGCGTGGCGTGCTCGTGCCGGTGAAGCTGGACAGGGACGCGTACGTCCCGCTGGGCTTCGACCGCTGGCAGCACCTGGACCTGAGCGGCTGGTCCGGGAAAAGCGCGGGGGGGCTCGCGCAGCTGTTCACGCTGATCCGGCGCCTGCTGGCACAGCCTGCACCGCGCCCTTGGTCGAACGCACTGCCGGAAGCGGCGGGATGGGCCGTGCCCGACTCGACGCGGGCCGTGGGCGAGATGCGCGATCTCGTGCGTGAAGTCAGGACGCTCGGCGGCGTGCTGATGCGCAACGACGGCCCGATGGGCGAGGTGGCTGCGACGCTCGACGAGATCCATGCCACCTACGCCGCGGCGTCGGAAGCGATCGACCGCTTCTTGGCTCCGGTCGTTGGCGCCAAGCGCGGCACGTTGAAGACTTACGCCGGGCTGGCCGGCGGCAGCCTGAGTCGACTCGTCGACGACAAGCGCGGGCACTGCTCGCGAATCCTCGAGCACTACGGCCGCGCGGGCGGCCTGCGCGAGTGGCTGGTGGAACGTACACAGCCCTCCGTGCTAGCGGACGCTGACGCCGCGTTCGGCCGCCTGGCCACGGCCGACGGAGACCTGTTCGCCGAGCTGTCGCGCATTGGCGAAGTGCTGACCGACGAAGCAACCGACATCGCGAGCCTACTGCGCAGCGAGCAGCTGCGTCCGGCCGCGGTACGCATCGCTGCCGCGGAGCGCACGCTGATGCCACTGCGGCGCCAGCTGGGCTCGGCGATGTCGCAGCTGCAGCGGGTAGAGGCGAGCATGGGATTTGTGCCGGGGCGTTCCCGATGACGCTCGAGCCCGGTCCGCTGGTGGCTGGAAAGCCGCTCACGAACGACAGTTCCAAGCGCCCGAATGTCAGCAGCCGGGCGGGCTCGCGAGCGTCGAGGAGGACATGGCCCGACCCGTTGCTGTCCTTCGGTCGACGGCCGGATAACTGCAAAGCAGCGTGTCCGGTCGCTCGCGAGTGGACGCGCAACTCACGGACTCGGAACCATTGCGGTCGTTCAGTCACCAGCCAACTTCGGCGCCAACGACCGGTGTCCAAGGTACTGCAGACATAGGCAGCGTCGGCGCGGGGCGAGCACCGTCCGGCGCCCGGCCAACGACTGCTGCTCACGGCGCCGAACTTACGCATCCGACCCTCAGCAGTCCTTCGGTCATGTGAGAAGCAGTCACCCGCGACCCGTGGCCAACGCGTGACTGCTTGAGGTGTCGCGCTCGCTAGAACGCCGATGTTTCAAGACACGGCCGTCAGCGGTCACCATCCACGGGCCAAGCGGCGCGGAGCCGTAGTAGCTCTTGCCCAGGACCAGCCGCTTTTGATCTGCATCGCGTAGCCAGAAGCCGCGGGCCCCGCGTCCAGCTCCAATCCAGACATCGCATAGCAACGCCCGCGCTCGTGAACGAGTGGTCGGTCTCGTGTGCCGATTGTTGACGATCGACGCATGGCAAGACTGTCAGCATCATCTCCACACGCTTCAGGACCCCAGGCGGGCGTCGCGCCTGAGTGACTGAGGCGGCTTGCCGAAGCCCCGCATGAACGCCTCGCGAAGATGGCGCCGATCGCGAAAGCCCGTTTCGCGTGCAACCACCTCCAGCGGGTGGCGGCTGCGCTCGATCATCAAGCGCGCCGCCTCCACGCGCAAACGCTCTACCGCCTTGGCCGGTGACTGGCCGGTCTCGGCCGTGAACACACGGCTGAACTGGCGCGGGCTCAGGTTCGCGGCCGCAGCGAGTTCTTCCACGCCCAGCGACTGCGCCAGGTGGCGGCGTGCATGCTCCAGCGCCCGTGCGATGCGGTCCGAGCGCGGCGCGAGATTCAGGATCTCCGAATGCTGCGACTGGCCGCCGGAACGGCGCTGATGCATGACCAGCCGGTGCGCCACCGATCGCGCCACGTCGTCGCCCAGGTCCTTCCCGACGAGGGCGAGCGCCAGATCCAGTTCCGCCGTCATGCCGGCGGAGGTCCAGATCGGGTCATCGGCGATGAAGATGCGGTCCGGCTCGACCTGGACATCGGGATGCCGCCGTTGCAGTGCGTCCGCATAGGCCCAGTGCGTCGTGGCACGTCGCCCTGCCAGCAAGCCGGCCTCGGCCAGCACGAAGGCGCCGGTGCACAGCCCCACGGTCCGGCGCGCCCGAGCGCTGCACTTTCGCAGCGCCTGCAGCAATTGGGGTGGTGATGGTGTGGCCAACGGGTCGATCACGCCCACCACCATCCAGGTGTCGGCCGTGCTGCGTGCGGTGAAGGGCCTCGTCTGCAGGGCCGTGCCCAGCGAAGCCTTCACGCTGCCGCCGGGCATCGAGTGGCAAGTCACCTCGTAGAAGGGCTCGCCCGCCACGAGGTTGGCGAACTCGAAGACCGCCTGCGTGGCCAGCGCCATCACCTGGAAGCCTTCCGGCAGGACGTAGCTGATTCTGTGCATGTGCGGTCTCCGGAGGATATGGCATGAAACATGACTATATGCGTCATTTACGCCAGGCGCCCGACGACGCAACATGCGCACCATCGAAACCCCAAGACGGAGCACCACCATGACGCAGACGAACCTGGGCACCGCCCTCATCACCGGAGCCTCCTCCGGCATTGGAGCCCTCTACGCCGACCGCCTGGCGCGGCGCGGTTACGACCTCATCCTCGTCGCCCGCAGCCGCGAGCGCTTGAACCCGCTCGCTGAGGAGATCAGCAGCCGCCACGGCCGCGCGGTGGAGGTCTTTCCCGCCGACCTGAACGACCCGGTGGCGCTGCGCAGCGTGGAAAACAAGCTCAAGCAGGATGCGAGCATCACCCTGCTGGTCAACAACGCTGGCATCGGCACGCACACGTCGCTGCTGGAGAGCGACGTGGACCAGATGGTGCGCATGATCGACCTCAACGTCACGGCGCTGACCCGGCTGAGCTACGCAGCGGTGCCCGGCTTCGTGGCACGCGGCAGCGGTGCGTTGATCAACATCGCCTCCATCGTGGCCGTCTCGCCGGAAACCTTGAATGGCGTGTATGGCGGCAGCAAGGCCTTCGTGTTGGCTTTCAGTCAATCGCTGCAGCACGAGCTGGCCGGCAAGGGCGTGCGGGTGCAAGCCGTGCTGCCGGGTGCGACGGCCACCGAGTTCTGGGCACGCGGCGGCCTTCCCGTGGAGCACCTGCCGGCGCAGATCGTGATGCGTGCGGAAGACCTGGTGGATGCCGCCTTGCAGGGCTTCGAGCGCGGCGAGTCGGTGACGCTTCCTTCGCTGCACGACGTCGCCCTCTGGGACGCCTACGAAGGCGCGCGCAAGGCGATGGCGCCCCACCTCTCCAGCAACGAAGCGGCATCGCGCTATCAGCCCTTGCGCTGAGTGGCCGCGTCGCAACCGAACAGCCACGACATACCCTGAAGATTCGAGGAGACCCACCGTGCCGCTCACCAGCTGTGATCCAATTTCCGCAATCAGGATTCCCGGGACCGAGGATCACTTTCTTGACCCGCTCGGGTCAAAGGAGAAGGGTCTGGGGCGATTGCGCTATCTCTCGGGCGGAAAGGGGCCGCCGCTGGTCTTGCTGCACACCGTGCGCACCCAGGCCGAGCACTTCCGCCACCTCATCCCCGCGAGAGTGGCTTGTCGGCCTTCTTGAAGTCTGCAGTGCTCAGCGGTTGGGGCACCTACCGCACACGTCGCCTGCGCGCGCGCAGTTGAACACTCTCGAACAAACCGCTATTGCAAAGGAGCAATGCAATGACATTCAAAGCACTACTGAGCACCAAGTCTGGTGAGGCGATTTCGACCGCCCTGGTCGATTTCTCCGAGGCTGATCTGATGCCCGGCGACGTCACCGTCGCGATCGACTACTCGACGGTGAACTACAAGGACGCGGCGGCGATCAGCGGCCGCGCGCCGGTCATCCGCCAGTTCCCACTGATTCCAGGCATCGATTTCGCCGGCGTGGTGGAAACGTCCTCACACCCGGCGTTCGCGCCGGGGGACCGCGTGGTTGCCAACGGCTGGGGCCTGAGCCAGACGCATCACGGCGGCTTCGCGCAGAAGGCCCGCGTCAGTGGCGACTGGTTGATCAAGCTGCCAGACGTGTTCTCGACGCGAGACGCCATGGCCATCGGCACGGCGGGCTACACGGCAATGCTTGCCGTGCTGGCGCTGGAGCACGCTGGCCTGACACCGGACAAGGGCGAGGTGCTGGTGACCGGCGCCGGCGGTGGGTCCGGATCCGTCGCCATCGCGCTGCTGTCCAAGCTCGGCTACCGCGTCGTCGCCTCGACCGGGCGCGCCGAGGAGACGGCCTATCTGCGTGACCTGGGCGCCGTGGAGGTGATTGATCGCCGCACGCTGTCCGAACCGGGCGCGCCGATCGGCAACGAGCGCTGGGCTGGAGCCGTCGACTCGGTGGGTAGCCACACACTGGCCAATGTGCTGGCCCAGACCCGCTACCGCGGCGCCGTGGCCGCGTTTGGCCTGGCACAGGGTACGGACCTTCCCGGCTCGGTCCTTCCCTTCATCTTGCGCAATGTCACGCTGGCCGGCATCGACTCGGTCAACGCACCGCAGGACGTGCGCCTGGCAGCGTGGTCCCGCCTGGCGAAGGACCTCGATCTGGACAAGCTCGCGCGGGCCACGCGGGTTGTCCGCCTCGCGGATGTACCCGGCCTCGCGGAGCCCGTGCTGCGAGGGCAGGTGCGTGGGCGCACGGTTGTGGACGTGAGCGCCTGAGGGCGCGGCAAGGCATTGACGATTTCGAATCCCGGGTCACCCGGCTGCCGCCTGGCCCTACCATTTCCAAGAGAGTGAGACCCCCATGAAAGCCTTCATCATCGACCGCTACGGCAAGAAGGAAGTCGGTCGCCTCGCCGACATGCCTGAACCGGGCATGCATGACGACGACGTGCTGATCCAGATTCACGCCGCCAGCGTGAACGCGCTGGACACCAAGACCAGGACCGGGGAGTTCAAGCTCGTCCTTCCCTACCGCATGCCGCTCATCCTCGGCAACGACGTGGCCGGCACCGTCGTGCGGGTCGGCCGTCTCGTTCGAGACTTCAATGTGGGTGACGAGGTCTATGCCCGCCCCGACGACGACCGGATTGGCACGTTCGCAGAGCTGATCGCGGTCAAGGCCACGTCGGTGGCTCGCAAGCCCGCCAACATCGGCATGAGCGAAGCGGCTTCGCTGCCGCTCGTGGCGCTGACGGCCTGGCAGGTCTTGGTCGAGACGGCCAAGCTGAAGAAGGGGCAGAAGGTGTTCATTCAGGCGGGCTCAGGTGGGGTTGGCAGCATCGCGATCCAGTTGGCCAAGCACCTTGGGGCCTGGGTCGCCACGAACACGAGCACGGCAAACGTCGATTGGGTCAAGGCCTTGGGCGCCGATGTGGTCATCGACTACAAGAAGCAGGACTTCGCCACCGAACTGCGTGACTACGACGTGGTGCTGAACAGCCTCGGCAGCGATGAACTGCACAAGTCGCTGCAGGTGCTCAAGCCCGGCGGGCACCTCATCTCGATCTCCGGGCCGCCCACGCCCGCCTTCGCTGCCGAGCAGGGATTCCCCTGGCCGGTGAAGCAGGTGCTGCGCCTGCTGAGCTTCGGCATTCGAAGGAAGGCCAAGGCGCGCGGCGTCAACTATGCGTTCGTCTTCATGCGCGCAGAAGGCAAGCAGCTGAGCCAGATCACGGCGCTGGTGGAGAAGGGTGCGATCCGTCCCGTCGTCGACCGATCGTTCACGCTGGACCAGACCGCAGAGGCTCTGGCCTATGTCGAGCAGGGGCGTGCCAAAGGCAAGGTCGTGGTGAAGGTCCGCTGAGAGCGGCCCTGAGCTGCCCTCGAACGGATGCGGGCATCAGTTCGCTGCGACAGCTGCCCCCGCTTTCTTCAAGTCACCGCGATTAACCTACAAGCGTCGGATAGTCCGTGTAGCCCTTTGCACCCGGCGTGTAGAACTTGTCCGGTGCAGGCGCGTTCAAGGGCGCGTCCTGGCGCAGGCGCTCGACCAGGTCAGGGTTGGCGATGAAAGGCCTGCCCATGGCGGTCAGGTCTGCGCGGCCGTCGCTCAGCGCCTGTTCTGCGCTGGCCTTGTTGAGCCCGCCGGCGAGGATGAAGGGGCCGTCGAATGCAGCCCTCAGGTCGGTCTTCAGCTTCGCCGGGACGGGCGGAGTGCCCATGGCCGAATGGTCCAGCACGTGAACGTACATGAGGCCGAGCGCAGAGAGTTGCTTGATCAGCGTCAGGTATTGCTCGTCTACGCCTTCGTATGCACCGGTGCCATTGAGCACGCCGTGAGGCGACAGGCGGATGCCGACTCGCTCAGCGCCGATCTCCTTCACAGCAGCACGGGCGACCTCTAGCACCAACCGGTTGCGCCCTTCGGCTGTGCCGCCATAGCCATTGGTGCGGCGATTCACGTTGGCGTTCAGGAATTGCTCGAGCAGGTAGCCGTTGGCCGCGTGCAACTCGATACCGTCGAAGCCAGCCTGGATGGCCAGCCGCGCGGCAGTTGCGTACTCGCCGATCACGGCCTGGATGTCGGCCTCGGTCATGGCGCGCGGCGGCGTATGCGGCTGCTCATGAAGACTGGATCGCGTGCTCGTCGCGCTGGACTGGATGCTGACGTCCACTGGAATACGCAATCGTCAACGTCGAGGGTGGCGCCATCGCCCACGGCCACGCCATCGGCGCAACGGGCGCCGTGCTGACCACGCGCTTGCTGCATTCGATGCGACGCGACGGGCTGAGGCGGGGCATCGTGACCTTGTGCATCGGCGGCGGTCAGGGCATCGCGCTGGCGCTCGAAACGCTCTGATGGAAAGGATGGCAATGGGCCTGTACTACCTGGACGACCTCGTGGCGGGGGCACGGTGCAGGTAGGCGGCGAGGCACCGATCAGCCGATCGACACCCTGCCGGTAGAAGGCGCGGCAGGCCCAACTGGAGCACACGCACACTGACTGAGCACTTGGGGACAGCGGTGGAGATCGGGCTTCGGCGCCCCAGGCTCGACGCTCGGGCCGCAGGCTTTCTCCAGCGCGGCGGAGGCGCCATAAAGGGCAGGAAGCCCAGGCTGCCCGCGGCGCTCATCGGGTCGTGGCCGCGCCGGCTGCCCGGTGACGAGGGGCAGGCCGCTGTGCTCCCACCCGAAACAGGCCACGCTCAAGAGCGGCGCCGCTGACACCCGGAAGCAGCTGGCTTCGAGTGCCGCTGAGGTCGCCGACGTCGTGCCTCATTCAGACGCTCGCTACGCGTCACTGACCGCTTGGAGCGGATGCACTGGACGGCCGCTGATGGCCGCCCAGTGACTTCCACGAGCGGCGGCAAACTGCATCCTCAATGTTGATGACCGCTTCCGGCCTCGCTGCCTCGACGAGCGACTGCGCCGTCTCGACCCATCTCCGACACTCGCACGGGTTGGAAGCAGTCGTCGGTCGATTGCCGTGTGTGGTGCACGACCACCGACTTCGCATGAGTACCGCCGTGAAAGCGAGGGCAGCAGCTCGGCGGCCCGCTCCAGCGCCGGTCGTAGACATCAATCCGCGTAAGCGCCCGCGGCTTGGATGATCTTGGCCCAGCGCGCGACCTCGCCTTCGACAAACTTCTTGTGCGCCGCCGGTTCGAGGCGGGTGTCCGACACGACCGTGATCCCCAGCGCCTCCTGGCGCTTGATGAGTTCCGGATCCTTGAGTGCCCCGCGCAGCGCTTCGTTCAGCTTGCTCAGCACGGGCGCTGGCGTGTTGCGCGGCGCATAGAGCCCGTGCCAGACCGTCACACTGAAGTCGCTCAGGCCGCCTTCGGCCAGCGTCGGAAGGCCGGCTAGTGCAGGCAGCTTCATGCGGTCCTTGCTGGTCACCGCGAACGCCTTCACCTTGCCACCTTCGATCTGGGGCACGGCATTCGTGGCCTGCTCGCACATCAGGTCTACCGTGCCGCCCATCAGGTCGGTCATGGCCGGGCCCGTGCCCTTGTATGGCACCGTCGTCATCTCCGCCTTCAAGGCGCTCTGCAACATCAGGCCGCAGAGATGCGAGGCGGACCCGACGCCCGCATGGGCCAGGTTGACCTTCGTCGGATCGGTCGCAATCCACTTGCGGAGGTCGGCAAAGTCCTTCGCCGGCAAGGTCGTGCGGCCGATCAAGGTCGAAGGCGCCTCGTTGATCAGGCCCAGGTAGGCGAAGTCCTCGATGCCCTTGTAGGGCAGCTTGCGGTACAGCGTGGGTGCCGTCGCGAAGCCGATGTGGTGCACCAGCAGGGTGTAGCCGTCGGGCCTTGCTGTCGCCACCTTCGCCGCGCCCAGCGTGCCACCCGCACCGCCGACGTTCTCGACGATGACGGTCTGGTTCAGCCGCTTGCGCAAGGCTTCGGCAAGGTCGCGTGCGATCTTGTCGCTGGGGCCGCCAGCCGCGAACGGCACGAGCAGCGTGACCGGCTTCTCCGGGAACTCGGCCCGGGTCGTGCCCGCCGCCGCAAGAAGAACCGAGGCCATCGCAAGGCCCCACGTACGTCGATCGAGCTTGTCCATGTCTGTCTCCGAGTGGGCGCGCCCTCAGGGCGCTGTGGCTCGGATGATCGTCGGCCGGTTCGGCGAAGGCCAATGCCTGATTTTTCGGCTTTGATGCCTTCAAAGCACCGGCACACCAGGGCTGCCCCGGCATCCGCCGGCACCGCTCAGCTGGCCGTGGCTGCTGCCTCCTGTGCGGCAAACCAGAACGCCTCGGCGGCCTTGCCGAGTGCGGCACGGTCGCGGTACAGGCGGATCTCCAGGTCGATCGACCACTCCTCGGGCGCGGCCACGACGAGCCGGCCGCCTTCGATGTCGTCGCCGACGAGCAGCTGCGGCAGCCAGGCCAGGCCACGGCCGTCGAGCGCCATCGTGCGCAGCACCGAAGCCAGATGCGCGGTCAGCACGTTCGACGCGTGCAGACGGTCCAGCGCTGGTCCCTTCAGCTCGCGCAGGATGCGACCCAGGCCCGATTCGGCGCTGTAGCTCAGCAGGTGGACCGCGGCCGTCTTGCCGTCCGGCGACAGCCCATGGACCGGATAACCTTTCTTGTCCGGTGCCGACACCGGAATCAGCCGATCCGTGCCGACGACCAGGCTCGGGCATCCGGCCTCGTCCAACGGTCCGCGCACGCTCGCGTGGCCGTGGGCGAGCATGAACTGCGCCTGGCTCTGCAAGACCAGCGCTTCGCACTTCTGCTGCACGTCGGAGACGAGCTGGATCGGACCGACGGCAGTCTGGCTTTCGAGCGTGCGCAGCCAGCGGGGCATGAAGGTGAAGGACAACGCATGCGTGGAGGCGAAGCGCAGCGTCGTGGAGCTGGCCTCGGCAATTGCGCGCGCTTCCCCCGGGATGCGCGCGACCTCGGCTTGCAGGTCCTGCGCGACTTGGCGGAACCAATGCCCCACTGCGGTCAGCTGGGCGGGTTGCGAGCTGCGATCGAAGAGGTCGACGCCGAGCCACTCTTCCAGCGCGCGAATGCGGCGGCTGAACGCCGGCTGCGTCATGTGACGCTCATCGGCCGCGCGCGAGAAGTTGCCGCTGGCTGCCAGCGCCGCGAAGTCGTCGAGCCACGAAAGGTTCATGGTCATGGCGGTGCTTTCAAGGCATCAAAGGCTAGATAAACAGCATTGGGCAAACGTCGCGTCGCCGACGATCATCTCGACACCGCAACCCCACCGACCCGCAGGAGACACCGTGAAGATCGTCGAGATTCGTGAGAAGACCATCCCCATCAGCTCTGCCATCCGCAACGCCTACATCGACTTTAGCAAGATGAACCTCAGCCTCGTGGCCGTCGTCACCGACGTCATCCGAGACGGCAAGCCGGTGGTGGGCTACGGCTTCAACTCGAACGGCCGCTATGGACAAGGCAACATGATGCGCGAGCGCTTCATCCCGCGCATCCTGGAGACCAAGCCCGAGGATCTGATCGACGCCAGCGGCAAGAATCTCGATCCGCACAAGATCTGGAACGCCATGTTCAAGAACGAGAAGCCGGGCGGCCACGGCGAGCGTTCGGTGGCGATCGGCACGATCGACATGGCCGTGTGGGACGCGGTGGCGAAGATCGAAGGCAAGCCGCTGTTCCAGCTGCTGTCCGACCGCTACGGCGACGGCAAGCCCAACCGCAAGATCTTTGTCTACGCCGCTGGCGGCTACTACTACCCGGGCCAGGACTACAAGAAGCTGCAGGACGAGATGAAGAGCTACATCGATCGCGGCTACACGGTGGTCAAGAAGAAGATCGGCGGAGCGTCGCTCGACGAGGATCAGCGCCGCATAGACGCCATCATGGAAGTGCTGCAGGACGGTCAGAAGCTGTGCGTGGACGCCAATGGTCGCTTCGACCTGGAGACCGCCATCGCCTATGCCAAGGCGCTGTCCCAGTACGACCTGTTCTGGTACGAGGAGCCGGGCGACCCGCTGGACTTCGAGCTCCAGTCCACGCTGCGTCAGTACTACAAGAACCCGATGGCCACCGGCGAGGACCTGTTCTCGATGCAGGACGCGCGCAACCTGATCCGCTACGGCGGCATGCGCCCCGACCGCGACTGGCTGCAGTTCGACTGCGCGCTGAGCTATGGCCTGGTCGAGTACCTGCGCACGCTGGAGATGCTGAAAGAGCACGGCTGGTCACCCAGCCGCTGCATCCCGCACGGCGGCCACCAGATGTCGCTGAACATCGCGGCCGGCCTCGGACTCGGCGGCAACGAGTCCTACCCCGACCTGTTCCAGCCCTTCGGCGGCTTCCCCGATGGCGTGAAGGTCGACAACAGCTACGTCACGCTGCCCGACCTGCCGGGCATCGGCTTCGAAGGCAAGGCCGACCTCTTCCGCGAGATGAAGGCATTGACCGAGTGACCGCCTGACGGGGCCCTCACGGAGAACGCTCATGAACATCGGAATTATCGGCTCAGGCAACATTGGCAGCACCCTTGCGCGGCATCTGGTGTCTCTCGGGCATGAGGTATCGATCGGCAATTCCAGAGGCCCGCAGTCGCTGGCGGCTATCTCGGCTGACACCGGCGCGACGGCTGTGACGGCGGAACAGGCCGCAAGATCTCGGGATCTCGTCATCATCGCCGTTCCTCAGGCCGCTGTGCCGCAACTGCCGATCGAGACACTGCGATCGAGTTCCGCCGTGGTCGTCGACACCGGCAACTACTATCCAACGCGCGATGGCGCCATCGTCGAGATCGACAACGGTTTGACCGACAGTCAATGGGTGGCAACGGTGCTGGGCAGGCCGGTGATCAAGGCGTTCAACAGCGTCCTCGCGGGCAGCTTGGCGAAGGGCGGCCTCCCTGCAGGAACTCCGGGCCGTATCTGTGTCCCGGTGGCCGGAGACGATCTCGAGTCCAAGACACTGGTGCAGGACGTCATCCGAGCGATGGGCTTCGACACCATCGACGCCGGATCGTTGGTCGACTCGTGGCGGCAACAACCCGGAACATTCGCGTACTGTCGGGACCTGGACGCAACCGCGCTCGCGGCGGCGCTGGCACAGGCCGATGAGGATGAAATTGCCAGCTATCGCAAGAAGGCTGACGAAGAGGCAGCCCCATACTTCCGCGAAATCGTAGCGACCAAAACCCTTGGGATGGTCTCGCCCAGTACGCGGTGACCAAGGCGGGTCTGCCCGACGCGATCCGGCGGGCCGCCAGTGACCGCGCATGCCCGGGCACATCATCGGGCTACGCTCCCGTGCCTGCTGCCGCCCAACTCCTGCTGGACGCCAACCACAAGGCAGGAAGGATCGGTCTGGGAGTGACCATCGACGACTTCTTTCTGGCCACCGCAGGCATTTGGCAGATCGATCCCCGCGGAGATTGGCAACCACGTCTTGGTCCGCTCATGGACCTCGTCATGGACGGACTGCGGGTGGGCGCGCCCGGCTCCCAGGTCAAACCCCATCGCAGCGATCTGTTCCAGCATTGCCGCAGGCGGAGGCGATCCGGCAGTCAGCACGCGGACTCGGCGGGACAAGGTCTTGCGATCCTCCGGCAGCGCGTTCGCCAGCATGGCCATGACGGTCGGCGCGGCGCAGGGCCTGGTGACCCGCAACGATCCGGGCGGAGGAGGCGCAGTGAAAGTCAGCTTTCGGCGACCGGCGCGGGCGGCTGCTTCTGGCCGGGACTGTGAATTCCCCAAGGTTGCTGAGAGCTGCCCTTGGCCGGCGAGGCTCCAGCATCGAAGGACAGCTCACCGGCGCAGCTGTGGACTCACAGTCCCGGCCAGAAGCGGGCATACGCTGCGCGTCCAACAACCGGACATCCGCAGACCGGTCCACCAAATGCCCGTCGCAGTCGTAGAGGCACGCCACCGACGACGATCAGGGCCCGCTGCTTACAACTGGCAGCCGGTGCCCTTCATCGGCCTGTCGTGCGGCGGGCCAGGCAGGTGCGTCCCCTGAAGTCATGAGCTGGGTCAGCGCGGAACCGCGTGCCAGCAAGAACCGGCGGAGCAGATCAGGGTAGCCCAGGCGCACGGCCCCGGCCACCGACGCCCGGGTCGCAAGCGCTCGGCGCCATTGCTGCACCTTCGGCAGGCCGTCCCAGAAGCCGAACTCGCCGATCGCATCAAAGACATCGAAGTAGCGGAATGCCGGCCCGAAGACGGCGTCGACTATGCTGAAGGACTCGCCGGCGAAGTATGGCCCCTCACCCAGCGCCATCTCCATCTGCGCAAGGCGGGCGCGGATCTCTGCAGCTCGCGCCAACAAGGCCGGCTCCGCTGCGGCGTTATAGAAGGCCCCGATCAGGTTTAAGAACGCCGAGCCGAACTCCATCCACGACCGGTGCTGCGCTCGCTGCAGCGCATTGACCGGATGCAGGCGCGGCAGCGCCGTCTCCTCGAGGTACTCGCAGATCACGGCGGATTCGAAGATGGCCTCGTCACCCACCAACAGCACCGGGGTCTTGCCCAATGGCGAGACCTTCATGAACCAGTCCGGCTTGTTGGCCAAATCGATGTCGCGACGCTCGAACGACACGCCCTTTTCTGCCAACACGATGGCTGCACGCTGCACGTAGGGGCACAGCACATGTGAAGCCAGCACGAGGGGCGGGCTCACTTGGCGAGCCCTTCTGCTCGCAGCGCTTCAACCACGCGCGGACGCTCTGCCACTCGTGCCAAATAGGACTGCTGGTGCGGGTACGGCGCCAAAGGCAGCGCCAGGAAATTGGCCCAGTTGACGATGGTGAAGGCATACGCGTCGGCAACGCTGTACTCGCCAGCCAAGTAGTCCTGCCTCGACCGCAGCGCGTCCATCTCGGCAAACCGCAAGTCCAGCTTGTCCTCGACGGCCCGCCGCGTCGAGTCTGCCGTCTCCTTGTGCCATAGCCAGGGGCTGAACGCCTTGTGCAACTCGGTGCTTACGAAAGCCAGCCACTCGATGACGGCCAGTCGCCGGGCCGAAGCCAAGGCGCCGATCAAGGACTGACCCGGATCGAGGTCGGCTACATGCTGCAGCAGCGCCGCAACCTCGGTGTGCCGCGAGCCGTCGTCCAGTTGCAGTAGCGGCACGTAGCCACGCGGTGAGATGTCGTGGAAGTCAGAACCATCAGCGGCGGTGTGCTTGGCGAGGTCGACGGCAACGCTGTCGAAAGTGGCGCCGATCTCGCGCAGGGCGATGTGAACGGCGAGCGAGCAGGCGCCCGGAGCGTAGTAGAGCTTCATCAGATGTTCTTCTCAGGGGTGAAAGGTCGAATGGCGTATGCCGACTCAAGCAGTGCCGAGTCGGGGAACCAGCCACTCACTGCGCTTGATCGCAGCGGCGCCGTCCCCAAGCAGCCACAGCGCGATGGACGCAGCGATCAGGAACACCGGGTACTCCCAGCCCCCGCCGGCGCTGGTATGGACCCAGCCGTTCGGCACGTGCACCCAGGCCGCCACGGCCATCACCGGCACCAGGGCCAGCGCAGCCTGCCGCGCGTACACGCCCAGCAGCAATGCGATTCCGCCCAACAACTCGACAGCAAACACCGGATAGGCCAGAACCCCGGGGAAGCCGATGCTCGCGAAGAACTGCGCCGTGCCGGGCAGGGTGAAGACCAGCAGCTTGAGCAGTGCATGCGCGATCCACATGACACCGAGGCTCACTCGGAGCACCGCTATGCCGAGCTGCGTGGACGAAGAGACGGAAGGATTCATGCTTGACTCCAGATAGGTTGCGAATGCCAAGACTGTAGGATTGCTACACTGAAATTGCGATAGGCTTGGCGGCAAGCAATGATTGCGAAAACGCAATACCGAATGACACCGGGCGACCTTGAGGTGACGCTCGCGCTGGTTCGCGGTGGAACCTTGGCCACCGCTGGCGAACGCCTCGGCATCGATGCCTCTACGGTGTTTCGATCGCTGCAACGCATGGAGCGCGGTTTGGGGCGCCCGCTGTTCGAGCGAACGCGGTCGGGCTACCTCGCCACGGAGCTGGCGACGGAGTTGGCTGAGCACGCCGAACAGATGGAGGTGGCGCTTGAGGCGGCCCGCTCGTCTGTCGAGTCGGCGCCGTCACACATCTCCGGCACCGTACGCATCACGACAACCGATACCGTCTTGCATGGCCTTGTCGCACCGGCTTTGCGCAGCCTGCACGCGATTCACCCACTGCTGAGCTACGAGCTCCACACGGGCAACGAGCTGGCCAGCCTGACCCGGCGCGACGCTGACATCGCGGTGCGCGCCACCAAACGGCCTCCCCAGCATCTGGTGGGCAAGTTCATTGGTCCGATCCGCGTCGCGCTATATGCGGCCAAGCGAGGCGGCGTGCGCAAGTTTGCCGATGTAGAGGCCGGCAAGTC
The DNA here is from genome assembly GCA_035513255.1 of Piscinibacter sp. Lineage (GTDB taxonomy): Bacteria > Pseudomonadota > Gammaproteobacteria > Burkholderiales > Burkholderiaceae_C > Albitalea. Next base: position 27,210 of record DATKCI010000351.1, on the reverse strand, counting down.
TGACTGGATCGCACCCGACGACGCTCTGCCCGAACACCCCTCGGTCGTCTGGCGCAAGCGCCACTTCCCGAGGGCGGCTTCGCGCTATCGCGTCAACAGCATCCTGTCCGTGCTGGAGCTGGTGGCGCTGGGACTGGGCGTGGGCATCGTTCCCTTGTTCCTGGCGGAAGGGCGCAACGATGTCGTGCGCCTGACCGAACCCCTGGATGAGTGCGAGACGGAGTTGTGGCTTCTCACGCATCCCGAGTCGCGCCATCTGCGTCGGGTGGGCACGGTCTATTCGCATTTGGCACAGGCGATGAACATGCCGTGAGGATCCGGGGAAAGACCGAACTTCGGCTTGCGTCGAACGTCGGCTTACCTGTGCCGTGAAGGTCTCGTATGGGTCGGAAGTCCCCGTTCGCGGCCAGAGGAAGGAGCCGCTGGCCGGTTGCCCGAGTTGCAGCGCGCGTCTCATCAGCTCGACCGCCAATGACTGGCTGGTTCCGAGGTACAGCGGCCGGACGCAGCGGCGGACGGCGAATGGCGGGTTCCGGCAGCGGCTGTCATTCAACCGCCAAACTTGAGTGGCCACATCCAGTCTGAAGCGGGGGCTGCGGAACAACCCGGCTTGCCAGCTTTCCTCAATGGCAAGCCACTTGCGCGGCGCTTCGCTTCGCGGCACCCTACGGCCCATGGCGACACCGATCAGCATCCCGCACCAACTCGGCCGCGCTGAAGCGCGCCGCCGCATCGCTTCCGGGCAGCGGCGGCACCAGGGCGACCGGCTGACCTTCGGCGTCACCGCGATAGGTCAGACCGTCGCCGGTGTCATTGACGTGCTCGACGCAGCGGTGACGATAGAGATCCAGCTGCCCGGTGTGCTCGGCATGATCGCGAGCGGCATCAAGGATCGGCTGCAGAAGGTGGGACAGTTGTTGCTGGAGAAGAAGTAGCGCCGATTGCAACGGAGCGCCACCTTGCACAGACGCCGCAGGCAGCCGCTTCCGGCCTGCCGCCAAGCGGCTCATCGTCGCAAGAAGGAGGATGTGACATGTAGGAAACGTCCGTCCGCCGGTCCGGGAAACGCCCGACGCAACGGCGCGGCCAAGCCGAGTAAGGTGGGTTTCTCACTACCCGATGGTGGAGTCGACCATGAACACCAAGCCCGATCCGACCGGCTCGCCCGCAGGCAAGGATCAACGCGAGGCCCTCGATGATTCGTTCGAGAAGTCCACTGCGAAGCAGCCGGAGACCTTCCGCGACGAGGCCAACGAAGACAAGGCGGTAGAAATCCCGCCCGACAAGACGAAGACGCCGATCCGCGGCATCGACGCACCGGAGCGGCCCGGGCGCTGAAGTCTCCCGGCGGTACGCGGTCGCGACTACGGCTTCAGTTCGTCGCCCGCACCATCGCCGGTTGAACAGCGCCAGCATCAAGGCGATTCGCCGGATGCGTACGATCGCGCAGCCCTCAAATGACGCGGGCGCTGCCACCGAAGTGTGCAGCGCCCGCGGGTCTGGCTACAGAACCAACTACAACAGGTAGGGCTCCGCCCCAAACCGAGACGTCTTAGACATATCACCTCCTTTCGTAGCTGATCGGAGCCCGTAGCGTACACGTTTCCCACGTCGCCCGTGGGGCTGAGCGCAGGGCACAAAGGACAGGTCTTGGCCGAGAGGTTCAGTTTGCCTCGGGGGGAGCAGCCGCGCGGAGGATCAAGTCGGGCTGGACGTCATTAGGGCCGGGTCCAGGGAGGCCACCCGCTCGTTCGATGCGCTGCTTGTTCAAACGACCGGTGATGTGGTCCATGGGTGAGTCCTGCGCCCCAGGCTGCAGCAGCATCGCTCCGCGGCTGGTTGAACGTCTGCACCGCGGCATCAAATTTGGTCGCGCGCGTGTCGCTTGTGAAGCGCTAGCCCGGGTAGCCGCTTCGCAGCGTGTCCGGCCGCTCGCCGGTGGACGCCCAGCTCACGGTCTCGGCACCATTGCCGTCATTGAGCCACCCAGCCTGCAGCGATGCCAACGACCGGTATCCAAGGTGCTGCTGACATAGCCAGCGTCGGTAACTGTGCCAGCACCGTCCAGGGCCCGTCGAGTGACTGCTGCACCACCCGCATCTGCACTGTGTCGTGCCCGGCGGTGGCGTGTCGCCCGACGGCCAGCGCTGGATCGCCTGCCGGCCCGGCTTCTTCCTTCCCGGGCGGGTGCTGTCCGCGCTGTTCCGGCGATTGTTCCTCACGCAGCTTCGGCAGGCGTTCGACGACAAGGCGCTTCACTTCTTCAACGCGCTGGCTGAGCTGCAGGACGCGCAAGCCTTCGCCAAATACTTGGCCCCCGTGGCCCAAGCCGATTGGGTGGTCTACGCCAAGAAGCCGTTCGGTGGGCCGGAGCACGTTCTGGAGTACCTGGGCCGCTACACGCATCGCGTGGCAATTTCCAATAACCGGCTGCTCGACTTCGCCGACGGCCAGGTCGCCTTCCAGAGGAAGGACTACCGCCACGAGTCCAAGCCCAAGGTGATGCGGCTGGACGCCGAGGAGTTCACGCGTCGCTTCCTGCTGCACGTCCTGCCGTCGGGCTTGCAGCGCATACGCCACTACGGGCTGCTGGCGAACTGCCATCGTGAGGTCAAGCTCGAGCAATGTCGCCAGCTGCTCTCGGCACCCCCGCCGCCACCGCCCGACGAGCCAGCAGACTACCTGGATCAGTACCAGCGTCTGACCGGCAAATCGCTGCGCATCGAGTCGTTCCTGCCTGGAACACTCCCGCGCGGCCCGCCCCGCGTCGCCCCATGAGCGCTCGCCGACGACCCCACCACACGTGCTTCTCAGGCTCTACCGTGAACCGGTGGTGGGCCAATGCCGTCTCTTCACGCGAAGGTGCTCATCGACATCGGCTCACGCGATCTGAAGCCCACCTCCTCACGCGAACCACTGCCTCGTACCTCTGCGTGACGGCTGTGGCCCCGCCGCCAACACACCTGTGGCACTGCTCTGCGCCACCTCAGGCGCGTCGAAGCAGCGCCGGCGGCATTCAATCCCCATAGCCCACCACCGTCCGTGCGGCGGTTTAGCGCAACGGGATCTTTTGACTACCGGCCGCGGACGGCGTCGCATCGTTTAGTCAGCGTTGGCGCGCCGCGTCCGCTAGCCAAAAGACTCTCTGCATCATGCATAGATTTGCATGACGACCCAGAGCAGCCATTGGCAATCAGCTGGCGTTGGCGTGCAAGCGCGGAGGAAGCCGGCGTTGAGCCAGTTCTCGGTAGAGGGCTTCCGGCGTCACCGCCAGCTCCGCGGCGAGTTCGAACCAGCGGCCGCGCGGAGGAATCGCGCCGTCGTTCAGCGCGAGCCATGCGTCAAGGCGCGAGTCCACACGTTTGAGCGAGAGCAGCTGCGCCCGGGCGCGGGCGCGCTGCACCTCTCCTGCGAGGTGTGCCGCGAATGCGCGCAGCCACACGGGGTCTTCTTCCTGCAACTGCTCGACGTCGGCATTGCGGATGCGCCCCACCACGGTAGGGCCCGAGACGAGCGCGTCGCAGTGGTACTTCGCAGCAAAGACAGACGCCTCGGCCACCAGTTGTCCCGCGGCCGCGCGCTGCAGAACAAGCGGCTCGCCCGAAGCCTGTACGCGAGCGAGAAGGATGGGCTCCATGCCGAACGCTGTGGATCGGCGAACGGCGGCTATGGTCGGCATGAAGCGACCCTTCGGGTGTGGGAGAGGGATCGGCTCGGGGCCGCCGCGCAGCCGCGCAGTTGCGCGCAGGCCCCCAGCGCGCCGACGCACCTCCGGGGTGCAGGCGCCGACCTAGTGCGCCGAGCTTCGCACCGGCACAGGGCGTCACGGTGCGCAGGCACGCGCATGGAAGTTGCGGAGTCCTGGGCACATGAAGCCCGACACCCCCCATGCGCCTCGGAGCGCCGAAGCCCTGTCTCCGATCCAGACCTTTCTCGAACGCCTGCATCAGCGTTTCGCTGGCAACACCAGCGGGCAGGTTGCCACCTACATCCCCGAGCTGGCCAAGGCCGACCCGGCGGCCTTCGGTATTGCCATCGCCACCGCCGATGGCCAGGTCTACGAGGCGGGCGACTCGCGTCTGCTATTCACCATTCAATCGGTGTCCAAGCCGCTGGTCTACGGTGTGGCGCTCGAGGACAGCGGAGCCGAGCGCGTCAGCCGTGCCATCGGCGTCGAGCCGTCCGGCGACGCCTTCAACTCGATCAGCCTCGAGGCCGGGACCGGCCGCCCGCGCAACCCGATGATCAACGCGGGCGCCATCGCCACTGCCGGCCTGGTGGCTGGCGCCACGCCGGCGGCGCGGCTGGAAAGGCTGCTTGGCGCGCTGTCAACCTATGCCGGCCGGCCGCTGGACATCGACGCTGCCGTGTTCGAGTCGGAACGCAGCACCGGCCACCGCAACCGCGCCATCGGCCACATGCTGCGCAACTACGACATCCTCGAGCACGACCCCGAACCGGCGCTGGAGCTCTACTTCAAGCAGTGCTCGGTGCGCGTGAACTGCCGCGACCTGGCGCTGATGGCCGCCACGCTGGCCAACGGCGGCGTACACCCGGTGAGCGGCCAGCGCGCGGTGCGCGCTGAGTTCGTCGGGCCGCTGCTCAGCGTGATGACCACCTGCGGCATGTACGACTTCTCCGGCGAATGGGTCTACCGTATCGGCATGCCGGCCAAGAGCGGCGTCGGCGGCGGCATCATGGCCGTGCTGCCGGGGCAGCTGGGCATCGGCGTGTTTTCGCCAGCGCTGGACGAACGCGGCAACAGCGTGCGCGGCGTACAGGTCTGCGAGGCGCTGTCGCGCGAGCTGGGCCTGCACTTCTTGCAGCCGCCGCGTGCCGCCGCGGCGACGGTGCGGACGCGCTACACGCTGGCGGCGCTGCGCTCCAAGCGCCGCCGACCGGCTGCCGAATCGGCGGTGCTCGACGCACAAGGCCAGCGCGTGGCGGTCTTCGAGTTGCAGGGCGACCTGCGCTTCTCGACGCTGGAGCCCGTGCTGCGGGCAGTCATCGACGCCGGCGACGACCTGCTGGCGGCCGTGCTCGACTTCAAGCGTGTCCATCGAGTCGACGCCGCGGCCGTGCGCATGCTCGAGGGTCTGGTCAACGCCTGCGCGCGGCGCCAGCAGCAGGTGGTGCTGACGCGCGTGCGCCGTGGCGAGCTGCTGGCCGGCTTCGGCGACGAGCTCGACCCGCGCAGTGCGCGTGCGCTCCAGTTCCAGCCGCAGCTGGAGCTGGGCCTGGAATGTTGCGAGCGGCTGCTGCTGCGGACCTGCGCGCCAGCGCTAGTGGCTCCACTCACGGACCAGCCGCTGCCGCTGGCTGCGCACGGGCTGTGCGAAGGCCTGCCGGCGGCCGACATCGCCTTCCTCGAAGGCCGCATGCAGTGCTGCAGCTGGGAGGCCGGGGCCTCCATCGTGAGGCGGGGCGACCCGGACGACGGGCTCTTCCTGCTCGTGCGGGGCGAAGTCAGCGTGACGGTGGAATTGCCGCAGGGCGGGAACAAACGCCTGTCGACCCTGACCTCGGGCATGAGCTTCGGCGAGATGGCCCTGGTCTCGGGCGGCCAACGTTCGGCCGACATTCGTGCCGACACCGCGGTCGAATGTTTCGTGCTGAGAGCCGGGACCTTCCAGGCGCTGGAGCACGAGCGGCCGGCGCTGATGATCCGACTCATGCACCGGCTGCTGCAGGGCCTGGGCCAGACGGCGGTGCGCCTGACCGCCGAGGTGGCCGCGCTCGAAGCCTGAGGAACGCGCAGGCGACCAGAGCTCTGATGCGAATCGGCGCAGTGCCACTAGACTCCGGGGATGCAGAAGTGCCCAGGCTGCGGTGAAGAAAACCCGCCCAAGTTCAGGTTGTGCGGTTATTGCGGGACGGCACTGACAGCGGCGACCACGCCGTTGCCAGCGCGCGAGGTGCGCAAGACGGTGACCATCGTCTTCTCCGACCTGAAGGGCTCGACGGCACTGGGCGAACATCTCGATCCGGAGGCGCTGCACGAGGTCAAGGAGCGCTACTTCAGCGCCATGGCCGCCGAGATCACGCGGCACGGCGGCAGGATCGAGAAATACATTGGCGACGCGATCATGGCCGTCTTCGGCCTGCCGCGCGCCCACGAGGACGACGCCTTGCGCGCAGTGCGCGCGGCGATGGGCATGCAGGCGGCTCTGCGCCGCGTCAACGAGGGCCTGACAGCGCGCTACGGCATCGCACTGGCCAACCGTACCGGCGTGAACACCGGCGAGGTGGTGGCCAGCGACGACCCGACGGCCGACCAGAAGCTCGCCACCGGCGACGCGGTCAACGTCGCGGCGCGCCTCGAGCAGGCCGCGCCAGAGAACCAGATCTACCTCGGCGACATGACCTACCGGCTGGTGCGCGACGCCGTCGAGGTGGAGTCGGTCGAGCCGCTCGAGCTCAAGGGCAAGGCGCGGCTCGTGCCGGCCTTCCGCCTGATCGCAGCGCCCGGGCTGGACGGCCTGGTGCGCCGCCACGACCGGCCGCTGGTCGGCCGCGATGCCGAGCTGGGGACGCTGACCGCGCTGTTCGACCAGGTGGTGCGCGAGCGCGCCACGCGCATGGTCACGGTGATCGGTGACGCGGGTTTCGGCAAGTCGCGCCTGGTGCGCGAGGTCATCGACCGCATCGCCGTCGGTGCGCGCGTGCTCAGCGGCCGGTGCCTTCCCTACGGCGACGGCATCACCTTCTGGCCGCTGCTGATGATGGTGCGCGAAGCGGCCGACATCCGCGATACCGATTCGCCCGAGATCGCGCTGGACAAGCTGCTGCAGGCGGTGGGCGACACCGAGGTGGCGGACCGGCTGGCCAGCGCCGCCGGCCTGATCACGACCTCGTTTCCGCTGGCCGAGCTGAACTGGGCGGCGCGCAAGTTCCTCGAGGGCTGGTCGAGCGTCGTACCGCTGGTGGCCTTCGTGGACGACATCCACTGGGCCGAACCGGCCTTCCTGGACCTGCTCGAGCACGTGCTGCTCACGGCCGTGAACGCGCCCATCCTGGTGCTTTGCACCGCGCGCGACGAGCTGATCGAGGAGCGTGCGACCTGGGGCACGCAGCCCGGCTCGGTGCGCCTGGTGCTGCGCGCGCTGAGCGACGATGCCGCCGCGCAGGTGGTGGGCAATCTGCTCGGCTCGGCCGGACTGTCCGACGAGGTGACGCGCCGCATCGTGCAGGCCGCCGAGGGCAACCCGCTGTACGCCGAGCAGATGCTGTCGATGCTGATCGACAGCGGTGCCCTGAAGATGCACGACGGCGGCTGGGTGCGCGCCGACGAAACCGCCGAGATTGTCGTGCCGCCCACCATCCAGGCCTTGCTGGAAGCTCGGCTGGACGGGCTCGGGCGTGCCGAGCGCGCGGCGGTCGAGCCGGCCTCGGTGATCGGGCTGGAGTTCCCGCAATCGGCGGTCGAGTCGCTGGCGCCGCAAGCGGTGCGCACCGAACTGACTGCCCACCTGGGCACGCTGACGCGCAAGCAGTTCATCCGCCCGGCGCAGTCGAGCGGCGCCGAGCTGATCTACCGCTTCCATCACCACCTGGTGCGCGAGACGGTTTACAACGGCCTGCTCAAGCGCGCACGCGCCAACCTGCACCTCGAATTCGTGCGCTGGGCCGACCGCGCCAACGCCGACAGCGACCGCAGCCTGGAGTTCGAGGAAATCCTCGGTTACCACCTCGAACAGGCGAACCGATATCTGCGCGAGCTCGGGCCGCTGGACGCGCAAGGCCGGGCCACGGGCAGCGATGCGGCAAAGCGCCTGTCCGCCGCCGGGCGCCGCGCCGCGGCGCGCGGCGACATGCATGCCGCAGCCAGCCTGTACCGCCGCGCGGTGGCGGCGCTGGAGACGGACGACGCACAGCGCTGGCTGCTGTTGCCCGAGCTCGCCGAGGCGCTCATCGGTGTGGGCGACTTCCCGGGCGCGCACGCCGCGCTCGACGAGGCCTCCAGCGCAGCCGAACGCAACGGCAATGCGCGCCTGAAGGCGTCGAGCCTGCTGCTCCGCATGTTCGTGCGGCTGTACGGCGGCGAGCAGCAGGACGACTGGAGCGAGGAGACGCTGCGCGTATGCCACGAGCTCATCCCGACGCTCGAGCGAGAGAACGCCCACAACGAGGTGGCCACCGCCTGGCGGCTGGTGGTGCTGGTGCACGGCATCGCCGGCCACTACTCGTTGGCCAGCGAAGGCGTGGCGCGGTCCATCGCGCATGCCCGCCTGGCCGGCAACGACCGCCTGGTCGCGCGCAACGGCCTGATGCTGGCCATCAACGCGCTCAACGGCCCGGTGCCGGTGAAGCGCGCCATCGTCGAGTGCGAGCAGTTGCTGTCCGTGGGGCTGAGTGACCGACAGGTCGAGTGCAACGTGATGTGTGCGCTGGCTCAGCTCAAGGCGATGAACGGCGAGCTCGATGCCGCGCGCTTGCTCTACCGCCGCAGCCGCGCGCTGCTGCGCGACCTCGGTCAAGGGGTTTACGCCGCATCGACCGGCATCGACCTGGCGCGCGTGGAACTGCACGGCGGCGACCTCGCGCTCGCACAGCGGGAGGTGCAGGCCGACTGCGACTTCCTCGCCGCCAAGGGCGAGACCTACTTCCTGTCGACGATGGCGGCGCTGCTGGCGCGCATCGTGCGCGACCAGGGCCGCGACGACGAGGCGCTGACCTTGTCGCGCTCCGCCGAGGAGGCCACCGCGGCCGACGACATGGAGTCGCAGGCCCTGTGGCGCATGGTGCGCGCTCCCATCCTCGCGCGCGCGGGCGAGGTGCGACAGGCCGAGGAGCTGGCACGTAGTGCCGTCGAGTTGGTGCGTCAGACCGAGTCGCCGATGCTGCAGGCCGATGCCCTGGCCGAGCTGGCCGCGGTGCTGACGCTGGCCGAGCGCCCCGACGAGGCACTCACCCACCGAGCCGAGGCGATCGCGCTCTACGAGGCCAAGGGCAACCGGGTGATGGCCGAGCGCTGCATCGCGCTCGGCGCGCGAGCCGGTTGACCCGGCTCGCACGGCGGCAGCGTCAGAAGACCTTGTACGAGCCGTTGCCGAGGTTGATCAGCGTCCACTCGAAGTCGCCGTCGAGTTCCGGCGTCCACCCCGGGATCTTGCTGCTCTTGTAGTACGTGCGCTTGGCGATGCAGGGGATGCCGTCGCTGCGCGGTGTCGTCGCGCTGGCGCAGTCGCCCACGAACACCGCGCCGTCGGCGCCGATGTACTGGATCAGCACGCTCTCGATCTTCGTGCCCTTGAGGATCGTCGACGCATCCTGCCGCAGCACGATCGTCAGGTAGGGGCTGAAGGTGCCGGGGATGGTGATGTCCGAGCGGAAACAGGCACTGAAGTTGTTGGTGCAGTTGACGGCGTCCGGCGACTCGAGGATCTCGGCCGTGGTGAAGGTCGCACTCGCCGGCACGATCACCGAGGTGGCGAAAGGATCCGCGGCCGAGGTGACGCCGCCGCTGCCGGTGAACAGGCTGCCGCCGCCCTTCGGCACCGCCGACTTGACGAGCGTCGGATTGGAAGTACCCAGCGTCACGTCGGCGGCCGCCCACTCGGCGATCGAGTTGTCGACCGGGGATGTCGCCCCCCCCGTGGTCTCCGCGTAGTAGGTGATGCCGCTAAAGCTCAAGCAGTCCGTGGTGGGGCAGCTGCCGGCGATGCCATCGGGCAGCGGGCTGGTGCTGTCCTTCACCGGCGCCTTGAAGAACACGGCGAAAGTCGGGAACGCCTCGCCGGCCTTGAGCCGCCCGATCGCGCAGTTGATGCTGGTGCCGTCCGCGTCGGCCGTGCAGGTGGCGCCTTCGGCCGAGCTGAACACCGCCTTCTCGTCGAGGTCGGTGACCCGCGCGGAGGCGGTGAAGCTGATGTTGTTGATGGTGTTGCCGCCGTCGTTCGAGACGCGGACGGTGTAGCCGACGAAGGCATCCAGTGCCGGCCGCGCCGGCGACGCGGTGGCCAGCGTGCTGTAGGTCACCGCCGCAGACAGGGTCTCCACGTTGGTCGAGAGCAGGCCGGCACCGGCCCACGCGGTCATCGGCGCAATCGAGCACGCGCAGATCAACAGGGCCGCGCGCGCTCTCGCGCTCACGCTCAGGTAAACGAATTTCATGGATTCTCCCGGGGGGAGGCGTGCCACGACCGGAGCACACCGGGAAGTCGGCGTGGCCGTGGATTGTGTGCACATTTTCTTACGAAGCGCGATTTTACCGCCGAACCTGCACCAGACGCCCCCCCGATCCCGGGGGGGGCGGTCACTCCGCGACATGGCGCCGCAGCGACGTCGCCCGGCGCAGCCGTGCGGAAAGGTGGATGGCGATGTTCCTGTACAGCTGCGAGGCCAGCGCCGGCTGCTCGCGCCCGATGTCGTCCAGCCCTTGCTGGGTGAGCTGGTAGAGCTCGGCGTGGGCGTCGGCCGTGGCACCGGCGCTGCGGCCGCCGCCGTCGAGCATCGCCGTCTCGCCGAGCATCAGGCCGGCCGAGAAGCTGACGAAGCGCTGCCGCCGATGCGCCGGCCCGCTGCCCGCCTCCACCGTGATCGAGCCGCGCGTCAGCACGTACAGGCCATCGGCCGGTTCACCTTCCCTGAAGAGCACCTCGCCCGCGGCAAGCCGCCGCGGCTGCATGTGGGCCAGCACCGCCGCACATTGCACCGCGTCGAGGCCGACGAACAGGCCGCTCTCCTGCAGTGCGATGGCGGCCTCGCCCAGCGCGAGCCCCGCGTCGGCGAGCAACTGCTGCTCGGCCGCCTCGACGGCACGGTCGAGGTCCGCGAACCAGTCGTCGCGGGGGACACCGCGAAAGCAGCCGAAGGCGCGCAGGCGCCGGCCGTGGGGATGCTCGGCCGACACGCCGGCGAGCATCAGCGTCAGGCCGCGCCGGCCCAGCCCGATCGACAGTTGCTGCAGCAGCAGCGCGCCGGAGGCGTCGATCGTGCTCACTCCACGCAGGTCGAGCACGACAAAGCGCGTGTCGCCGCCGATCGCATCGACTTCGCGCCCCAGCCGCTCGGCGCTGCCGAAGAACAGCGCGCCCTCCAGTTCGAGAACGACGATACGAGAGCGCGCCTGTCCCAGCAGCGCCTCTTGCGCCGGCGGGTAGACGCGCCGCGACGGCTCGGCGGCGGCCGTGTAGCGCGAGCGCACCAGTGACCGGTTCATGCTGCGCACGAACACCACCAGTGCCACCGCAACGCCGGCGGCCACGCCGACTGCGAAGCCACGCCACACCGTCACGGCGCATACGAGGGCGACGATGGCCAGCGTCTCCCACACGTCCGCGGAGCGCTCGCCGCTGCGCCACTGGCCGAACAGCTGACGTGTCCAGCGGTCCACCAGCCCCAGCGCGACCGTCAGCATGATGCCGGCCAGCACCGTCGTGGGCAGCAGCGCGAGCAGCGGCCCGAGCAACACGTACATCACGCCGAAGGCAAGCGCGCCGACGAGGGCCGCCCGCCTTCCGGTTCCGCCGGCGCGCAACGTGGCCAGCGTCCGCGCGCGCAGGTACACCACCGGCAGGCCGGCGAACAGGCCGACGACGATGTTCGCCATCCCCAGCACCATCAGCTCGCGGCCCGGGTCCTGGCGCGTGTCGAGCTGCTGGTCGATCGCCAGGGCGCTGAGCACCGATTCGAGCGAACCGATCAGTGCCAGCACCAAGGCGGCGGTGAATACCGCCACCGCATGGCGCAACACGAAAGAGGCCGTTACGGCATCGGCCAGGCGCCGCGGCAGTTCGGGCATCGGCACGAGCTCGGGCAGGGGGCCGATGGCCGCGCCCAGCACCAGCGCCGGCCACAGCAAGTGCAGCCCGGCGTACAGCAACAGCCCGAAGACCAGCCCGATCAGCTGCGACGGCGCACGCGGCCAGCGCCATGCGAGCAGCAAGGTGCAGCCAGCCGTGGCCAGCCCGACGGCCAACGTGCCGGGCTGAAAGCCGGACAGGCCGGCCCCGGGCTGCAGCCCCAGCAGCGCGGGCACCTGCGACAGGAAGATCAGCACGGCCACGCCGTTCATGAAGCCGGCGAGCACCGGCTGCGGCACGAACTGCACGATGCGGCCCAGCCCGAGGCGCGCCAGGACGATCTGCAGCATGCCCATCAACACGACCGTCGAGCCAGCCGCGGCGAGCACGAGCGCGACACCCGAGGGACCGGCCGCCTGCACGGCCGGATCGCGCATCAAGGGCGCCATCGCGCCGGCAAAGATGAGCGCGGTGGCCGAACTCGGGCCGGCCGCCGGCATCGCGCTGCGGCCGAAGAAGGCCAGCACCAGGCCACCGACGGTGGCCGACACGAAGGCCGCTGCCAGTCCCAGCGGCGCTGCGGCTTTGCCCAGCGGCGCGTAGCCCAGCAGGCCGATCGTCAGGACGACGGCGATCATCACGACCGAGCCGACGACGCCGCCGGCGACCTCCGCGGGCCAGGGCGCGCGGCTGCGCTCGGTACTCATGCGCACGTCGGACCGTAACCGGCTCTGAAGAGTGCGGTGACCCGCACCGTGCTGCCCATGCTCTCGGTGCTGACGCTGGACCAGCCACCCTTGGCCAGGCGGGTCATCGCGTCGTTGGTGGACATGATCTCCGCGACGAAGCCGCGCACGCCGCGCTGCGCGGCGTCCTTCATCATGCGCATCTGCAACGCCGTGCCCAGGCCGGAGCCCTGCCAGTCGGGGCCGACGATCAAGGCGGTCTCGGCCAGATTGGTCGAGGGGTCGAGGGGTCGATGAAGTAGCAGGCCTGGCCGCCGACCTGAGGGTTCTCGCGCGGGCCGGTAGCGGCGACGAAGCCGACCTCGGTCTCGAAGTTGAGGTTGCACAGGCGCTGCACGTCCTGGTTCGACAGGCTGCGCACGTTGCGGAAGAAGCGCGTGTAGACGTCGCGTTCCGACAGGCTGTGAAAGAGCATGCGGATGCCTTCCGCGTCGCCCGCGGATGAGGGCCGCAGCAGCACCGAGCGGCTGCCCTTGAGCGCCACCGTCGCCTCCTCCTGGACCGGGTAGGCGCGCATGTTCTTCAGCGTCTGGCCGGCCGCGAGCAGGCCGAGCGCCTGCGCCTGCTCGAACAGCTCGGCACGGAAATTCGGGTGCGCCACCTCGATGCGCGATCGCGCGCTCGCGCATCGACTTGCCGAACAGGTTGGCGATGCCGTACTCGGTGACCACGTAGTGCACGTCGCTGAGCGCGATCGTCAAGCCCTCGCCCGGGCGCAGCTGCACGCGGATGCGCGAGCTGCCGCCGTCCGGGTCGGTCGAAGGCAGGCAGATGATCGGCTTGCCGCCCGGCGAGCGCGACGCGACGCGCAGGAATTCGCCCTGCGCCGCCAGGCCGCTGTAGTACCCGCCGTCGAGCTGGTCGGCGCAGACCTGGCCGGACAGGTCGATCGCGAAGGCCTGCGCCACCGACACCATGCGGTGCTGCGCCGCGATCACCGAGGGCTGACAGACCGCCTCGATCGGCTGGGACGAGAACAGCGGATTGCGGTCGATCAGATCGTAGAGCCGCCGCGAGCCCATCGCGAAGCTGGTGACGATCTGCCCGCGCTGGTCGGCCTTGCGCTTGCCATTGAGGATGCCGCGCTCGAGCAGCGGAGTGATCGCGTCGGTGATCACGTCGGAGTGGATGCCCAGGCCCTTGCGGTCGGCGAGGTACTTCAACGCCTCGCTGGTGACGCGGCCCCGGCCGATCTGCAGCGTCGAGCCGTCGTCGATGGTGTCGCTGATGTAGCGCGCGATCTGCTCGACCACCTCGCCGGGTATCGCGTCGTGCTGGAACTCGATCACCAGCGTGTCCACCGGCATCAGCCAGTCGATTTCGTCGACGTGCAGGAGCTCGACGTCGCCCGGTTTCGGGCTGCGCGTCTCCAGCGCATGCACCAGCGCGCGGGGCGTGGCACAGGCGGTGCCGACGAACACATGCTCGCCGTGGCGGATGTGCGCCACCGCTTCCTCGGCGCTGCACAGCTTGGCGGCATGGGGCAGCAGCATCGGGTGCGGGGCGGGAGCCGCGGCGGCCGCGTCGGCGTCGCCGACGAAGCGATCGCGCAGCGACCGCACCACCCTGGCCATCAGGCCCGGGGGCTGCCCGGCCTGGGCGTCACTCACGGCGCGGTCCTGGAGGAGGGCCCTGGCAGATCAAGGCTATCGATTCGCAGCATGACGGCGCCCTCATTCTTGTTCGTCCGCACAATTCTCGCCGACAGCCGACAGCGTTGCAGCCTCGGCCATGCCCCGGGTTTTCCCGCGCGCGGATTGCAGAGAGAATCGCGGCGCACCCACGGACCGAACCTTGCCCGACACCCCGCTCGCCATGTCCGCCCCCAGTCCTCGGCCGCTGCACCAGGACGACTTGCTGCTCCGGCACCTGCGAACCTTCCTGGGCGTCATCGATTCCGCAGCCATCGTTCGGTGCGGGGCCGGGTGCGCTGGCTGCAGTTGGCCGGCCGTCAACACCGTGCTGAGCAACCTGAAGACGGCCCTGGGTGGCACCTACCATGCCTTTGACTTCGCCAAGTACGCCCACCGCTACCTTGCCGAGCTGCAGTACCGATTCAATCGCCGTTTCGATCTCCGCGCCATCCTCGGGCGGCTCGTGTTCGCTTGTGCCACCACGACGCCGCGGCCGGTGCGGCGAATTCGGCTGGCTGACGAATGTCACCAATCAGGTGTACTCATGTCCGGTCTTGCGGACCTCGGTGGCCGGCTGAGGAGGTTCACAGGTCCGCCGCGCCGTCGCTGTCGCGCATCGGAGCAACACGGAAGAGTGAAGCGCATGGGACCGGCAGCCGCATCGGCCTGCAGGAGGACCGCACCTACGGGAAGCACACCGCTCACCCAGACCCGATGCTGCCGATGCGCTGTTGGGCGCTGACTCACTGCCTGGGCGCAGGCCGTCACTGAAGCGCGCGGCGGCACCGGCATTAGGCTACGATGAAAACCATGTCGATCACCCTCTACTTCGCCCCAGGGACGCGCGCGACGCGCATCGCCTTTCTGCTCGAGGAACTCGGCGTCCCCTGGGAGAAGGTGACGCTGGACCTGTCCCGGCGCGAGCACAAGGCCGCGGACTACCTGGCGCTCAACCCGAACGGCGTCGTCCCGACCCTGAAGGACGGCGATACCGTGCTGTTCGAGTCGGTCGCCATCGCGCTGTACCTGGCCGACCGCTTCGCCGAGAAGGGGCTGGCACCGCCGGCCGACTCGCCGCTGCGCGGGCGCTACGTCAGCTGGATGGTCTGGTCGATGACGACCCTGGAGCCTCCGATCGGCGAGGTCTACCTCGAGCGCATGAAGCCGGCCGGGCAACAGTCCACCGCCGCCATCGCCGCCGCGCTGGAGCGCTTCCGGGCGTCGGCACAAGTGCTCGGCAGCGAGCTCGCCGGTCCGTACCTGCTCGGCGACTCGCTCTGCGCCGCCGACGTGATGGTCGGCTGCGTCCTGGCGTTCGGCGACATGCTGGAGATGCTCGAAGGCCACGACCGCCTGCGCGACTACGTCGCGCGCATCACCGCGCGGCCCGCCTACCGCCGAGCCATGCAGTGAGCCGGGCCGAGGAGATCCTCGCCTGGTGGTTCGAGGGCGGCGACGACGCCCGCCTGATCGGCCCGGGCTCGCCGTGCTATCAGCGCTGGTTCCGCGGCGGCGCCGCGGTCGATGCGCAGGTGGCCGAGCGCTTCGCCGACGACGTGCGTGCGGCCCGCGCCGCCGCGCTCGATGGCTGGCGCGGCAGCGCGCGCGGCGAGCTGGCGCTGATCCTGCTGCTCGACCAGTTCCCGCGCCACCTGTATCGCGGCCGCGCCGAAGCCTTCGACAGCGACGCCGCCGCGCTGGACATCGCGCGGGCGTGCATCGCGGCGCGCCGCGACGAGCAGCTCTTGCTGATCGAGCGCATCTTCGTCTACCTGCCGATCCAGCATTCCGAGCGGATCGCCGACCACGAGCTCGCGTTCGAGCGCTTCCGCGCGCTGGAGGCGCAGGCGCGCACGCTCGGCGCCGGCGTCGTCGCGCTGTGCGTCGGCGCGATCGGCGAACAGAAGGAGCACTTCGACACGCTGCAGAGGTTCGGCCGCTACCCGTACCGCAACGCAGCGCTCGGCCGCAACTCGACGCCGGCGGAACTCGCCTACCTGGCGAGCCGGACATGACCGCAGACGAGTCGCTCGGCATCCTGCGCGGCGTGGCCCCGTTCGACCGCCTGCCGGCCGACGCGCTGCAGCGCCTGGCCGCCGGCCTCACCGAGGCCAAGGCCGTTCCGGGTCAGGCCATCGTCCGAGAGGGCGATGCCGGCGACCGCATGTTCTTCGTGGCCAGCGGATCGGTGCAGGTGCTGGGCCGCTCCTTCGACGGCTCGGAGATTGTGCTCGCTCGGCTGGAGCCGAGGGCCTACTTCGGCGAGCAGGCGCTGTTGGCCGGCAGCGGCGCGCGCCGCAACGCCACCGTGCGCGCGCTGACGCACTGCCGGCTGCTGGTGCTGACGCGCGACGGCCTGCTGTCGGTCCTCGAGCCCGGCAGTGCGTTCGCCCAGAGGCTGGGCGCCACCGCGCGCGAGCACGACGAGCTGCGTGCTGGACGCCTGCGCGAGGGCGTGCTGCGCAAGCTCGGCGGGGTCGAGAGCTACCGCATCGAGACCTTCGCCGCCGGCGCGTACGTGTTCCACCAGGGCGACCCGGCCGACCGCCTGTACCTCGTGCTGGAGGGCCGTGCGCGCGTCAGCAGCGGTGCCGCCGGCGCCGAGGCCGACCTGACCGAGCTGCTGCCGGGGCAGATGTTCGGCGAGCGCGCGATCCTGCGCGACCAACCGCGCACGGCCTCGGTCCGGGCCTTCGGCGAGCTGAAGGTCGCGAGCCTTGACGCGGCCTGGTTCCGCGGCCACCTGGCGGACAGTCCGCAGTTGCAGTCGATCATGCAGTCGCTGGACGGCATGTACATGTTGCCGCGCCGCGGCCTGCTGACGCTGCAGACCGGGCAGCTGGCGGCGCACCCGACGCTGACGGCTATCCACGACCTGCCGGACGGCCGCCGCGTGATCAGCACGCGGCTGGTCGGCCGGCCGACCTTCACGTCGCGCGTGGTCGACGCACCCGAGCCCGACTTCAGCGCGCGCTTCGAGGATCCGGACACCGGGGCCGTGCGCGAGGTCCACCTGGTCGACGGCGTGCCGGTGGAGCTGGAGTCCTCCGGCGAGTGGCGCGGGCTCGGCGAGGCCTTCGAAGGGCTGCTCGACGCGCACCGCCTGGACGACGCGCAGCTCGCCCGCTTCGAGGCCTGCGGCAGCTTCGACAGCGCCGACGACGGCGGCAGCGGCGCGCGCCGCCGTGGCGGCGTGGTCTGCGCCTGCGCCAGTGCGTCGGTCGACGACATCCGGCGTGCCATTGACGCCGGCTGCCACACCGCCGATCAGGTGGCGCAGCGCACGCGGGCGACGCTGGTCTGCGGCGGCTGCCTGCCGACGGTGCGCGAGATGCTCGGCGTGGCCGACTGGACGCCGGCGCGCTGCACCTCGATCGTCGCGCTCGGCGAGCGGGTGCGCGCCTTCCGGCTGCAGCCGCTTGACCGCGGCGTCGCGCCGTTCCAGCCGGGCCAGCACCTCGTGGTGCAGGGCCGCATCGGCGAGCACTGGGTGCAGCGGGCCTACACGATCTCCAGCGCGCCCGGCAGCGGCGATGCGTACGAGATCACCGTGCAGCGCGAGCCCGAGGGCGTCTTCTCGCGCTGGCTGTTCGAGCGCAGCCCGGGCGACGCACTGCTGCGCGTCTCGCCGGCCGGCGGCAGCTACCACCTGCCGGCCGACGGGCCGGTCGACGCGGTGTGCCTGGTCGGCGGCATCGGCGTCACGCCGGCGCTGTCGATGGCGCGCTCGCTGGCCCTCGCGCCGGGCCGCGGGCGGCTGCACATCGACCACTCGGTCTCCGAGCTCGCGCAGGCGGTCGCGCTCGACGAACTGCGCGAGCTCGCCGCGCGGCACCCGCAGATCAGCTGCCGCGTCCGCGCCACGCGCACGCAGGGCCGGCTCGATGCGGCCGAGGTCCTGGCGCTGGTGCAAGCGCGTCCGGTGGCGACGTTCTACCTGTGCGGCAGCGTTGGCTACATGGCGGCGATGGCCGCGCACCTGGCCGCCGCGGGCGTGGCGCCGGAGCGGGTCCGCCAGGAGCAGTTCCGTGTGGCGGGCGAACGACCGTCCGCCGAGATGCTGGCTTGACAGCCCGCGTTCGCTCGGCCAACCTTGCGGCGACCGGTCGGCCTCGCAGGGTGGACGGCCCCGGACACACCCCCCTGAGGACAACGCGACCCCCATGCCCGACTTCGACATCCTGAGCGATGCCTTCTTCGCCGACCCCTACCCGACCTTCGCCGAGATGCGCCGCGACGCGCCGTGCTACTACGACACCCGCCTGGAGGCACACATCCTCACGCGCTACCGCGACGTCGAGCGTGCGCTGGGCGGCGTGGAGTTCTCCGCCGAGCGTGTGGACCAGTGGGGCAAGGGCGCGCCGGACAACGTGCAGGACGAACTGGCCTTCTTCGCGCGCGAGCTCAAGCGCTGGATTCCCTTCAACGACCCGCCGATCCACACCCGGCTGCGCACCCGGCTGGGCGCGTCCTTCGGCCCGCACAACCTGCCGCGCATCGAGCAGCTGACGAGCAGCCTGGTGGCCGACGGCCTGGACCAGCTCGACCCCGCTGGCGAGGTCGACCTGATCCGCGACTTCGCGTACCCCGTGCCGTCACGCATCCTGGCCGCGCTGATGGGCATTCCGGCTGAAGACATCGGCCGCTTCAAGCAGTGGACGGTGGAGATCTTCACCCTCATCGGCGCCGGTGTGGCGACCGAGGAGGCCGTGCGCACCGGGCATCGCGGCATCCGCGCGATGCGCGACTACTGCCGCGCGTTGATCGACGAGCGGCGCGCGCGGCCGCAGGACGACGTCGTCAGCGCGCTGATCGCCACCGGCACGCCCGACGACCCAGTGACCGACGACGACGTGGCCGGCATGGTGATGACGATGATCGCCGCCGGCCACGAGACCACGACCTACCTGATCGGCAACGCGATCCACGCCGTGATGGGCGATGCCCACAGCCGCGAGACGGTGCTCGGGCCCGGGCTCGCTGCCGAGGCGGTCGAGGAGTTCGCGCGCTACGACGGTGCGGTGTTCAGCATCATCCGCCGCGCGCGCGGCGACCTCACGATCAACGGCGAGCTGGTGCCGCAGGGCGCGCCGGTGTTCTGCATGCTGCACAGCGCCAACCGCGACCCGCGCGTCAACCGCGACCCCGACCGGCTCGACCTGGCGCGTGCCAAGGTCACCCACGTCGGCTTCGGCGCGGGCATCCACAAGTGCATCGGCTCGCTGATGGCGCGCGCCGTCGTGCGCGAGGCGGTGCAGGGCCTGTTCGAGCGCTTCCCGGCCGCGCAACCGGCCGGCGAGGTCACCTGGATCCGCAACCTGGGCCTGCGCGGCATGGCCACGTTCCCGGTGCGGCTGGGCGGCGCCTGAGGACGGGCCGCGTGCGCACGCGGCATCGCATCAACCGAAGAAGACGGGACGGGATCGACATGCAGGGATCTGAAGCAGTCGCGCGCTGGCGCGGCGTCGTCGCGCGCGCCGAGGACGGGGCGGCGGCGCGGCCCGAGCTCTCGGAGAGCGAGGAGCGCCGCATCCCGGCGATCCTGTACCCGACGACGCTGGGCGAGGTGCAGGCGATCGTCGACGAGGCGCGCGTGCGCGGCACGCCGCTGTACCCGGTCAGCACCGGTATGAACTGGGGCCTGGGCTCGCGCCACCCGGTGCGCGATGACTGCGTGCTGGTCGACCTGCGCCGGCTCGACCGCATCCGCGAACTCGACCTGGCGCACGGCTACGCGGTGATCGAGGCCGGCGTCTCGCAGCATGCCCTGGCGCAGCGGCTCGACGGCACGCCGTGGATGCTGAACGTGACCACCTCGTGCAAGGACTCGAGCCTGCTGGGCAATGCGATGGACCGTGGCGAAGGCTGCATTCGGCCGCGGCGGGAGGACCTGCTGGGCCTGGAGCTGGTGCTGGGCGACGGCTCGGTGCTGCACACCGGCGGCGTCGGCCACGGCGCGGCGCGGCAGTACCACGGTCTGGGCACCGGGCCCGATGCCTCGGGCCTGTTCCTGCAGTCCAGTCTGGGCATCGCCACCGCCGGCGCGTTTGCGTTCATCCCGCGGCCCGAGCGCATCGACTACGCCTTCGCGAGCTTCGAGCGTGCCGGCCTGGCCGAGGTCGTCGACAGCGTGCTCGCGCTGCGCCGCGGCCGCGTGCTGGACACGACCTTCCGCCTCAGCGAACTGCCGGTGGAGCCCGGCCGCGTCGGCGCGGCGCCGGACTTCACGCTGCTCGGACCGCTGCTCGGGCGGCGCGCCGCGGTCGAGGCCGCCGAGGCGGTGCTGCGCGAGGAACTCGGCCGCCTGCCGAGCTTCCGCTTGTTCGAGTGCGGCCCGGTCGCGGCGCTGGCGCTGACGCATCCGCTGTGCCAGCGCACCCAGTTCTTCCGCGGCATCCCGTCGTGCGAAATGCTGCGTGCACGCTTCCGCGTCGACGACTGCGACCTCGACGGCCACAGCGAGAGCGGCTGGACGGTGGTGGCCACCGTGCTGCCGCTGGAGGGCCGCGCGGTGCAGACGGCGCTGGACGTGGTCACGCGCGTCGTCGATGTCGAGGGGCTGGCCTGCCGGCTGGAGGTCAGCGCGGTGTCGGCCACCACCATCCTGCTGATGACCGCGATCTGGTTCCCGCGCGACGCCGACGGCATCGCGCGCATGCGCCGCACCCAGGGCGCGCTGCGCGCGCAGTACCGCGCCGCGGGCTTCCACCCGGCGCGCGACGGCGTCGACGCGGTGCGCGACGAAGGCCCGGCCGGCGGCGCGCTGGCGCGCATCAAGGCGGCGCTCGACCCCGCCGGCATCCTGTCGCCCGGACGCTACGTCTGACCGCCGGCGCGGCGCACAGGCGTTTCACCGTCGTGCGTCGCTCGGTGCGGTCCCACTCCTGATTTGCGCTCGGTGTGCGGCCACGACAAGCTTGCCGCCTAATCTAGCTAGCGGATCACTTTCGGCACGTACTTCAAGCTAGCAGCTTCCATGGTTTGCGGCGGCGTCCGTTTTCTGGACCCCAATCCAGCTCAGCGAACTACTGCTGCGGGTCGACAGGTCCAGTTCGCGGCCGGCGGGAGCTGACATAGGCCGGATTGCGGCGCGGCCAAACGTGGTCGTCGTCCACAGCACCGTCGGCGAACGGTCGGTTCGGAGAACAGCGGACAGCCCAGCCGAGGATGGACCAACGACCGGTGCCGGCGGCAGCTGACATCGACTCGCCGAATATGACTGGCTGCAGCCAGTCCTTATGAATAGATCCCAGCTGGACTAAACCGCTGACGCGGTATTGGCGCCCCACGACCTGACGCTGCGCCCCCCGCAGCGCGGCGCAACCCCGACGCTCCCATCGCGCGACGATGGACGTGCTGACCCCAGCACTCCCTTGTTCCACTGCACAGGAGCCTCACCATGACACCGCTGCGCCAGCGGATGCTCCAAGACATGGGCATTCGCGATCTCGCCGTCAACACGCTGCGCTGGGCGGGCATGTCGAGCAGTGCGACGCCTGCGGCCATCAGCGCGTCGCTTTCAACAGCTGCCGCGACCGGCACTGCCCGAAGTGCCAGTCGTTGACGCGCGCGCAGTGGCTGGACGATCGCCGAGCCGAGCTGCTGCCGGTCGAATACTTCCACGTCGTGTTCACCGTGCCGCAGCAGATCGAGGCCATCGCCTACCAGAACAAGGCGCTGCTGTACGACATGCTGTTCAAGGCGACGGCGCAGACCCTGCGCACGATCGCCGCCGATCCCAAGCACCTGGGTGCCGAGATCGGCTTCATCGCCGTGTTGCACACCTGGGGCCAGAACCTGCTGCACCACCCGCATCTGCACTGTGTCGTGCCCGGTGGTGGCATCTCGCTCGACGGCAAGCGCTGGGTCGCTTGCCGGCCGGGCTTCTTCCTGCCGGTGCGCGTGCTGTCGCGGTTGTTCCGCCGCTTGTTCCTCGAACTTCTGCGCGCAGCGTTCGAACGCAAGGAGCTCAAGTTCTTCAACGCCATGGCGCCGCTGCAAGATGCGCAGGCCTTCGAACGGTTCCTGGCGCCGGCAGCAAGCGCCGAGTGGGTGGTCTATGCCAAGGCGCCGTTCGGCGGGCCCGAGCAGGTGCTGGAGTACCTGGGCCGCTACACGCACCGGGTGGCGCTCTCCAACAGCCGACTGGTGGAATTCAGCGACGGCAGCGTCGCATTCAGTTGGAAGGACTATCGGCATGACAGCATGCCCAAGGTGATGCGGCTGCCAGGTGCTGAGTTCACGCGGCGCTTCCTGCTGCATGTGCTGCCCTCGGGCCTGCAGCGTATCCGCCACTACGGGCTGCTGGCTAACTAACCGAACTCGTGAAGCCAAGCTCGAACGCTGCCGCGAACTTCTCGGCGTCATGCCGCCGCCACCGAACGAGCAGGACCCAGACGAAGACTACCGCGATCGCTACCTGCGGCTGACCGGCGTGTCGTTGGTGGACTGCCCAGCGTGCAAGCACGGGCGCATGGTGTGCATCGAGACCTTGCTGCCCAGGCCACCATCGCAAGGACCGCCCGATGGACGCACTTGAGCAGCATCGTGCCGTCAGCGTCATTGCGAGGCCATCATCGTGGCCGCTCGCCGGGCGACATTGGCTGCACGCGAGCAAAGGTGTACACGCCGCAACCGCGTTCAACGTCAACGAGGGCCGCGCAGCGTATGCGGCCGAACCTGTCGTCAAACTCAGCGCCCACCAGCCGCTCGCCACAGCCGGCATGCGCGCGCCCTCGAACTGCGCGGCCGGTTCGCCGCCGATCCAATACCCATAGCGCGCCACCGTCCGCGCGGGCGGTTCAGTCCAACGGGATCTTTTGCCTACCGGCCGCGGAGAAACGCCGCCCCGATCGCCGACACCTGCACGCCGCGTCCGCCAGGCAAAAGACCCTCTGCTCTATGCATAGGGGTCGAGAGAGCTGTCGCCCAATCAGATGGCATCATGTGCCATTGCTCGAACGGACAGCCTGCGGCTGCCGGTCAGCGCCCCGCTCCGCTTTGATCGTGGTGTTGAAGGAAAAGCTGCTCGAAGTGAGGGGCGACGACGTGACGCAGGAACAGGCCTTCGCCCACGCCAACGATGTGCTGAAAAACGCCGGCGGCGGCATCAGCGACATCATCCATATCCCCGGCCTGGTGAACGTCGACTTCGCCGACGTAAAGACGGTGATGAGAACCCGGCAAGGCGATGATGGGCACGGCCGTGGCCGGTGGCCCCGACCGCGCCGCCAAGGCCGCCGAGGCGGCCGTTGCCTGCCCGTGGCGCAGCCGAGTGCTTCAGCCGCAACACCGACCATGCACACCGGCAACGGCGGCCAGGTGTCGCAGGTGCAGCAGCCGCAGCACACCTACGAGGGGCTCAACACCCCCAGCGTGTGGCGCACGAATCGCACGCACGCGGCGGCGAAGGTGGATGCGCTGGCCAGCAACGGCATGGATGAGATCGAGATTCCGGCGCTTCTTCGGAAGCAGGCCGACTGAGGGTGTGGTACGCCCGGCGGTAAACCAGCCCCTCGAGGGGGCGCCAGCCGGCGGCCTTCGGCGCATCAATGGCCCGGCGCGCACGGGTCACTCACCAGCGGCGTGGCAGCTCGCTGAGCAGCACGATACGTTCGCGCGAGACCTCGATGTAGCCGCCTTGCGTCAGGTCCTGCAGCAGCCGGTTGACCATCGCACGCGACGCGCCAAGGCGCTCGGCGATGCGCACCTGGCTCAGCGGCCCAGGCACGACCCGCTGACCGCCGTCGTCGATTGCCAACACGTCGAACAGCCCGACCAGCCGCCCATAAACATCGACCGACGCCAGGCGGCTCACGGTGTGCGTCAGCGTGCGCACGCGCTGAACCATCCGCTGGATCAGGTGAAACGCCAGGTCCGGGCGTGAAGCCAGCACACGCTCGACCTCGGCTCGCGTCACGCGGGTGAGTTGCGCACGGACGGTCACCTCCACGGTGGCCGCGCGTCGCTCACCGCTGAGCATCAGCTCGCCGAAGAAGTCGCCCGCGCCCAGCGTGTTCAGTTCCACGTTGCGCCCGCCCTCGCCGGCCACCACGGCGCGCAATTCGCCGGTATGGACGATGTACATGCAGTCGGCCATGTCGCCTTCGGTGACGACGGCGGTGCCGGGCTCCCAGGTGCGCGTCTCGCCCAGCTTCGCCAGTTCGGCCAAGATTTCGTCCGGTTGTTCCACCCTTGCTGCTCCTGCTCGTCTCCGCGCTTGGCGCGCGTTCCATGCGGCGACTGTAGCGGGGCGCGTGTGGCGTCTGTTCACAATTGAACGCGCTGTGCCTGCAGGCGCTGTGGTCCGCGAACACGCCTTCACCGCTGCAGAAGGCCCCGCCGACGGCAGCACGACGCGCGACGCAAGCCACCCGCTCAGGAGATCACACCATGTCGACCACCGCCTTCAAGTGCATTGCCGCTGTCTTGCTCGTGCAGAGCTGCCATGCGCCCACTGCGTTCGCACAGTCGGCTCCCAGCACCGCAGACCGCCTGCATGCCAATGCCGTGGCCTCGTTCCGCCAGGCACGTTTCCCCGAGGCCTATGCGCGCTTCATCGGCTTGGCCGATGCCGGGCACGCGCCCTCGGCCGAACTGGCCCTGTGGATGTACTTGCACGGCCCATCGCTGTTCGGCCGGGACTGGGACAGCACCCAGGACCAGTTGACGGCATGGGCGCAACTCGCCCGGCAGCCGGTGCCGACGATGGTCGCACACGTCTACCCGCAGACCCCTGTTCCGGTCGCGAGCCGCACCCGCTGAGCGCCGGCGGTTTCATGTTCCGAAGGCGCCGCGCGCCATGAATTTGGCGGCCGGCACCGCGCTTGTGCTGCGCCGGTTCGCCGGCGCCTTCGTGGCGCGCAACCCGAGCGCGATGGCGGGTGTCTCGGTGGTCGGGCTGCTCGCGGTCGCGATCGGTGCCATGCACGGCATGCCGCAGCAAGTGCTCGGCCACGGCATGCAGGCGCTGCAGCTGATCGGGCTCGCGTTCACCGTCAACGTCGGCTTCCAGTTCCTCGGCTTCGTGCTCTTCTCGCGCCTGGGCGTGGCCGACGCATTGACGGTCGGCCTCGTCAGCGGCAACCGCAACGTCACGCTGGTGTGGGTCGTGGTTGCCCCGTGGCTGGGTGGGCTGCCGCTGGTCGAGGCCTATCTCGCGGCGAGCGCGTTCCCCATCTTCATGCTGCCGCTGGTGACGAAGATGTTGATGGCGCGGTGGCCCGTGCCGGCTTGCGCCATGAAGTCACTGTCGGCCGCAATGTCCACGGACACCCGAGGCTGACACAGGGGCTGCTGGGGCAGTGGGTCTGGGTTCAACCGGGCTTCGCGTTCCCCGCCGCCTGGGCAGCGGCCCAGTCCTCGCAGATGCCGCGGGCCACGAACGTGCTGTGCATGAAGGTGTCACGCGGCACGTGCTCGGCCAGCAGGTCGGCCTCGGCGCTAAAGGCCGCGTAGGCGCAGGCCAACAAGTCCTGGGCGCGAGGGTCGCCCAGCGGCGCCAGCGCCCGGTAGACGTGGTAGGCGGGCTCGAACCCGCCGTCCCAGCCGCCGCGCGCGTCCACTTCGGCCAGCAGGGTATCGGCTGCAGCCAGCGCTTCGTCTTGCCTGCCCAGGGCCTGCAGGTTGCGGACGGCCGCACCGGCGTTGATCCACTCCGCGGTCTGGTCCTTGTGGGCCTTGAAGCCCGCGCACGCCGCCCGGGCGTGGTCCAGGGCATCGTGGAAGCGGCCCAGCACGCCAGCGGCCGTCTGCGCGCTGTGATGGGCCCAGGCCTCGGTCCGGCTCTCACCGCTGAGGCGCGACAGGCGCACTCCCTCCACCGCGGTGTCGTAGCCGCTCTGGGCTTCACCCAGCTCGCTGAGCATGCCGCCCAGATTCGCGCAGGCCATGGCCTCCAGCCTGCGAGAGCCGATCTCGCGGCACTCCTGCACCACGCGCTGCAGCAGGTCCCGTGCATTCGCGAGGCGGCCCAGTGTCATTTCGACCTGCGCCAGGTTGCTCCGCACATTGATGACGCCGCTGCGGCTGCCTGCCGCCTGGTAGGCGTCGAGCGCATGCTGGTAGTGCGCCAGCGCGAGTCCCGCGCGATTGGCCTCGATGCTGGTCACGCCGATGTTGGTGTGGATCGCGGCCTCGGTGTTCAGGTCACCGGCGGCGCGCGCCTGCTGCAGGCCCTTGTGGGCATGGGCCATGGCTTCGTCAAGGCGGCCCATGCGGGAAGGGCACAGGTAGGTCACGTTGTGCACGCGCCCGGCATCGCGTGGCGCACGGGCACCTCCGCGCGTGCCAGGCGTTCTTCGGCCAGCTCCACCGCCTCCGCGAAGCGCGCTTCCATGAACAGGCGCCAGACGCGGTCGTTGGCCACGCTCAGGCGCAGCACGTCGTCGTCCGTGCGGTCGGCCAGCGCCTCGAGAATCTCCAGCTCCCGCCCATGCCCGGCCGAGTCGCCCGCGCGCTTGAAGACATCACACTGCACGCGATGCAGGCGCACCTGGCGCGGCAGGTCGGTGCCATCGTCCAGCGCCAGGCCACGGTCGACATGGGCCAGCGCCGCGGTGTTGGCCTCCCGGCGCGATGCATCCTCGGCGGCACGCAGCCAGTAGGCGATGGCCTGCTCCGTGTCGCCGGCCCGTTCGAAATGCCCGGCGATCTGGCTCGCCAATTCATCCTCGCGGCCCTGGCTGCGGCCTTGCAGCCAACGCGCGGCGTGGCCGTGCGCTTCGCGCTTGTCGGGCTTGAGCACGGTGCCGTAGGTGACCTGGTGCAGCAGGTGGTGGCGGAAGCCGAACTCGCGCGTGCCGTCGAATGCGCTCTCGGCCTGCAGCAGCGTCAGCTCGCGCTGGCTCAGCGCGGGCAGGTGGTCGGGTGCTTGCGGGTCGATCGCCGCCAGTGCCTCGTCCCAGAACTGCGCGCCGACCACGCTGGCGTGTTGCAGGCTGCGGCGTTCAGGGGCCTCCAGCGCGTCCAGCGTGCCCTGCAGCACGCCCACCAGCGTCGCGGGTACCTTCAGGCCCTGCAGCCGTTCTGCCTGCACCTGCCAGTGCTCGCCCGCGGCCTGGATGACCCCGGTGTCCACCAGCATCT
>DATKCI010000350.1:0-19489 GCA_035513255.1 Piscinibacter sp. | reverse complement strand
AGCCGCTTGCTCGGCGCGATCACCAGCACGTCGATCGGCCTGAGCGCCGTGCGCTCGCGCGCTTCGGGCGGCAGCAGCGAGAGCGTGCTGTTGATGCGCTGCAGCCGCTCGACGTCGACAGCCAGCGCATCGAGGAAGATGTTCGACAGCGCATGGCCGGCGATCTGCGCGAGGTTCGGGTACTCGCCGCTGCCGGCGCGCTCGCCCGCCGGTTCGTGCATGCGCCCGGCGCCGACGACGAGGATGCGCTGCGCGCCGAGGTGCACCGCCGGCGAGATCGGCGCCGACTGACGCATCGAGCCGTCGCCGAAATACTCGATGTGCCCACCCATCACCAGCGGCACCGCTGGGAAGACGAACGGAATCGCCGAGGACGCGAGCAGGTGCGGCGCGCCGATCTCGCTCTTGATCGCGAGGCGCTGCGAGCGTGTCCACGGGACGATGTCCTTCACCGCGTCGTAGAACGTCACATGCATGCCCGACCCGTAGCTCGATGCGGTGACCGCGAGCGCCTGCACGTGGCCGTCGTGCATCACCTGCTTCAGCCGCCTGGTGTCGATCAGCTCGTCCAGCAGGGCGTGCAGCGGGCTGTTGTCGAGCAGCGAACGCGGCCGCGCGCGGCGCCAGCGCGCAATCACCCAGCCCAGAGACATCATCGTCAGCCAGTTCGCTCCGGTACGGATGACGCCGAGCGAGTCGGCGCGATAGACCTGCTCGGCGCGGAAGTTGCGCCACACGTGCAGCAGGCCGCCGACGGCGTTGTCGAAGTCGTCGGCGCCGCAGGCGAGCGCCGTCGAATTGACGGCCCCGGCCGACGTGCCGGCGATGACGGGAAACGGATTGCCGGGCGGCGCGTCGCTGTGGCGGCGTATCGTCGCGACGGCATCGAGCACGCCGACCTGGTAGGCGGCGCGCGCGCCGCCGCCGGTGAGGATCAAGCCTGTGGTCGGGACGTCGGGCATGCCCGAGTGTAGACAGCGGGATCAGCCGGGCCGATCGGGTTCAGCCCCAAGGTGGGGTCAGGGCAACAGCGTCCGGGCAACTTCGTCACGGCGCGCCGCGAGCGCATCAGTCGTCGTGCTTGCCGCGGCCCTTGCCTTTGCCTTTGCCTTGGCCCTTGTGACCGTGCTTCTCGTTTTGCTTGGCGTGCTGATGATGGTAGGCCGGCACATATTGCTGCTGGTACCAGTCTTCGCGCACGAAGTACACCGGCTGGCCACAGGCGTTGTAGCGGCCGCAATGCTTGCCCCAGTTCTTCGCGTGGCCCGGGGGCACGTGCAGGTAGATCGGCCGCTGGTGAACCGCCACCGGCGTCGGCATGATGACGACCGGCTGCTCGTAGACGACGACCGGCGCGGGCACCGGGAACGAGCCGATGTCGATGCGGCCGTACACGCCCGGCTGGCTGACCGAGACCGACACGCCGACATCGGTGGCATAGCTCGACACAGCGACGGCCGCCAGAGCGGCAGCAACGAAAACACGTTTCATGGGAACACCTCCAAATGGGATTCTGTTCTCAATCAACGCGTGCAACCGACCGAAAGTACACACCGGGCCGGCCAAGTGGTGACTAGTCGTACACGACGTTCGCCCGTCCGTGACTTCCTTCACGCCAGCGCGCGATCGCCGCATCACTCGGGAAAAACCGCGCCTCTTCACCGAGGTCCAGTTCACCGCGTGCCGATTCGCGTTCGAGCACGAGGCGCACATGGAGCCCTTGCGAGACGGGGCCGTTGTCGCTTGCCGTCCTGCGCGTCGGAAAGTCGCGCAGCACCTCGGCCACCGGCGGAACGCTGCCGTTGATTTCGACGCGCAGGTACTTGCCAAAGCGGCACCGCGCGCCCGCCAGGTCCCACACCTGCTGCACGTTCAGTCGCAGGCCGCCGGAGAAGCGGTCGGGCTGCACCTTTCCGAGCACGACGATCAGTTCGTCGTCCTTCAGCAGGTCCTTGTTGGCGTTGAGCACGTCTTCGTTGGCCACCGCTTCGATCGCCTCGGTCTTGTCGTCGAGCTTGAAGATCGCCACCCGCCCGCGCTGCCCGTTGATGACACGCAGGTCGCCGACGATGCCGGCGAGCAGTTGCGGATCGCGGCTGTCGATGATGTCGGCGTTGCGGCGTTTGGCGAACTGCCGCACTTCGTCGGCGCTCTGGTCGAACAGGTGCCCCGACAGGTAGAAGCCGAGCGCCGCCTTCTCGAAAGTCAGCCGCTCCTTGATGCTCCACGGCTCGGCGCCCACCAGGTCGGGCTCCTGCGTCGATGCCGCATGGCAGTCGCCGAAGTCGAACAGCCCGCCCTGGTCGGCGTGCGCCGCCTGGGTGTCGGCATAGTCGAATGCGAGCGGGACGCTGGCCACCAGCGACGCGCGCTCGACGCCGAAGCCGTCGAAGGCGCCGGCCTTGATCAGTGCCTCGACCGTGCGTTTGTTGATGCGGCTGCGGTCCACGCGCGCGCAGAAATCGAACAGCGACTTGAACGCCCCGCTCTCTTCGCGCGCCTGGATGATCGCCTCGATCGCGCTTTGGCCGGTGCCCTTGATCGCCCCCAGCCCGTAGCGCACGACCTTGTCGGCAACCGGCTCGAAGCGATAGCCGCCGGTGTTGACGTTCGGCGGCTCGAAGGTGATGCCCAGCGCCACCGCATCGTCGTGGAAGATCTTGAGCTTGTCGGTGTCGTCGAGCGCGACGCTCATGTTGGCCGCGGTGAACTCGGCCAGGTAGTGCACCTTCAGCCACGCGGTGTGGTAGGCGAGCAAGGCGTAGGCGGCGGCATGCGACTTGTTGAAGCCGTAGCCCGCGAACTTCTCCATCAGGTCGAAGATTTCGTTGGCCTTGGTCTCGGAGATGCCGTTCTTCGCCGCGCCTTCCGCGAAGATCGCGCGGTGCGTGGCCATCTCCTCGGCCTTCTTCTTGCCCATCGCGCGGCGCAACAGGTCGGCGCCGCCGAGCGAGTAGCCGCCCAGCCGCTGCGCGACCTGCATCACCTGCTCCTGGTAGACCATGATCCCGTAGGTCTCCTCGAGAACCTCCTTCATCAGCGGATGCGGATACTCGACCTCTTCGCGGCCGTGCTTGCGCGCGCAGAACGTGGGGATCAGATCCATCGGGCCCGGGCGGTACAGCGCGACGAGCGCGATCACGTCCTCGAACACGCTCGGCTTCGCGTCGCGCAGCATTCGCTGCATGCCGGAGCTTTCAAGCTGGAACACCGCGACCGTCTTGCCCTCGCTCATCAGCTGGTAGGCGCCGCGGTCGTCCAGCGGGATGTTGTCGAGCGTGAAGTCGCGCCGGTCGGCGTGCCGCGCGCGGATGAAGTCCTTCGCGAGCTCGAGGATGGTCAGCGTGGCCAGGCCCAGGAAGTCGAACTTCACGAGGCCGGCGGACTCGACGTCGTCCTTGTCGAACTGGCTCACCGCGCTGTCGCTGCCGGGCTGCATGTACAGCGGGCAGAAGTCCGTGATCTTGCCGGGTGCGATCAACACGCCGCCGGCGTGCATGCCGATGTTGCGCACGATGCCTTCGACACGCTCGGCCAGCGCGAGCAGCTCGGCCACTTCTTCTTCGTTCTTCTCGCGCTCTTCGATCTCCGGCGCTTCCTTGCGCGCGTAGATCACGCCGCCTTCGGGGTTGTCGCCCGGGCGACGCAAGGTCACCGTCTTGCCGGGAGGCGCCGGCACGAGCTTGGCGATGCTGTCGACGTGGCCGTAGCCCATGCCGAGCACACGCCCCACGTCGCGCAGCGCCGCCTTCGCCGCCATCGTGCCGAAGGTCGCGATCTGGCTGACCGCATCGCGCCCGTATTTCTGCTTCACGTAGTCGATCACCCGGTCGCGGTTGCCCTGGCAGAAGTCGATGTCGAAGTCGGGCATCGACACGCGGTCCGGGTTCAGGAAGCGCTCGAACAGCAGGTGATAGCGCAGCGGGTCGAGATCGGTGATCTTCAGCGCGTAGGCGACCAGCGAGCCCGCGCCCGAGCCGCGCCCCGGCCCCACCGGGCAGCCGTTGTTCTTCGCCCAGTTGATGAAGTCCGCGACGATCAGGAAGTAGCCGGGAAAGCCCATCTTCAGGATCGTGTTGATCTCGAACTCCAGGCGCTCCACGTAGCGCGGGCGTTCCTGCTCGCGCCGCTGCGGTTCCGGATAGAGCTGCGCGAGCCGCTGCTCCAACCCGTCGTGCGAGGCGATGCGGAAGTAGTCGGCCATCGGCATCGGCACGCCGTCGACCTGCGGCGTCGGGAAGTCCGGCAATTGCGGTTTGCCGAGCACCAGCGTCAGGTTGCAGCGCTTCGCGATCTCGACGGTGTTGGCGATCGCGCTCGGGATGTCGGCGAACAGTGCCTCCATCTGCGCCTGCGTTTTGAAATACTGTTCGCGGCCGAAGCGCTTCACGCGACGCGGGTTCGTCAGGGTCTCGCCTTCGGCGACGCACACCCGCGCCTCGTGGGCTTCGAAGTCCTCCGGTGTCAGGAACTGAACCGGATGCGTCGCGACCACCGGCAGCTTCAGCTCCGCCGCCAGCGGCACCGCGGCACGCACCTGCGCCTCGTTGGCCGCGAGGCCGGCGCGCTGGAGCTCGATGTAGAAGCGATTCGGGAACAGGCTCGCGAGGCGAGCGGCAAGCTCGCGCGCACGCGCCTGGTCCTGCGACAGCAGCGCATGGCCGACAGCGCCGTGCTCGGCGCCGGACAGCGCGATGAGCCCGTTGTTCAGTTCCGCGAGCCATTCCCATTTCAGCCAGGCCTGCGCCCGCTGTGCGTTAAGCAGCCAGCCGCGCGACAGCAGCTCGCACAGGTTCAGGTAGCCCCGGTGGTCCTGCACCAGCAGCAGCAGGCGGCTCGGCGACTTCTCTGCACCCTCGGGCTCCAGCCACACATCGGCGCCGATCAGCGGCTTGACGCCCGCCTTGCGCGCGCCGCTGTAGAACTTGATCGCGCCGAACAGGTTGCTCAGGTCGGTGATCGCCAATGCCGCCTGGCCGTCGGCCCGCGCCGCCGCCGCCGCCTCGTCGATTCGCAGGGTCCCGTCGACGACGGAATACTCGGTATGGGTGCGCAGGTGGATGAAAGCCATCCGGGGATTTTAGAGAGGCGACGCTCCGTAAAATGCCCGCCGGTGAAACCGATTCTGAACATCTCGGCCTATCTGTTCGTCGCGTTGAGCGACACCGCCGCGTTGCGCGAGAGCATTCGCTCACAAGCGGTGGCGTGGTCGTTGAAGGGCACGGTGCTGTTGGCCGACGAGGGCATCAACCTCTTTCTCGCCGGGCCGCCCGACGGCGTGCGCGCCTTCGTCGCCTGGCTGCGGCGGGACGCGCGTTTCGCCGCGCTCGAACCCAAGGAGAGCTGGTCGCGCGAGGTGCCGTTCGGCAAGCTGCTCGTGAAGGTCAAGCGAGAGATCATCCGGATGAACCACCCGACCATCCGGCCCGCTGCCGCAAGGCATCCGTCGGTCGACGCGACGACGCTCGCGCGCTGGCTGGCCCAAGGCCGCGACGACGCCGGCCGCCCCGTTGTCACGCTGGACACGCGCAACGCGTTCGAGGTGGACCACGGGCGCTTCAAAGGCGCGATCGACTGGCGACTGTCGAAGTTCAGCGAGTTCCCACGGGCCGTGCTCGCGCACCGCGACGAGCTCGCCGGCAAGACGGTCGTCAGCTACTGCACCGGCGGCATCCGCTGCGAAAAGGCCGCGCTCTTCATGGCCGAAGCGGGCATCGCCAACGTGCTGCAGCTCGAAGGCGGCATCCTGAAGTACTTCGAGCAGACCGGCGGGCGGCATTTCGAGGGCAGCTGTTTTGTCTTCGATGCCAGGGAATCGATCGACCCGTCGCTCGCAGAGGCAGCAAGCGCGTAAGCTTCGGGGCCGTTGCCACGACCTCTAACGCGATGGCCCCGACACCGGACAACCTGCGTTCGATCCAGAAGTACCGCCGCACCGCCGCCGCGTACGACACGACGACGGGCCCGACCTGGCCGATCCGCATGCGCTGCGTCGACCTGCTGCGCCTGAGGCCCGGCGAAACCGTGCTCGACGTCGGCTGCGGCACCGGCCTGAGCTTCGAGCCGCTGCTCGAGCGCGTGGGCCGCACGGGCCGGCTGATCGCCTTCGAGCAAAGCCCCGAGATGCATGCCCAGGCGGCGCAGCGCGCCCAGGGCCTTCGCGCCCAGGGCTGGCAGATCGATCTGCAGTGCGCGAGCGCGGAGGACGTGACGCTGCCGACACCGCCCGATGCGGCGCTGTTCCACTACGTGCACGACATCACCCGCACGCCCGAGGCCGTCGCGAACCTGTTCGGCCAGTTGCCGCCGGGCACCCGCCTGGCCATGGCCGGGATGAAGTTTTTCCCATGGTGGCTTGCGCCGCTGAACCTGCTGGCCTGGTTGAAGAATCGCCCGTACAACGTGCATGCGCATGAGCTTCACCGGCCATGGTCGCTGGTCGAGGCACGCCTTCAGTCCTTCAGCTGGAAGCCCACGCAGGGCGGCATGGGCTATCTCGGCTCAGGACGTGTCGCAGGAGAACGCCGATGAAAACCGCCAGGCCCGCGCCGGCCCCCAGGTCCACCTCGCCGCTCGACGAGCACTATCGGCGCGTACGCCGCCTGTCGCTGTCGCTCGCCGCGCCGCTGACCGACGAAGACTGCCAAGCCCAATCCATGCCGGACGCCAGCCCGACAAAATGGCATCTGGCGCATGTGCCTATGCGAAACGCTGGCCAATCGGCGCCGTGCGACCCGAGCCGGTGCGTTGGCACCGCTACGACGGCGGGCAGGTCGAGATCGGCCACGATGCGTCACAGGACGGCGCGTTCTGCTTCGACAACGAAACGCCGCGCCACCGCGCTTGGCTCGCGCCGTTCGAGCTCGCATCGCGGCCCGTCAGCTACGGCGAGTACCTGGCGTTCATCGAAGACGGCGGCTACCGGCAGCCGCAATGGTGGCTGTCGTTGGGATGGGACTGGGTGCAGGCCGGCGGGCGAGAGGCCCCGCTGTACTGGCGGCGCGACGGCGGCCGCTGGCTGAACCACACGCTGCAGGGCAGCGTCGAAATCGATCCGCACACGCCCGTGTGCCACCTGAGCTATTTCGAGGCCGACGCGTACGCACGATGGGCCGGCGCCCGGCTGCCCAGCGAGGCCGAATGGGAATTCGCCGCGCGGCGGCTGAGACAGGCGTCGACCGGCCATGGCAACTTCGCCGACCGCGGCGCCTTCCACCCGCTGCCGCCGGCGGCGCCGGGCGTGGCCGAGCCGGTGCAGATGTTCGGCGATGTCTGGGAATGGACGCAGTCCAGCTACGGCGCCTATCCCGGCTATCGGCCGCTGGCCGGCGCCGTCGGCGAATACAACGGCAAGTTCATGTGCAACCAGTTCGTGCTGCGCGGCGGCTCCTGCGCCACGCCGGCCGGCCACATGCGCGCGAGCTACCGCAACTTCTTTCCGCCGGAGGCGCAATGGCAGTTCAGCGGTGTGCGCCTGGCGCGCGACGCGGACTAACGTCGTAGCCCGGATGCAATCCGGGGTGCAGCGGTTGCACGCCACCGCCGGCCCCGGATTGCATCCGGGCTACGTATTCAGCACGTCCAGCACTTCCGACTGGAATTCGCGCTGGTAGAGGATGTAGACCACCCCCGCCGTCGCCAGCATGAAGATCAGCGGCGAGAAGAACCACCCCATCGCCGCGAACGCGAAGTAGTAGCCGCGCAGCCCGTCGTTGAAGGTTTCGGCCGCCAGCCCGACGACGCGGCCCGCCTTGTCGGCGAAGCTCGCACGCCGCACGTCGCCGTCGGCCCCTTGCGCGTCGAACTGCTTGGCTTCGGGCGCCGCAGCGATCAGCAGCGCGCCGAACGTGTACTGCCTCATCGACCAGGTGAAGCGGAAGAACGCGTAGACGAAGATCACCAGCATCAGCACGACCTTGAGGTCGAACACCAGCACCGAGGTGCGGGCGGCGAACGGGATCTCCTGCACCAGCTCGCTGGCCTTGTCGCTGGTGCCCAGCACCGCGAGCAGGCCGCCGATGATCAGGATCGTCGTCGATGCGAAGAACGACGGGCTGGTCGACAAGGCCTGGATCACCACGCCGTCGACGACACGCACCTCGCGGTAAGTCGCCTGCAGCATCCACTGGCGGCGAATGCGGTTCGTCGATGCGAGGATGGAAGGCCGGCTGCCGGCCCGCTGCCGCGCGAACCATGCGTAGCCGGCCCACCCGCCGAAGAAGACCACCAGCGCCGCCCAGTCGAACCAGGGCAGCAGCGCCATCACCTTGATCAGCGATTCCATGGCGGCGACTGTAACAAGCCGCCGACGGTTGACGACACCCCGATCACGGAGCGAGATCGAACACGATCAGCTCTGCATCCCGCCCGCCGTCAATGCGCACCAGCGGCTCGCCGCCGAGCATCGCGGCGTCGCCGGCGGCGAGCGGCCGGCCGTTGACGTTCACGCTGCCACGCACGACGTGCACGTACGCCTTGCGCGCCGGATCGAGGCGCAGCTCGGCCGACTCGCCGCCGTCGAATAGCCCGGCGTACATCGCCGCGTCGGCGTGCACCGTCACCGAGCCGTCACGCCCGTCGCGGCTCGCGACGAGCCGCAGCATGCCGCGCTTGCCGGCGGCGTCGAAGTGCTTTTGTTCGTATCCCGGTTCGATGCCCGGCGCGTCGGGCAGCAGCCAGATCTGCAGGAAATGCGTCGTCTCGTTCGGTGCGTGGTTGAACTCGCTGTGCATCACGCCGCGCCCGGCGCTCATGCGCTGCACGTCGCCGGGCACGATGCTCGTGCCGTTGCCCATGTTGTCCTTGTGCGCAAGCGCGCCGGCCAGCACGTAGCTGACGATCTCCATGTCGCGGTGGCTGTGCGCACCGAACCCGGTGCCCGGCGCGATGCGGTCCTCGTTGATGACGCGCAGGTTGCCAAAGCCCATGTGCGCAGGATCGTAGAAGTCGGCGAACGAAAAACTGTGAAAGCTCTTCAGCCAGCCGTGGTCGGCATGGCCGCGTTCGGAAGACTTTCGGACGGTGATCATGAGGCGCTCCTGTGACTTGATTCCACTGTAGAAGCCCACGCGCCGATCATCGGCGATCGGTGCTTGAAGCATCCGTTCAAATAAGATGAACCCATGACCGCGTCCCGCAACGTTCTGACGCCCGAAGCCCTCGCGATGATGGACGTCATCGCCCGCACCGGCAGCTTCGCGGCCGCGGCGCGCGAGCTCGGCAAGGTGCCTTCGGCGCTGACCTACAACGTGCGCCAGCTCGAGGACGCGCTCGACGTCCTGCTGTTCGACCGCCGCTCGCGCCAGGCCAAGCTCACCGCCGCCGGCGAGGAGCTGCTCAACGAGGGTCGGCGGCTGCTCGAGCAGATCGACGCCGTCGCCAACCGCGTGAAGCGGGTCGCGACCGGCTGGGAAACGCAGCTGACGCTCGCGATCGACGGCGTCATCTCGCCTGTGACGGTGTTCGAGCTGTGCGAGGCGTTTTTTGCGCTCAAACCGGGCCCGCCCCCCGCAGACGGCGACGGCCGCACACGCAGCGCCTGCGGCACGCGGCTGCGGCTGCGCACCGAGGTGCTGGCCGGCACCTGGGAGGCGCTGACCAGCGGCCAGGCCGATCTCGCGATCGGCGTGCGCCTGGGGCCCGACTACGCGCCGCCGCCCGGCCTGCAGGTGCAGCCGCTCGGCGAGATGGACTTCGTCTTCGCAGTGGCGCCGCACCATCCGCTGGCGGCGGCCGCCGAGCCGATCGCCGAGGCCGAGCTGCTGCGCCACCGCGCCGTCGCCGTCGCCGACTCGGCGCTGCGCCTCGCGCCGGTCACGGTGAACCTGCTGCCGGGGCAGGACGTGTTCACCGTCGCCAGCACGCAGGCGAAGATCGAGGCGCAGCTGCGCTGCCTCGGCTGCGGCTACCTGCCGGAGCCGCTGGCGCGCGAGCACATCGCGGCGGGCCGGCTCGTCGTGAAGTCGACCCACCGCACGCCGCCGCATGTGCGTTTCGGCTACGCCTGGCGCAACCATGCCGGTGCCGGCGCGCAGCCTGCCGGCCTCGCGCTGCGCTGGTGGCTGGCCCAGCTCGAAAGTCCCACGACACGGCGCGCGCTGATCGAGCGGCACGCCGGTTCGGCGCCGCTGCGCGACAGCTGAGGGCGAGCGGCCGTGCACCGCAGCGACCTGCCAGGCGCCGGCTACATCGGCCGCTTCGCCCCGTCGCCGACCGGTCCGCTGCACGCCGGCTCGCTGGTCGCCGCATTGGCGTCGTGGCTGGACGCGCGAGCCCACGACGGCCGCTGGCTGGTGCGCATCGAGGACGTCGACATGCCGCGCTGTGTCAGCGGCGCCGACGAGCTGATCCTGTCGCAGCTGGCCGCTTGCGGCCTGAAGCCCGACGAGTTGCCGGTGTGGCAGTCGCAGCGCGGCGAGCGGTACCGCAACGCGCTGCAACGCCTGATCGCGGCCGATCATGCGTACCCCTGCGGCTGCTCGCGGCGAGACATCGAGCTGGTGCTGCGTGGGCAGGGCCAGGCCACGCCGCGCCACGCCGAACTCGTCTACCCGGGAACCTGCCGCGACGGGCTGCACGGCAAGCCGGCGCGTGCGATCCGGCTGCGCACGCTGGATGCGCACGGCAACGACGTGCGCATCGCCTGGACCGACCGGCGGCTCGGGGCCCAGCAGCAGGACCTGGCGCGCGCGGTCGGCGACTTCGTGCTGCAGCGCGCCGACGGCCTGTGGGCCTACCAGCTCGCGGTCGTCGTCGACGATGCCGAGCAGGGCGTGTCGCACGTCGTGCGCGGCGTGGATCTGGCCGACAACACACCGCGGCAGATCCACTTGCAGCGCCTGCTGGGCTTGCCCACGCCGGTCTACCTGCACACGCCGCTGGTGCTGGCGCCCAACGGCGAGAAACTGTCCAAACAGAACCTGGCAACCCCACTGGATCTCGTCGCCCCGCTGGCCGCGCTGCGCGACGCCGGCGCCGCGCTGGGCCTGAGATGCGACGCCGCAAACGTCGGCCGCTGGCTCGACAAGGCCATCTCCGCGTGGCGCGAGCGCTGGGCGCTGCCGGTGGCATGATGCCCAGCCCCAAACGAACCGAGAGGACCCACCCATGATCACGACCCCGTCCGGACTGCAATACGAAGACACCGTCACCGGCACCGGCGCCGAAGCGAAGGCCGGCCAGCAGGTCTCGGTGCACTACACCGGCTGGCTCTACAACGAAGGCGTCAAGGGCGCCAAGTTCGACAGCAGCAAGGACCGCAACGACCCGTTCGATTTCGGCCTCGGCGGCGGCCAGGTCATCAAGGGCTGGGACGAAGGCGTGCAGGGCATGAAGGTCGGCGGCACGCGCCTGCTCGTCATCCCGCCGCAGCTCGGCTATGGCGCCCGCGGCGCCGGCGGTGTGATCCCGCCGAACGCGACGCTGATGTTCGAGGTCGAGTTGCTGGGCGTGTGACCGGTCCGCGATGCCGATCCGCTACGACATCACCCACACGACCGTCTACCGCTACCGGGAGCCGGTGCGCTTCGGCGAGCATCGGGTGATGTTCCGTCCGCGCGACAGCCACGATCTGCGGGTGCTCGCAACGGACCTGGAGGTGAGTCCCGCGTCGCGCGTGCGGATGATCCAGGATCCGCATTCCAATTCGGTCGCGCTGGTGCAGCCGCTTGCGGCAGCGGCCGAACTGCGCATCGTCTGCACGTTCGCGATCGAGCACGCACACAGTGACATTCTCGAACTGCCGCTGTCGCCGAGCGCCGAATTCTTTCCGTTCGCCTACACCGTCGAAGAACGGTTCGACCTCGAACACTACCTGCGGCCGCACCACGACGATCCCGAAGGCCGGCTCACTGCCTGGGCGCGCCGGTTCATCCGCACCGACGGGCCCACCGGCACGCGCGATCTGCTGCTGCAGATGAACCAGCACATTCGCGAGCACTTCCGCTACGTGGCGCGCGACGAAGAAGGAACCCAGTCGCCACTGCAGACG
Source organism: Piscinibacter sp. (assembly GCA_035513255.1). Lineage (GTDB taxonomy): Bacteria > Pseudomonadota > Gammaproteobacteria > Burkholderiales > Burkholderiaceae_C > Albitalea. The sequence continues at coordinate 7,500 of DATKCI010000350.1, read as the reverse complement.
CTGGAACTCGGCGTCGGCACCTGCCGCGACTTTGCGCTTTTGATGATGGAGGCGGCACGCCGGCTCGGCGTCGCGACGCGCTTCGTCTCGGGCTACCTGGACGACCCGGCGCTCGACGGCGGAACCGCCGCCGAGGCGACGGTGGGCGCCGGCGCCACGCACGCCTGGCTGCAGGCCTACCTGCCCGGCGCGGGCTGGGTGCCGTTCGATCCGACGAACAACCTGCTGGGCAGCAGCCAGCTCATTCGCGTCGGCGTCGCGCGAGACCCGAACCAGGCCGCGCCGGTGTCCGGCGTGTGGTTCGGCGAGCGCGACGCGTACCTCGGCATGCAAGCCACCGTGCAGGTGCGGCGGCAACCGGCATGACGGCCAGGACCCGACGGGCCCGATCGTCATTCATGCTGGAACCCCCTCTCGGAGGGGGCCCGGGGGAGCGGTGCATTCAGCGCTTGCGCTGAGGGTCTGCAGACCCTCAGCGCTCAGTTCGTCTTCATCTGCGCCTTCATGTCGGCCTTGGCTTTTTCCTCGGCAGCCTTGGCCTCCTTCTGGCAGGCGTCCTTCTGGTCGCCCGACATGTCGTCGCAACGCTCCTTCGCGACGGCATATTCCTGCTCGGCCTTCACCTCGGCGATCTCCATGCGATCGCGGTCTTCACCGGTGCGCTGGTAGGCGAGTTCGGCGCGGGCGATCTTCTCCTTCGCCTTGGCTTCCTTCTCGCAGACGTCCTGCGCGTTGTCCTTCAGCGCCTCGCATGCTTCGCTGTCGGCCTTGTGCTGCGCCTCGATGCGGTCCTTGGCGGCGTTGTACTCCTCGCGGCTCATCTTGTCGGCCGCGAAGCCGGACGAGAATGCCAGCAGGCCGGCGACGATCAACGAGAGCTTCAGGGATGGTGTGGCGGACATGGCTTGCTCCTTTTCGGTTGGGCGAAAGGAGTATCGACACCGCCTGGCGGGCCGGGTACCGGACGATGCCGCCGGCGCGAGTAGTTCAAGTCCTACGGCGCTGGGACCGTGTAACGGCGCCACCCAGTGTGTAGGATATGCCTGACGCATTTGCACGACTTCGCCCGATGGCGGTCAGCGAGTGCTTGCGGCACACTCTGATAAAGCTCAGTGTCGTCCGCTTCCTTCAACGAGCGTCCTTGCCTGGACCCCTGCGAATGAGCGCCGCGGCCCTTCGGAGTCCATGCCCATTCCCGATCGACGCAGTCATGGCGCACTTGAGAACCTACATCGTTGAGGACAGCCCCGTCATCCGGGAGAACCTGATCGCAACGCTCGAAGAGATGGTGCCGGTCGAGGTGATCGGCACGGCCGAAGACGAGTCGACGGCCGCCCATTGGCTGGAGCGTCCCGACAACGCCTGCGACCTGGTGATCATCGACATCTTCCTGAAGAGCGGATCCGGACTGGGCGTGATCCAGGCCGCGCGCAACGGCAAGGTGCCGCCCAAGCTGGTTGTGCTGAGCAACTATGCGACCCCTGACATGCGCCGCAAGTGCCTGCAGCTGGGTGCCGACAAGGTATTCGACAAGTCGAACGAGATCGACGGGCTGATCAGCTACTGCGCCCGGCTGGCGTCCGGCGAAGACACCGCCAGCGGACTCGGCGCCCTGACCTGATGTCAGCCCCTCGGCCGCCGAGTACGTCGGCCGGGGGCTGACATCAGGCAGGCACTCCTACTGGATCAGGCCGTTCTTCAGCGCGTAGTAGGTCAGGTCGCTGTTCGACTCGAGCTTCATCTTTTCCATCACCCGGGTCCGATACGTGCTGACGGTCTTCACGCTCAGGGACATGCTGTCCGCCATGTGGCCGATGGTTTCGCCTTTGGCGAGCCGCAGGAAAACCTGGAACTCCCGCTCGGACAGCTGCTCATGAGGCGGCTTGTCCCCCGCCCCGGCCAGCCCGTCGGCCAGCAGTTCCGCCACGCCCGCCGTGATGTACTTGCGGCCGCGATGCACCGTGCGGATCGCCTTGACGATCTCCTCCGGGTCGCACTCCTTGTTCAGGTAACCGCTGGCCCCCTGGCGCAGCAGCGTCGTCGCATAGTGCTCCTCCGGAAAGCCGGAGAGAATCAGCACCGGCAGTTCCGGCGCACGTGCCTTGATCGCCGCCAGGGCGTCGACGCCGCTCTGGTCGGGCATCGACAAGTCCATCAGCAGCACGTCGATGTCTCCCTTGCGCACCAGCTCCAGCGCCTCGCGGCCGTTCGCCGCCTCGCCGGTGACTTTCAAGTCGACCTGCTCGGAAAAGAACTGGCGCAATCCGCCACGCACAATCGCGTGATCGTCGACGATGGCTACTCGGATCATGAAAGCCTGCCTCGGGCCCTGGAATGGGGCCGCTTGGCCGAGTGTAGATGGAACAAAAACCCCTGAACCTCCTGTTGCGACTCAAGGGCAGCCCCTACGTCTTCCCGCTGGCGGCGCTGGCGGCGCTCGCGCTGCTGTTCATCAGCGAGACCGCCTACTGGCAATCGACGCGCTCGATGCGCGAGCTGGCCACGCTGTCGACGGCCCGCACCCAGTTGATGAACCTGTCTCGGCGCATCGTCGACGCCGAGACCGGCCAGCGCGGCTACCTGCTGACGGCGCGCACCGAGTACCTCGCGCCCTACCGCGCCGCCTTCGGCGACATCGACAAGGCGCTGCTGTGGCTGCGCGACTACTACGACAGCAGTTCGCCGAACGGCGAAGCGATGAAGCGGCTGGACACGCTGGTGAAGAACAAGCTGTCCGAGCTCGAAGCGACGATGCGGCTGTACAACGAAGGCCGCTCGGATTTGTGGCGCGACATGCTGTTGACCGACATCGGCAAGGAGCAGATGGAGGAAATCCGCCGCGTGTCCGAGCAGCTGATGGCCGCGGAGGCACGCGAGGATGCCGCCGCCCGCGACGACGTCTACGACACCTTGCTGCTCAACCGCATCGGCGTGGCGGCGATGAGCGCGATCAGCCTGCTTGCGCTGGCGATGTACCTGCGGCAAACGGCGGCGCTCGACGCCCACCGGCGCGAACGCCAGCAAGCCATCGAGGCCGAGCGCGACCAGCTCGAGATCGAAGTGGCGCGGCGCACCGCCCAGCTCACCGACCTGACCCAGGAGCTGACCAAGCTCGCCCAGCACCTGCAGACCGCCCGCGAGGACGAGCGCAGCCGCCTGGCCCGCGAGCTGCACGACGAACTCGGCGCGCTGCTGACCGCCGCCAAGCTCGACGCGGCCCGCATCCGCTCGCGGCTCGGAACGGGTTCGCCCGAGGCGTCCGAGCGGCTGGCCCACCTCAGCGAACTCCTGAACAACGGCATCGCATTGAAGCGGCGGATCATCGAGGACCTGCGGCCGTCGTCGCTCAGCAACCTCGGCCTGCTGGCGGCGCTCGAGATCCAGGCGCGCGAGTTCGGCGAACGCTCGGGCACCGAGGTGCGCTGCGAGCTGGAGGCGGTCAAGCTGCGGCCGGCCGCCGAGCTGACCGTCTACCGCTTGGTGCAGGAGGCTTTCACCAACATCGCCAAGTACGCGCAGGCCAAACGGGTAGACGTCACCCTCGCGGCACGCGACGGCGCGGCCGAGATCTCGGTGCGCGACGACGGCGTCGGCTTCGACGCCACCCAGCGGCGCAGTTCGTCGCACGGCCTGCTCGGCATGCGCTATCGCGTCGAGGCCGAGGGAGGCAGCTTCACCCTCGACTCGGCGCCGGGACAAGGCACCCGCATTCGCGCCGTGCTGCCGATGTCCTCGGAATAGGCCGACGTGGGTTTGCTCCTACACGGGCTTGGTGATCAGGCCGACACGGCGACGAGCCCGCCTCCCATGGCCGGTCTCGCCCGGCTTCTCTAAGCTTCGCTCATCGCCTCGGATCGAACGGCGATGCGTACACCGGGCGAGCAACGCTCGCCAAGGCAGGAGAGCCCCACAGATGTTGCACTACGCCGTCGTGTTCTTCATCATTGCACTCGTCGCCGCGCTGTTCGGCTTCGGCGGAATCGCCGCCGGGGCGGCCGGCATTGCGAAGATTTTGTTCGTGCTGTTTGCCGTGCTCGCGGTGGCCAGCTTCCTTTTCGGCTTGATCAAGAAACGGTAGCGACTCCGCGTCACGGTCCGCCAGCGTTCTCCCTCCCTCCCACCCAAGGAACCGCCATGACTACCACCAAGCCCTTCGGCCAGACCGGCCCGGACATCGATCAAGCTGCCCAATCTGCCGAAAGCGCGTTGAGATCCACCCAGCGCGCCGCCGACGATACGCTCGAGAACCTGACCGACAAGGTGCACGACCTGCGCGACCAGGCCGGTCCGGCGATGAACCGCGTGGCCTCCAAGGCCGAAGAACTGGCCCGGCGCAGCGCCGAAGCGATGCGCCAGCGTTCCGACCAATTGAAGGAGCGCGCGACCTACGCCTCGGATGCGACGGTGCACTACATCAAGGACGAGCCGGTGAAGGCCATGCTGATCGCGGCGGCCGCCGGTGCCACGCTGATGGCGCTGATTTCGCTGCTCGGCCGGCGGCACTGAGACCGCCGCCTCGTAGTTTTTCTTCGGCGTTCGCCGGCACGGTCCGGCGAACGCCGCCGTTCGACCGCTTCCTATCCGAGGCGCCATCATGATTCACCCGGTGTTTCGCCTCCTCATCTCGGAACCGCAGATGCTGTCCGACCACCTGGAGGCCTATGCCGAACTGGTCGGCGACGAGGTCGGTGCCGTCACGCAGCAACTGAAACGCCGGGCGCTGCTGCACGCGCTGTCCCTGCTCGGCCTGCTCATCGCCGCTCTGATGGCCGGCGTCTCGCTGTTGTTGTGGGGCGCGATACCGCCGGAGAACATGAACGCGCCGTGGGCGTTGGTCGTGGCGCCTCTCGTGCCGGCCGCGCTTGGCCTGTGGGCCCACTTTGCAGCCAAGGCGCCGGTCGAGCCGCGCGGTTTGGCGGCCATCCGCGAACAGCTGGCCGCCGACGCGGCGATGCTGCGCAGCGTGGGGGCGCCATGAGCCGCCGGGCCGCTCCCAAGGCGAATACCGTAGCGCGTAGCGCGGAGGTTACTCAATGAGCACGCCTATGAGCCCCGATCCGCGTGATGCCACCGCCGCGTCGCAAGCCGTGCCTGCGACGCAGATGGAACCGGCTTCGGCAGCCGGGCGACTCGCCGAGAACCGCGAGCGCATGCGGCAATGGATGCTTCGGCTGGACGGCCGCTACGAGGCACGCCGGCGCGCCGCGGCGGCGAAGGCCGAGGGCGATGAACCGTCGCTGATCGACCGGCTGCGCGGTCACCCGGTGTTCGGCGTCGTGATCGATGCGGTGAGCGCCTGGTGGGCCAGGCATCCGTTGAATTCGGCCGCCAGCCTCGCGCACGGCATCGTGCGCGAAACCGCCGTGCCGCTGGCCCGTCGCCATCCTTTCATGACGGTCGGTGCTGCGGTGCTGGCCGGTGCGCTGCTGATGCGATTCAGATTCTGGCGCCGCATCATCAAGCCGGCGTTGTTCGCGGGCCTCGTGTCCCAGATCGGCATGCGGTTGATCGCCAACTTGCCGGTCGATTCGATTCTGGATGCGCTGCGTTCGTTCACCCAGCGGCACGAACCCGAAGAAGAGCCGCTCCCCTCCGGGCCTGAGCCGCCGGAGGCTGGCGCGCAGATGCCCACTGAGGCGTCTGTGCCGGAGTCCGCACGGGTGGTCCCACCTGTGGCCGAGCCCACGCGCCGAGAGGAAACCGCGAGCCCGTAGCAAACCGTCCCAACGCCCCGTCGCCTGAAGCGCACTTCTCCTCCCTCCCCGCGCTTCGCCCCGAGACGACGGGTTTCCAAAAGGCGCGCTCCGGTGCGCCTTCTTTTATCAGAGGCCATCGCACGCGACGTGAAAGGCGTGACCGAGGTGAGAGCGAGATCACGGTCCGGCCGGCGCAGTGAGCCGCGGCCTGCCGCGCAGATAAAAAAAGGGCCTGCTCGCGCAGGCCCTTTCCGTTGGCGGAACGTTTCCTTCAGCGTGCGAAGCCGCCGGTGCGCGGGCGCTGCGGCTTGAATCCGGGCTTTCCGGCCGGACGGTGCGCCGGCTTGCCGCCTCCCGCGTTGCGGGGGGCAAACGCGCCCGGCTCGCTAGGCTTGCGGTCGAAGGCATTGCGCGGCGCCGCATCGCGGCGATCGAACGGGCTCGCATCGCGTGGCGCGTGGGCCATGTCGCGCCGCGGCGCGAACGGCTTGGCGAAACGCTTTCCGTCGCCCTTGTAGCCGCCGCTCGGCTTGCCGCCGAACGAACCTTCCGGGCGCGGCGCGTACATCTTCGGCTGCGGGCTCTTGGGCTCGAGGCCCGCGACCATCGAGACCGGAATGTCCTGCGTCGTGAACTGCTGGATGCGGCGGATCATGCCGGCGTCCATGCGCTCGGCCAGCGTCACCGCCAGGCCGTTGCGGCCGGCGCGGCCGGTGCGGCCGATGCGGTGCACGTAGTCCTCCGCCTTCATCGGCAGGCCGTAATTGATCACGTGGCTGATCGTCGGCACGTCGATGCCGCGCGCGGCCACGTCGGTGGCGACCAGCACGCGCAGATGCCTCGTCCGCAGACCCTGCAGCACGCGATTGCGGCGGCCTTGCGGCATGCCGCCATGCAGCGATGCCGCCGAATGGCCGAGTTCCGCCAGGCGGTCGGCGAGCCAGTCGGCGTCGCGCTGCGTGCTGGTGAACACCAGTGCCTGCTCCATGTCGCGTTCGGTCAGGATGTGGTCGAGCAGCGCGTTCTTGTGGGTCGCGTTGTCGGCCCAGTGCAGGCGCTGCTCGATGTTCTCGTGCGTGTCGGTGTGCGACGCGACGTCGATGCGCTTCGCGTCGCGCAGCAGGTTTTGCGCAAGACGGCCGACGTGGCCGGCGAAGGTCGCGCTGTACATCAGCGTCTGGCGCGCCGCCGGCACGTGTTCGGCGATCGTCTGGATGTCGTCGATGAAGCCCATGTCGAGCATGCGGTCGGCTTCGTCGAGCACCAGCACCTCGACGTTCTCCAGCACGGCCTTGCCGGTCTGCAGGTGGTCGAGCAGCCGGCCCGGGGTGGAGATCAGGATGTCCAGCGGTCCGCGCAGCGCCTTGATCTGCGCCGGGTACGGCACGCCGCCGACGACGGTGGCCACACGCAGGCCTTGCACGTGGCGGCCATAGGTGTCGGCGGCCTTGGCGACCTGGATCGCGAGCTCGCGGGTGGGCGTCAGCACGAGGACACGCGGGCCGTAGACGACGCCCTTGTCGCGGCGCTTCGTGTTGTCGCCGCGGGCGGCCAGGATGCGCTGCAGGGCGGGGAGGATGAACGACGCGGTCTTGCCGCTGCCGGTGCTCGCCGAGACCATCAGGTCGTGGCCTTGCATCGCCGGCGGAATGGCTTGCGTCTGGACTTCGGTGGCGTTGTCGTAGCCGGAAGCCGCCACCGCCTTGGTCAGGGCTTCATGCAGGCCCAGGGTATCGAAACTCATCTTTTCTCTTTCGCAAATCGGTGCCGACGCGCCGACTCATCGGCACGCACAAAGGCACCC
>DATKCI010000349.1:0-4516 GCA_035513255.1 Piscinibacter sp. | reverse complement strand
TGTCCTGGCTGCATTCACGGCGGCCTGTTCATGTCACCTGGGTCGTGTTGGCAGCCACGGGCGAACGCGCCCGGGAGGCGCGTCGCAGCGCCGCGGCCCTGCTGCGACGCGCGGCCAGCGCCGACATTGTGCTTGGCGAGTTCAAGGACGGCTTCCTGCCTTCGCAGTACGAGGCGGTGAAGGGCTTCTTCGAAGTACTCAAGAAGCGTACCCAGCCCGACATCGTGCTGACGCATCGGCTCGAAGACCGGCATCAGGACCACCATCTGGCCAGTCAACTGAGCTGGAATACCTGGCGTGACGAGGTCATCCTCGAATACGAGATCCTGAAGTACGAAGGCGACCTGGGCCATCCCAACGTGTTCGTGCCGATGACGGCCGCGATCGCCCGTCGGAAATCGACCCACCTTGCGCGCCATTTCGGAAGCCAGCGCTCCAAGGGCTGGTTTTGCGAGGAGAATTTCACGGCGCTCGGGCGGCTGCGGGGCCTCGAATGTCGTTCGCCCAGCGGCTTGGCGGAGGCGTTTCATGCTCGCAAGATCCGCCTGGCCGCGCAGTTCGGCACCACGGAGACCTGAGATGAGTTCGACTTCACCAACACCCCGCACGCCCGCACCGAGTCTCGAGCGCCCCGTGGTGAGCGTCGGCATGCCGGCCTACAACGCCGCCCAGACGATTCGCGGCTCCATCGACTGCCTGCTCTCGCAGACGTTGCGCAACCTCGAACTCATCATCAGCGACAACGCGTCCACCGACGGCACGTGGGACATCATCGATGAGTATGCGAGGAAGGACCCGCGGATCATCGCCATCCGTCAACGCGACAACATCGGCGCCAACGGGAACTATTCGGCGGTATTCAGCAAAGCACGGGGCCGGTACTTCAAGTGGGCCTCGTCGAACGACTGGTGCGCACCGCAGTTCCTCGAGCGCTGCGCCGCGCATCTCGACGAACATCCGGAGACGGTGCTGGTTTCACCTCGTACCCGCCTGTTTGAGGGCGCGCTGGACCGATTCACAGACTACGAGCGGGATGTCTCGTTCGAACAGGCCGATCCGGTGGACCGCTTTGTGGCGGTAGGGACGCTGCTTGCGTTGAACAACGTGCTCAACGGTGTGGCACGCACCGAAGTGCTGGCGCGTACGCGCCTGATCGAGCACTACGTGGGCGCCGACACCGTGCTGATCGGTCACCTCGCCCTGCTCGGCAAGATCTCGCTGCTCGACGAGCGTTACTTCTATCGCCGAATGGACCAGCAAACCGCCACTCAATTGATGAGCGCGGAGGCGCTTGCCCGCCACCACTATCCGACGAGGACGCGACGCTCGCTGTTCTCGGCCTGGCGGCGCGTCGGCGGATCGCTGCATGCGGCCGTATCGTCAGGTCTGTCCACTACCGACGCGCTGCGGGCGCTTCGGTGGGTGCTCCGCACGACCTACTGGAGCGCCGGCGAACTGAGGCGCGACGTGGCCGACGCCATCGCCTACTCCGTGCGGCGGTAGGCACGTGCAGGCACTGCGGACCGTCCAACTCGGCGAAGCCGATCTCGTCGCGGCGGGAAAGGCGATGCTCGAGCTCATGCGGGAGCTTTACCCCTTGTGCCGCAGCATCACAGGAGCAGGCGTGCGCGACACGCTCACCGCCGTGTCCCGGGTCGCACCGCTTGCCATTACCGAAGTGCCCACAGGCACCGAAGTGTTCGACTGGGTCGTTCCGCAGGAATGGACGATTTCGGATGCCTATCTCGAGCACGAGAGCGGCCAGCGCTTCGCCGAATTCCAGGCAAGCAACTTGCACGTGGTCGGCTACAGCGTGCCGACCGACCTGCGCATGCCGCTGGAGCAGTTGAGCGATCGAATACATACGCTCCCGCAGCACCCGGACTGGATCCCGTTCCGCACGTCGTACTACCAGGAGGATTGGGGTTTCTGCATGTCCGCTTGCGAGCGGCTGGCCATGCCGTCCGGCGAGTACCGGGCCGTGATCAGGTCGCGGCTGGCGGCCGGCTCGCTCACCCTGGGGGAATTCGTGCACCGTGGACGCAGCGAAGACGAGGTTTTGGTGTTCGCTCACACCTGCCATCCGTCGCTGTGCAACGACAACCTGAGTGGCATCGTCGTCGCGGCGCATCTCGCTTCCTTCCTGCGCCGACTCGATACCTGGTTCACCTACCGCTTCGTGTTCGCCCCCGCCACGATCGGCTCCATCTCGTGGATGGCTCTGAACGAAGCGCGCCTTTCTCGCGTCCGACACGGTCTGGTTCTGGCCATGCTGGGCGATGCCGGTCCTTTGCACTACCACCGCAGCCGCACAGGGGCTGCCTCGATCGACCGCGCGGCTGCCGTGGTGCTGAAAGCGTCGTATCCGGACGCGGCCTCCATCGACTTCTCCCCGTGGGGCTTCGATGAGCGACAGTTCAACTCGCCCGGCATCCGGTTGCCGGTTGGCCGGTTGAACCGTGCACTGACGGGTGAGTATCCGCAGGAGCACACGTCCGCCGATTCGCTCGAACTGATGTCGGAAGCGGCGCTCGCCGAGTCTTGGCGCGCGTGCCTGCGCATCTTCGAGGTTCTCGAAGGCGACCGGCGCTACCTCAACCTCTCGCCCAAGGGCGAACCGCAGTTGGGGCGCCGTGGCCTGTATCGCGCGACGGGCGGCTACTACGACGGTGTGCCGTCACGGCAGATGGGCCTCCTCTGGATCTTGAACCAGTCGGACGGCGAAACATCTCTGCTCGACATTGCCGAGCGTTCGGGCATCGAGTTCGGCCTCCTCGCCCAATGCGCGCGAGACCTGGAAGTCGCCGGTCTGCTCGCGGCTCTCGACGACCGAGCCGCCTGAAATGCAACATCCGGAGGTTGCCTTCGGTACGTCCCTCGGCCGGCGACGCTGCGAGCGCACCGGCAGGGCCGGGTGTGCCATTGCCGCGCAACGGGGGCGGTTCAAGCGTCGGCGGTGCCGTTTCGGCGCCGCGGAAGACTGACGTGCCCCACAGCGTTCAGCAGCGGATGACCGCCGGCGCCATATGGATGGTGCTATTCAAGCTGGTGGAGCGTGGACTCGGTTTGATCAGCACGCTGATCCTCGCGCGCCTGCTCGGCCCCGAGGACTTCGGCATCGTGGCGATGGCGCTGTCCTTCATCGCCATGGCGGAACTGATGACGGCCTTCGGCTTCGACGTCGCGCTGATCCAGACCCGAAGTGCCACGCAGGCGCACTACAACGCCGCGTGGACCTGCAACGTCCTGCTCAATCTGTGTGTCACCCTGCTGATGGCGGCGCTCGCGTTGCCGATCGCCGATTTCTATCAGAAGCCGGAAGTCGCCTGGGTGGTGTGGGCGCTGGCGTTCGGGCCGCTCATTGCCGGGCTAGAGAATGTGGGCGTGGTTGCTTTCCGCAAGGAACTCGACTTCCGGCGCGAGTTCACGTTCCAGGTGAGCCGCAAGCTCATCGGCTTCATGATCGTCGTGCCCGTTGCGCTGCTGCTGCGCAGCTATTGGGCCCTGGTCATAGGGATCCTCATGTCGAAGACTGCCGGAACGGTGATCAGCTATTTCATGCATCCCTTTCGCCCGCGGCTTTCATTGTCGAAGTTCGGCGAATTGTTCAGGTTCTCGCGTTGGTACCTGCTCAACAACGTGCTTGTGTTCTTGAAGGAGCGTGGCAACGCCTTCTTCCTTGGCCGCCTGTACGGTCCGGCATCGCTGGGCTCGTACACGGTCGCGTACGAACTGGCCCACCTCCCGTCGACCGAGATCGGGGCGCCCATCAACCGCGCGCTGTTGCCCGGATTCGCCAAGATGGCAAGCGAAGACGTCAAGCATGCCTACGGCTCCGCCGTGGGCGTGCTTGCGATGCTCGCGCTGCCGGCCGCCGTCGTGCTTTTCGTCGTTGCGCCGTTCCTCGTGCCGATCATGCTCGGGCCCAAGTGGCTGTCCGTCGTGCCGCTGATGCAGGTGCTTGCTTTCAATGGAGCACTGCTTCTCTTTCACTCCTCAATCAGCGCCGTGCTGATGGGGCGTGGCTTGTCAAGTCGGGTGACCGCGGCCAACGCGGCTTACGTGACCTTGCTGGTCGCCCTGCTGAGCGTGTTTGCAGCCCGGTTCGGCGTGGTGGGGGTGGCATGGTGCACGCTGCTCACCACCGTGCTGTGCACGCCGGTCTATCTGTACCAGATCCGGCGTGGACTGGGCATCGGCGCGATGGTCTTCGTGCGTGCGACTGCAAGGCCTGTGGCGGCCGCCGCGCCGACAGCGGCGGTGCTGCATTGGGCATTGCCGGGGCATCATCCGACGATGAGCCTGTGGGTGAGCGGCGCATGGCTGGCGGCGGGCGTGGTTGCAGCTGTCGCCTTGTACACAGCCACGGTATGCGTGTTGTGGCTGCTCGCGGGTCGGCCGGAGGGTGCCGAGCGCGCCGTGTACCGGCGCGTACGAGACACGGTGAAACGTTGGCTGGCGCCCCCCGCCTCACCGGTTGGCAGGCGGACCTGACGCCGTATCACCACAGCGGCCA
>DATKCI010000348.1:0-40194 GCA_035513255.1 Piscinibacter sp. | reverse complement strand
CGAAGAGCAGGTGTCCCATGGCTGAAATCACAACCGCACCACCCGCGCTCCGCGTCGAGCACTACCCGCCACGCTTCAGTGTCTACAGCGGCACTCGCCAGCAGATCATCGATGCCGGCGTCCTGCCCTGGGGGACGGAGTTCCCGGCGTGCGACGGGAAGCTGTCCGTTCGCAACTGGAAGGTGGGCGACACGTCGTTCTACCTGATCTCGAAGTTCGAGTCGGGCGAAGCGTGCAAGCTCGAGCGATACAGCGACTTCTTCGAACTGCGGGTGTTCGACGTGCGAGAAACCTTCTCGGACAACCTCGTCGAGATCTGGAGGCAGCAATGCTCCGCGACCGCCGCCCCGAAGCGCCGCGGGCGTGGCACACGGAAGCGCTGGTGACCACGAAGAAGCCCAAGCCGGGAGGCTCGGCATTGCCGTCGGAAGCCATCGCGTTGCTCACGCGACTTGGCTTCGAAGGAGACGCATTGCGCGAGCGGTTGAGCGAGGAGTTCGACACCTACCGTTCGAGGGCACGCTTGGCCGCGGAGATTCCTCCGCGCTCTGTTCACCTCGCCCAGCTTGACAGGCTGCGCGCGTCGCTGACGTCGACGCATGACTTGCTGCTTGCAACGTGGCGTCCGAGCCATGTGACGCGGCAGCTCAACGCGGCGAGTCAGCAACTCTACGGGCACCATTGGGAGCAGCTGATCGAGGCGGTTCAGTCTGACATCTGGACCATGGAAGAGGTGGCCGCGCTTGCTGCAAAGAATTTTCGGGAGACCTCAGCGAAGCCAGGGACTCGGCCTGCGACTGAGCGCGATGCATTCCTGGCGAACACCGTCGATGCCTTGCGAGCACACGCGCCCAAAATGCAGGTGCTGGCTGTCTATCGACTTGCTGGCGAGATCTTGCAAGCATGCGGCGTGTCCATGCCTGCGATTGACGAGCGCGAAATCGGGAAGCGCGTTCGCGCACATCGCAAGAGGGAGAATTCGGCCGAATAGCGTTCTAATTCGCCCCCCCGGTTTCGCTCGCATTTCAGCGCTCGATTCCCGAGACTTGCCGCACTTAATCGCGAGGGGCAGCAAGTGAACGCAAACAACGTCAACAGAGCGGATCCTGCCGTACAGGACTCCGCGCTCATCGACATGAAGGCCGTCCTGGCGCTGACCGGGTTTCGCACCCCGGCGCCGGTGTACGAGCGGATCAAGACCGGCAACTTCCCGCAGCCGATCAGGCTGTCCAAGCGCTGCACCAGGTTCCGCGCTCGCGAGGTGAAGGCCTGGTGCGAGGCGCAGACGTCCGGGGTGCCCGGGTGACGGGCGAAGCTGCGCAGCGCGACAAGCGCATCGCCAACGCCCGCGCACAGGCGGCGCTTCGCGGCTTCGAGATTCACATCGTCGACCGCAGCGGAACCGCGACGTTCATCGTGGCGAAGTGGGGCATGTCGCACGAATTGCTGACCCTCGAAGGCCTCGAGGACTGGCTCTCCCGGGCGGTGGGCAGCGCCGAATGAGCGTGGTCCCGCTGCCTCAGCCTGAACGGCCGCCGATCCCGTTCCAGTGGGCCAGCACCATCGCGTACGACCCGGAGGAGTTGCGCGAGATCGTCGAGAGCGTGCTCACCGCCGGCGGGATGAGCATGTGGTACGGCGAAAGCAACAGCGGTAAGACGACGATCCTGCTCGACCTGGGGTTCCGCATGCCGAGCGGACTCCCCTGGCTCGGCAAGCGAACCGCCAAAGGAGCGGTGATCTACATCGCGGCCGAGGGCGCAGGATCCGTGAAGCGGCGCCTTGAGGCGTATCGACAGCACCACGCGTGCAAGGTCTACGCCTTCGGCCTCATCTCGACGACGCTGAACCTGATGGACCCGAGCGCGGATGTTGAAGACCTGATCCAGCTCATCGACGACCTGAAGACCGAACTGCTGTCGACCGAACCGCTGCAGCTGATCATCATCGACACCGTGGCGCGCGTGATGGGCGGCTCGAACGAGAACGCTAGCGAGGACATGGCACGCCTCATCTCCGCCGGCGACCGCATCCGAAAGCATACCGGGGCCCATGTCGCATGGGTCCACCATTCCGGCAAGGATGCGACGAAGGGCGCCCGCGGCCATTCGTCGCTGCGCGCCGCCGTGGACACCGAATGCGAGATCACCAGCGAAGGCGGGGTCCATGCCGTCACGGTCACGAAGCAGCGCGACCTGTCGACGAAGGGCGAGAAGCTGTCGGCCAGGTTCACGTCCATCAACCTGGGCACGAACCAGTGGGGCAACCCCGTCACCGCATGCGTCGTGGAGCCCGTAGAAGCGGCCTCAGCGCACTTGCAAGCCATGGTCGACGCATCCGCACGAGAGGCGGCCGAGGCGGTGGTCCTGAGCGGATTTCGCAAGCTGCTCGAGATGGGCATCGCGACCACCAGCGCCAAGAACTCACCGGACTATCTGCCGCGCCAACTGCTCGACATGAGGCTGGCCGGCACCTTCGATCGGACCGCACTCACCGGCGCGATGAACGACCTCATGGTGCGCGGCATCCTGAAGCGCGAGGTCATCGGCCACTACAGCAACCGAGATCCCAGATACGGGCTGGTACTCAATGACGCCTGATCTGCCCAATGTGCCCAATGCACATAGTCCCCCTAAAGGGGAGGACATGTGTGTGAGCGTGCCGCTGCGGGCACTTTGGGCGCACTTTGGGCGCCACTTTGGGCAGCACTTTGGGCAGCACCGTCGAGAAGGGTTGGTGTCAGGACTGTCGGGAGTTTGACGGGAAGTTGTCGGCTCGAATGTCGGGAAGGTAGGTGGTGAATGAGCGGATCCTCGAGCAAGTCGCGCCAATGGCAGGTCAGCGGCTTCAGTTGCAGGCTCAGCGTGTGGACACCGCAGGGCGCGGGTCCGGTGCGCCGGCGCTTCGTCGGCATCGACGTCAAGGCGCCCGACCCCATGACGCACGCAGAGCGCGTGCTATGGGCCCGCGGGTTCAAGGCAGCAGCGGCCGCCATCGCCGACGAGCTCGAACAGGAGGCGCTCGATGCGATCGAGTAGCGGGCCCACCGGGGGTACGGGGGGCATGTCTGACTTCTAAGCCGTTTCTCCTCCTGACCGGCCGCCTAGCCTTCTTTTCACACGCCCGCTTCACAAATTCAGGAATTCCCAGCCATGCCGAACCCAGGCAAACCGCAGTCCATCAAGGTGATCACCGGCAGCCGACGCCTGCGCGACAAGGCAATGCCCGCGGTGCTGCCCACCATTGAAGCAGTGCCCGCCGCGCCCGACTGGCTGCCGAATGCGCAGGCCCTCGCCGAGTGGCAGCGGCTCGCGCCCATCCTCGTGGCGAACCGGCTGCTCAGCGAGGCCACGCTGTCGGTCCTGGGGCACGCATGCGCCCTGCACGGAAGGATCGTCCAGGCCATGGCGGCCGGACAGCAACCGAAGGCCGCAGTCATCGGCGCCTATCGAGCGCTGCTCAACGACTTCGGGCTGACGCCTGCATTCGCGGCGAAGGTCTCACGCGGACACGAGGGCAAGGGTGCCAACCGATTCGCGGGCAACGGCACGAAGCCAGGCACGCACGCATGACGAACCCGCGCTTTGTTCTTCGCAAGGGGGGCGGTGGGTCGTTAGTCGAGATCGCCCCAAAGCGGAAACCTGCCGCCCCCTCAGTGATGGAGTTTTTTCCTATGAAAGCGCCGCATGCCGCGCGGCGGTAGGCGCCTGGGCGCCGGCCGCAAGCCGAAGCCGCTACCGACAGCGGCGACACCGGGTGCAGCCGCGATGCTGCTGGCCCACTATGGCGCCCTGTACCGCGCCGCACGGCGGGGCAACGTTGCGGCGATTCGCGCCTTCCTCCGAGCCTACTGGCAGTCGACGAAAGCCTGACGCGTGGACCCTCGCCGCGACGCCTTCGGCCGCTTGCTGAGCAGCCCCAGCGAGCTCGACTTCGTGGGCCGCGTCGACTGCTTGCGGCGCCTCGCTGGCGAGCTGCAGGCCGGGCTGACGGTTGAGGCCCGATGGCTCGGGCGCTCGCTGGCAACCTGGCTCGCCGACGGCGGCGACCTCGATGCAGTGCTGGGCGTGCGGGCGCCGCAGGGATCCAAGCGCACCGCGCAGGCCTTGGTGCTGGCCGAGCGCCGCGCCGGCGCGCTGCTGCAGCTTGCCACCGCCCTCGGGAGCGACGCGCTCGCGCTGCGCGTCCTGCAAGGCAGCGAAGCGTGTCCAGCGCAGCATGCCGACCTGCTGGCGACCGCGCAGTCCCTTCGCTGCCCCGCATCTCGAGAAGCGTTTCGCCGCGCGCGTGCCTCGCGTCATCGGACATGACGTGTGGCTTTCTAAAGTCGCGACCACTACTGCAACCACTCATCCCCCCGACACACCATGAACACCACCCACTACGGCGAGGGCTTGCTCGCGCTGCGCTACCTGAAATCGATGGCCATCGGCGGCGGCGACAACGCTGCCGCAATCGGATACGCGGAGGCGCGCGCCGACTGGGGCGTCGACCGGGCGTCCGTTGTGCGGCAATTGAAAAGTGCGCTGTCGGGCCTCTCCATCGGCGAAACCACCGGCGGCGCATCTGACGTGCGGCATGACCTGCTGGCCGCGCTTCGGCCGCTCACCATCGTGGGCCGACTGCCGCTGCGCCGTCAGCCGCCGCGTATGCCCTTCTTGACGCAGACCGGCCCCGCGCGCGCCTACTGGGTCGGCGAGTCCAAGGCCAGGCGCATGACCGTCGGCAGCTACAGCCGCGACGGCGAAGGGTTGATCACCAAGACGGTGGCGGCTTTGACCGTTGCCACAAGCGAGGCGCTCGAGGACAAGTCCATCGATGCGGAGAACGCACTGCTTGCCGACCTGCTGGACGCCTGCGCCGAAGGCCTTGACCGCGCCTTCATCGATCGCCTGAACACCGGCAGCGCCAGCACGCCGGCGAGCATCAATTCGGCCGTGACGCCGATTCCTGCGAGCGGTGTCAGCCTCGACGACCTCGACGCCGACTTCGCCATGGCCATTCGCCAACTGTCCGACGCCGGCTCGAACCTCCGCGCCGCGTACTGGGTCATGCCCAGCTACTTCGCGGCCCGCCTGGCGCTCACGCGAGGCATCGACGGCGGCCCGGCCTATCCAGGGCTCGGTGCCCTTGGTGGCCAGCTGGCAGGCCTTCCTGTGATCACCAGCGCCGCGGCAGAAGCGGAAGCCAATTCCGACGACCTGGCCGACGTCACGTTGCTCGACGCCTCGCAGATCAGCTTTGCGGAAGAGGAACCAACGCTGCGGACCAGCACCAACGCGGTCATCGAAATGGACACCGCGCCGACTGGCGCCAGCGATACGCCGACGGCTGCCTCGGCAACGATGGTGTCGATGTTCCAGGCTGAATGCGTGGCGCTGCTGGCGCAAATGTCCGTGAACTGGTCCGTTCGGCGAGAGGGCATGGTGCAGGTCATCAGCGGCATGTCGTCCGTGATCGAGAGCTGACCCATGCCGACGAAAGCGAAAGCCGACTTCATCGCAGAGGCGCGCAAGTGCCTCGCGCAAGTGAAGGGGACGGAGGACCGCTTCCTGGCCACCTTCGCGCTACTGCTCGAGCTGGTCGACACCGTCGGCGCCGGCGCTGCCAATCGAAGGGCGCTCGAGGTTCGAACCGCCGAACTGGAGCAGCGCCGCACGATGGCCTTCGAGGGCGCATTCGACCCCGGCCGCACCTATCGCGCCGGCGATGTCACGCAGCGCGCAGGCGGGTTGTTCGTGGCCCTGGCGGCGACGGGCGAATTGCCCGGCGAATCAACCTACTGGCGCCGCATTGGAGACGCACGATGATGATCAGCATCAAACCCGAGGTGTTCGCCGAATTGGTGGGCGAGCAGATTCAGGCCTACAACCGCGCGCTACACACGCCGGGCGCCGACGGCGAGCCGGCGCTGCAGCGGCTGCGCGACCTCGGTTTTTCGGAGGCGAAGGTCGCCGAGGTCGTCGCGCTTGTCCACCAGGCCGCGCCGGCCGTCGCTCAGCACGACCGCGACACCCTCATCGAACACGGCGCTACGTCCGTGCACTGACTTCCGCTTCGGGAAGACCCCTCGCGTTCGTCGCGAGCGCTCGCGCGGTAAGCGCACCGGCGGCGAGCAACCTTCACTGAAAGGCAAACCATGGCACTCGGGCAACTGACGATCGATCTGCTCCTAAAAACTGGATCGTTCGAGACCGACACCAAGCGCGCGGAGAAACGCCTTCGCGACATGGGCCGAGAGATGCAGACGATCGGCAAGGTGATAGGCGGCGCCTTCGCCGCTGTGGGCGGCGCATCGGTGCTTCTCGTCAAGAGCGCGATCGACACCGCCGACGCCGCCGGCAAGTCTGCAGCGGCCGCCGGCCTGGCTGTCGAGCAGTACAGCGCGCTCGCCTACGCTGCGGAACTTTCAGGCGTCGAGACGGCCGCACTGGGCACCTCGCTGAGCATCCTGAACAAGAACATCGCATCGAACGATGATGCCTTCAAGACGCTCGGCATCAGCGTCAACACCGCGACGGGGCAGTTCAAAGACAGCGATCAGGTGCTGTCCGAACTGGCCGACCGGTTCGCCGACATGCCGGACGGGGCGCGCAAGTCCCAGCTCGCGCTCGAGTTGTTCGGCCGATCGGGTGCGCAGCTTATCCCGCTGCTCAACCAGGGCAGCGCCGGCATCAAGCAGCTGAAGGACGAAGCCGCGCGATTGGGCGTCGTCGTGACCGGCGAGACGTCGAAAGCCGCGGAACAGTTCAACGATGACATGACGCGGCTGCAGAAGACGATCAGCGGCGTGGGCTTGGCGCTGGCGAAGGACTTCCTGCCTGTCCTCACCGATCTGTCGACGCGCACGCTGAAAAATGCTGAGGACTTCGGCACGCTGCGCGGCGGTTTCATGGCGCTCTACGAGGTGATCCTCGGCGGCATCGAGCCGGCCGACCTGCTGGAGAAGCAGAACAAGCAGACCGCCGAGAGCATCAAGGGACTGCGTGCCGAGATCGACCTGCTGACGATGCGCGGGGCGAGCGAAGGCTTCCAGGGCGGCGTCCTGGGCCAGCTGCGCGACGAGCTCGCCACGCTTGAGGCACAGGCCAAGGGCAGCTCACAGCGGCTCGCCGACGCGCTCAATGAAGCGGCAGGTCGCACCGGGCGCGAAGGCCGCGGCGCCGGGTTCAAGGATCCGCGCATCTCCACCTCTGCGCCGGGCGCGCCGGACAAGCCCGAGAAGAGCAAGACCACCGACGCCGAGCGCTACCTCGAGAACCTGCGCAAGCAGATCGAAGCGACGCAGAACCTCACGACAGTCGAGCAGTTGCTCAGCGACATCCAGGCCGGCCGGCTCGGCAAGATCACTGCCGCGCAGAAGGACGAGCTGTCCGACCTGGCGCGGCAGATCGACGCGCACAACGCGCTCACCGAAGCCATCGCGGGCGAGACCGCGGCGCGCGAGGGTGCACTCGCCATCGCTCAGAGCGCCGAAGCTGCGCTCGCCGCCGAGGCCGCCAGCATCATGGGCACGAACCAGGCACTGCGCGACGAGATCGAGATCCTCGGCGGTGGCGAGAAGGCGCGCCGCGCGATCGAGCAGGCCCGGCTCAGCAGTGCGATCGCATTGCGCGAAGAGCAGCTCGCGATGGAAAAGAACGCGGGTGCGTCGGAAGCGCAGGTTGCCTCACTTGAGCAGCAAATCCGGCTGCTTCGGGAGCTCGCCGAGCTCCTGGGCCGTCGTGATGCGGTGACCGATTTCGTCGCTGGTCAAGATGAGATGCAGGAGGCCGCCAAGCGGACGAACGCAGAGCTGAAATCGGTCCTCGGCGACACCCTACTCGACGGGCTCACCGGGGACTTCGAAGGCATCGAGGATCGGTTCAAACGGATGCTGCTGCAGATGGCCGCCGACGCGGCGGCCGCACAACTGGTCAAGGCGATCACGGGTAGCGGACTGTTCGGCTCGGCCAATGCGTTCGGCGGGTCAACCAGCGCAGGATTCGGAACCGGAGCCGGCTACGGCAACATGGATCTCGGCGGGTTCCTCGCTGACGGCGGGCCGGCGACATCCGGAAAGGCCTACGTCGTTGGAGAGCGCGGCCCCGAGTTGTTCCTGCCGACGACGAGCGGCCGCGTGCTGCCGAATGAGGCGCTCGGCGGCGGAAGGGGCGGCATGGTCGACGTCCAGGTGATCAACAACGGCGCTCCGGCGCGTGGACGTGCAGAGCAGTCTCAGCAGCCGGACGGACGCACGCTGGTGAAGATCTTTCTCGACGCCGTTGCGGAGGACGTGGACAGCGGCACCGGCAAGGTATCCAGTTCGCTCAAGCGCCGCGGTGTCAACCTCAACGGATCGCTGGCCCGGCGGGCTTGAATCCCCCCGTGTGACAGCACCGCCGTCGGATGCCGCCCAGACCCCCGGGGGTGGGGGCACCTCTGGGGGCAGGTTGAGTGTGAAGTAGTTCGCAAAGCCAGCAACTGTGCGCATTTCCGAGTTTCTTTCGGAAGACTCCGGCTCCGCCAGGTGACCTTTACTACGGCCCACCTGAATCCACGAAAGCCCCGCCTCACCTGTGCGAGCGGGGCTTTTTTATGCCAGGTCGATCCGAACGCATTGGAGGTACCTGTGGAGGTACCGTGGCACCCATGGAGGCGCCATGGGTGCCATCGAACGCAGCACCAGGTGCTCCTGCGCGGTGGCGTGGCCGTCCCCGAGCCGCCGAGGTGTTCACCATCGTGAACGCAGCTTTCCGCATGGCCATGTTGCCGCGGTGCTTGGCAGCACGCGCGGCTCTGGCGCTGCGACTTGGTTCGCCTCAGCACCGAAGGTGCGTGCGATCGAGCCTTGACGAATGGCGCGCGATCCAGAGAATGCGCGCCATGCAGAGCTACTACCGACGCCACATCTTTTTCTGCCTCAACCAACGCGAGGGATGCGATGCCTGTTGCGCGAGCCATGGCGCGCAAGCCGCGTTCGACCATTGCAAGTCGCAGGTGAAGGCGGCCAAGCTTGCGGTCCCCGGAGGGGTTCGTGTCAACAAGGCCGGATGCCTCGACCGGTGCGCTGGCGCACCGGTGGCCGTTGTCTATCCGGATGCCGTCTGGTACACCTACGTCGACCTTGAGGACATTGACGACATCGTCGAATCGCACCTGAAGAACGGCCAGGTCGTGCAAAGGCTCGTGCTTCCGGATGAGGTGGGCAAGTGACGCGCGCACACAGATCGTCACGGGACTCGCAGGAGCACACACCTACAATCCCGGGCGTCATTCCTTGCGTGAAACGTGAGAGCTTCCTTTGCCCGTCATCCTCAAAGAAGTACAAAAAACCTATCACCTTGACTCCGTGGACGTGCCGGCTCTGTCCGACATCAGTCTCGAGGTCCGTCCCGACAGATTCACCGTGTTGTCCGGTCCCTCAGGCAGCGGCAAGACGACACTGCTGAACCTGATCGGCTGCATCGACCGTCCCGATGCCGGCGACATCGTCATCGAGGGACAGGCGATCAAGGACATGTCGGACGACCAATTGGCGGATTTCCGCGCCCGGCACATCGGTTTCATCTTCCAGAACTTCAACCTCCTGCCGGTGCTCACCGCGTACGAGAACGTCGAGTACGCGCTGCTGCTGTCCCAGGTGCCGGCCCCGCAACGCAAGGCACGCGTGCGTGATCTGCTCGATGCGGTGGGCTTGGCCGACAAGGGCATGCACCGGCCGGGCCAGTTGTCCGGCGGGCAGCGCCAGCGGGTGGCCATTGCCCGCGCGCTGGCGCCTGCGCCCCGGTTGGTCCTGGCTGACGAGCCCACGGCCAATCTCGACAGTCAGACGGGCGCGGCCATCGTGGCCCTGATGCGGCGCATGCAGCAGGAGCACCGCGTGTCGTTCGTGTTTTCCTCGCACGACCCCCAGGTGCTGGCCGAGGCCGACGACGCGGTGTTCATCCGGGATGGCCGGATCACGTCCATTGAACGGCGCGGCGAGCCGGCGCGGGCACTCGCATGAAGACGGTGTCTCTCGCCCTGCGCAACCTGCTGCGCAATCGCCGCCGCTCGTTCACGACCTTGCTCGCGCTCGTCATCGGCATCTGTTCGATCCTGCTGTTCGGCGGCTTCAGCCGCTACATCACTTACGGGCTGCAGACGGGATTCGTGCGGCAAAGCGGGCACCTGCAGATCCAGCGCGAAAACTACTTCCTGTACGGAAACGGCAACCCCGCGGCCTACGGCATTTCGGGCTACCGGCAGCTGATAGCCACGATCAAGCAAGACCCCGTGCTGAAGCCGCTTGTGAGAGTGGTCACCCCGACCTTGCAGGTCAGTGGCATTGCCGGCAATTTCTCCGCGGGCGCGTCGCGCACGGTGGCCGGGCGGGGCGTCGTGGTCGATGAGCAGAACAGCATGCGGCTGTGGAACGACTACGACATGCCGGCCAAGGCGCCCCAACTGGCGCTCACGCACACGGGCGAAGACGCCGCGGTCATCGGCACGGGCGTGGCGCGGGTACTCCAGCTGTGCGGCCCGCTCAAGGTCGACAACTGTCCGCAGTTCACCGTCGAGACGGTGTCCGGCGCGAGCGCGCCGGATGATGTCCTCGCCTTGTCGGCTCTCGAGAAGGCCGATGCTCCCAGGCCCGGCGACACGCACATCGAACTGCTGACCGCGAGCCTTGGCGGTGCTCCCAACGTGGCGCGGCTCGCGGTGGTCAAGACCGAGGTGCAGGGCGTCAAGGAAGTGGACGATACCTACGTCGCACTGCATCTGACGCAGGCTCAGCGGCTCGTCTACGGCAACGGCGAACCGCAGGTGACCGCCGTCCTGGTGCAACTCCACCATGGCCGCGACATGAACGCCGCCCGCGCCCGACTCGAGCAGTTGATTGCGGCCGGGCCTGGCAAGCAGCGCTTCGAGATCCACGACTACGCCACGCTGAACCCGTTCTATGGGCAGTCGATTGCGATGTTCGACGCGATCCTCGGCTTCATCTCTCTGCTGATCGGCGCCATCGTGCTGTTCACCATCGGCAACACAATGAGCATGGCGGTCGCGGAGCGCACGGTGGAAATCGGCACGCTGCGCGCGATGGGCTTGCGGCGCAGCGGCATTCGCAGGCTGTTCATCACCGAAGGCTTGCTGCTGGGTGGCGTCGGCGCAGTGCTCGGCGTCTTGATCGCGCTCGTGCTGGCTTACGCGGTGAACCAGAGCGGCATCACCTGGAACGCACCCGGCCGGGTCGAACCGATCCTGCTGCTGGTCCGGGTGTGGGACGACAAGCGCCTGATCGCCGTGGCCGGGCTGGGCCTCATGCTGGTCGCCTCGCTCTCGGCCTTCTGGCCCGCCCATCGTGCGTCCGGCATGAACATCGTTGATGCCCTGCGCCACGTCTGAAAGCCAAAACATGAGCATGTCCAGACTGAGAACCGTGCTGCTCGCGGCATTCGTCGGGGGGGCTGCGCACGCGGCCCCGGACGCCCAGGACATCCTGGCTGCGAGCGATGCCATCCGCAATCCCGATCACTCGTTCGGACTCACCACCACGCTGATCGAGTACCGCGACGGCAAACAGGCGGCGACCAGCACGCTCGCCATCTACTCGCGGGTAGAGGGCCGCGGTGGACAGTTTCAGAGCCTGATCCGCTTCGTGAGCCCGCCACGAGACGCGGACAAGCTGCTGCTCAAGAGCAACAACGACCTGTGGTTCTACGATCCGTCGAACAAGGCCAGCATCCGCATTTCGCCGCAGCAGCGATTGCTAGGCCAGGCAGCCAACGGCGACATCGCCACGGTCAATCTCGCACGAGACTACCGCGCCACGCTCGAACTGCAGGAAGACATTCAGGACGGCGAACGCCAGACGAGGCGTTGCAACAAGCTGAGCCTGGCCGCGACCTCGGCCGACGTCACCTACCACCGCATCGAGATGTGGATCGACGCCTCCAGCAATCGGCCGGTCAAGGCGCGGTTCTACACGGAGAGCGGCCGGCTGCTGAAGACTGCGTACTACAGGCGCTATCAGTCGCAGCTCGGCACGGAGCGCCCCACCGAGATGGTGATCATCGACGGGTTGGATCCGAACTGGACGACCGTGATGCGCTTCTCGGACCATGCCAAGCGCGAGGTTCCGGCGGCTTGGCTCCAGCGCGACTACCTGCCACGCTTTCGCCCGGAATGACGGTGCGGGCCGTTGCCTTGGCGCTCCTCGTGAGCGCGGGTCCAGCGCTGGCCGACGACGCCGCGGCGCTTGCACTGGCCGACGATCCGCCCGCCGCGCCCGCCGCGCCCGCCAAGCCCCAAGACTGGCGCATGTTCGTCGAGTCCGCGATGGGCCAGACGACGGCGCGGCAGGATGGCAGCGTT
The DNA here is from genome assembly GCA_035513255.1 of Piscinibacter sp. Lineage (GTDB taxonomy): Bacteria > Pseudomonadota > Gammaproteobacteria > Burkholderiales > Burkholderiaceae_C > Albitalea. Next base: position 27,855 of record DATKCI010000348.1, on the reverse strand, counting down.
CTGGGGCAGCAACGCCTGTCGCTCGACCTTCAATGGGACTCGAAGTTCGCGCCGGGATGGCGCGGCGTGTTGTCCGACCGGCTCGACGTGGGTTGGGTGCACCGCTTCTCCGATTCCACGGCGGTCAACTCGCTGCGCGAGGCCTATCTCAGCTGGCAGCCCGCAGCAGACAACATCGTCGATGCGGGCCGCATCAATGCGCACCACGGTGTGGCCACCGGATACAACCCGACCGACTACTTCCGATCGGGCGCCAACCGCTCGGTGGTGTCGGTCGACCCGGCAAGCCTCAAGCAGAACCGCCTGGGCACCGTGATGCTGCGTGCCCAGGCGTTGTGGAACGGCGGTTCGCTGGTGGGCACCTTTTCACCTCGACTTGCCGACGCGCCGAGCGACGCATCTTTCAGTGTCGACCTGGGCGCCACGAACAACCGGCATCGCGCGCTGTTCGCGCTGAGCCAGCGGATCGCGGAAGGGATCGACCCGCAGTGGCTGCTGTTCGCCGAAGAGGGCCGTCCCCCGCAGCTCGGACTCAATCTTGCTGCCCTGCTCAACCAGTCGACCGTGGGGCACCTGGAGTGGTCGGGTGGCCGGTCACGATCGATGCTGTCGCAGGCCGTGACCGGCATCGACGACGGCGCGTTCCGATCAGCGCCAACGTTGCAGCTTCGTCATATTGCCCGTGCCAGAAGTACCTGCGTGCGTCCTCGTGCAATGGCTGGTTTTCGCGTGTCGCTTGCAGCAACCGCTGCTCGGGCGTGGCGCTTGTGGCGCCGCCCGCCTCCGACAGCAAGACGGCCATGTGGGCGAGCAGCGCGGCGTCCTGGGGGTAGTTTCGAGAGAACGGATGGCCCAGCCCGCGCATCGCCTCGGGCCAGTCGTTCGACGGCGGATGGTTCTTTCGCTGCGCGCAGCCGAAGTCGATGAGGATCGGCTCGCCGGTGTTGCGCTCGAAGAGGATGTTGTGGATCAGCTCGTAGGCGAGCACTAGGCGCACAATTCGAACTTCCCCGTTCCAGAGGTGCCGTGTCATGTTGCTTACCGCTGTGCTGCTCCCCGCTCCTGAAGGCGGCTTCACTGCCCTGAACCCCGAAACGGGCTGCACGTCCGAAGGAGAAACGGTGGAGGAAGCGCTGGCCAATCTGCGGGAGGCCACCGAGCTGTTCGTAGAGGAGTTTCCTCTTTCGTCCCCAGGTCAGCCCCTCGTTACTACCTTCGAGGTGTCGGTGCATGCCTAGCCTGCCGCACGTGTCTGGAGCGGAAATCGTGCGAGCACTCGAGCGTCTTGGGTTCGCAGTAGCTCGTCAGCGTGGCAGTCATGTCGTCCTTCGGCGAGGTTCAGCAGGCTGTGTTGTTCCCAACCATCGTGAGGTCAAGGTCGGCACGTTGTCCGGTGTGCTCAAACAAGCGGGCGTCACAGCGGAAGAATTCGTCATTGCCTTGCGGTCCTGAGCCGCCACCACGCTCCGTTCGCACTGAGCTTGTCGAAGTGCCTGCGCGGGGCTGGAGCGAGGCTTCGACAAGCTCAGCCCGAACGGGGTTGGTGGGGTTGGTGGGGTTGGGAGGTGCGCCACCAATCTCCGTTCGCACTGAGCTTGTCGAAGTGCCCGCGCGGGGCTGGAGCGAGGCTTCGACAGGCTCAGCCCGAACGGGGTTGGGTGGGGTTGGTGGGGTTGGGTGGTACGCCACCACGCTCCGTTCGCACTGAAGGTGGCGTCAGACGCCCCCCTCAGGTGAACAGACAGGCCGTGGCCTGCGCGGCGCGCACCACGTCGACGACGTCTCCGGCCCACGGGCTGTGCAAATCCTTGAAACGCCATTGCGCGTTCGACTCGTGGCCCACGATCGCATCGGCGGCCTCGCCGTTGGCGAGCAGCATCACCTCCGGCGCGAACGCCCGCTGCGAGGCCGTGCAATAAAAGGCCGTCACGCTCGTGCGCCCCGCGCGGGGAGCGTTCACCACCGCCAGCCGCTGCGAGCGCAAGCGCACCAGCGACCCGATCGGCCAGGGGCCCATCATGCGGGCGAAGGCGCCGACCACGGCGGGGTCGAACTGCCCGTCCTGTGCCCACTCCCGCATCGCCGCCAGCGCGGGCAACGGATCCCAGCCCGACTTGTAGGGCCGGTTGGAGGTGATGGCGTCGTAGACGTCGCACACCGCGCCCATGCGTGCCATGCGGCTCAGGCGATCGGCGCGGAGGCCACGAGGGTAGCCGCGGCCGTCGGGGCGCTCGTGATGATGCAACGCAACGTCCTTGGCCGACGCGCCCACGCCGTCGCTCGCGTCCAGCCTCGAAGCCACGCTCCGGATGCGTGCGCACCACGGTGAACTCGTCGTCGTTCAGCTTGCCCGGCTTGCCCAGGATGCGCGGCGGGATGAAGGCCTTGCCGATGTCGTGCAGCAGGCCGGCCAGCGCCGCCTCGCGCGTGGTCGCCGCATCCAGGCCGAGCTCGCGGGCCAGGGAGGCCATCAGAGCGGACACCGCCACCGAGTGCATGTGGGCGTAGTCGCCGTGGGCCTTCAGGCGGACCACGCCGAGCAGCAGCTCCGGTTCGTCGTCCAGAAAGCACAGCAGCCGGTCCACCGTGTCCTCGGCCACGGCCAGCGGCACCGGCTCGCCGCGGGAGGCGCCGTCGAACATCGCGACCACCTGCTGCGTGGCCGTGCGACAAAGGTGCGCGGCCGCGGCGAGCGAGGCCGCCATCGGGGGCTCGCCGACCAGCGCCGGCGCGTCGCGGGCCGGCATCTCGCGCACGCTGCCCGCGCGAGCCAGTGCGGCGTTTCGCTGTGCAGGCACCCTCTCAGACTCGCATCCACATGTACCGGCCTTCGCACAGTCCGTTGAACATGGCCTCTCGCCTCGTGAGGAACAAGACCTGTCGCGAACCGAAGTCCGTTCAGGCTGACCCTTAGCCAAGCTCAGGACCAAAGGCAAGTCGAAGCCCCTGCGCCGATCTGCGCGGGCACTTCGACAGGCTCAGTGCGAACGGGGAGGGGAGGTGCGCTGGGGGGTTGAATGCGCGGACCTCAGGCGAGTCCCGGTCCGTCGCCCACGCCGAAGCGGCTTCCCAGCCGATAGCGCGACGCCGGGTGAAGGCAGCGGACCAGGGTCACGGTCATGCCGTCGTTCCAGGTCCGCCGGGTCAGCAGCAGGCAGGGCTGCGCGCGCGGCATCTTCAGCAGGTCGGCCTGCTCCTTGGTCGGCATGACGGCATCGACGACGTGCTCGACCTGGTCGAACGGAACGCGGGCCACGAGGTACTCGGACGGCGTCTGCTTTCTGAAGTCCTGCCGGCCGAAATCCGGCGCCGCGCGCGGGTTGACATACCGCTCTTCGAGCTGGACCGGCAGGCCGTTCTCGGCGTGGACGCAGACGACGTGGAATACCTGCTCGCCGACGCGCACGTCGAGCGCGGTGGCCACGTCGAGGGGGGCTTCCTGGCGTTCCGTGAGAACGACCTCGCAGCTGTAGGCGTGGCCGCGGGCGCGGATGTCATCGGCGATGTTGGCGATGCGCAGAAGCGTCGACTGCGGCTTCTCTTCAGCGACGAAGCTGCCGATGCCGACGACACGAACGATGCGTCCCTCGGCCGTCAGCTCGCGCAGCGCGCGGTTGACGGTCATGCGGGATACCCCGAACTGCGCGACGAGCTCGTGTTCCGACGGAAGCCGGTCGCCCACCGCCCATTTGGCGGTCTGGATGCCCTTGCCGATGTAGTCCTTCAGCTGGCGGTACAGCGCGGTCGAAGGCAGGTCGCTCTCCCCCCGAGCGGGCGGGCGGCTTGGACTTCGGCGGCGACGAAGGTTTGCGCGAAGTGCGGCTGGGGGTGCGAGTCACCATGGTGGGGCGGATCGTTCAGGAAGCGCGGCATCCTAGCGCAATCATTCCGCTGCCGCGCAAACTTCATCGATCAGACGCATCGCCTCCGCCCATGTGCCGTCGCCTCTCGCATATGCACGACACATGCTGACCCCCGGCTGCGGTGGTGCGGCGCATCGTCCGTTGCGATGCGTCTGCGGGCGCACAACGGTCTTCGCGTTTGCGGCTGCCGCTTCGTCCCGAAAGTTCGGATCTCGCGACGGTGTCCTGAGACGCTGATTCGGGCTCGCCGAATCCGAACCATTCCCCGCGCCAGCCGCGGCGTTGGTCGCTCACAACGCCACGGGTTCAACGCTGGCGAACGATGGCGATCAGCTTCGACTGGTGCACGATGCAGCAACGGCAGAACCCACCGGCTCCGACCCCTGGGGGGGGCCGGCTTGTGATCCGCCGCCTTCACCCCGGTGCCTCGGGGTCGGCCATTGCCGCCGCGGTGCGGACCACCACTGGCGTCGCGAGCTCCGAGCCCACCATCAGGCGCGCCCGCAGATAGCTCTCGCGTTGCGGCGCGCTCAGCGCTGCCAGCGCGATCTTTCCGTGCGCATCGCAAGGAAAGACGAACCCGCGACCGGAATGGAAGAGAGAAGAAAAGCGCAACCCGTAGCCGGTTGCCTGCAATGTCGAGGCATCCATCGCGCACCTCCTTCGCTTCGAGAAGCGTGTTCCGAACGTAGAAAGCCGCGGACGTGCGCGCTGGCTGCCGGCGCAGCGATGTGCACGGCCGCGAAGCCCGGCGAGGCGCTCGCAGGCGATCCATCCCGGGTGGAGCGCTTCAGGCGTTGCGGGAACTCTCCACCACCGACGCAGGCACGTCGCGCTCAGCGTTGCGCTATGGCAATGTGCTTCAGGCAGGTCGATGTCTGCGCACCGCTCGTGGCGGAGCCAGTGCGGCTGCGATCTCGAGCGCGGCGGCCGAGCGCTCGCCGATGACGGGGAGCACCTTGTCGTGCAGGAAGGCTGCGTTCGAAGGACCCACTCGCGGAGCAATCGAGTCGTAGAGCGAATGCGCTTCACGCGGAACGGATGTGCCAAGTGTGCGCAAGGCAAGCGTAACCGCCTGGACCTTTGAGCCGTGCGGCTCGATGCACTCGGCAAAGAAGGCTTTGAAGTGATCGGCCGTGATCTTGCGCTCATCCTCGCAGCCGCCGATGGTCATTGCGGGCGTCGCGTCTAGCCCTGGATACGCGAAGGTGCAAACGACGTCGTACAAGGGAGACACGTTCCAGCGGCCGCTGGACCACATGAGCGAGCGGTTCTTCCAGTGCGCGTCCGCATCGCCGACCAGGAAGCTGATGATGCGCCCGTGCAGCAGTGCGTTGATGGCCGCGGCCGGTGCCGACGCATTCTTTGCGGCGAGCTTGAACATGAGCTCGAGCTTGGCGCCGCCCGACTTTTCGTACTTCGACATCGTGCTGGCCCACTCGTTGCGCAGCTGCAGGAAGTCGATCTGATGCAGCCTGCGGATGCCGCCACTGCTGGTGGGTGTCCGGTCAAAGCGCTGCACGCAGTAGACCCACTCGAGGGCGTCGTCGCGCGAATGGTCGTCATCGCCATCATCTGGGCCCGGTGCGAACAACAGGTGGGCTTCGGGCGCGTTGCCAGCGGCGCGTCGCGCCAAGGTCATGCAGAAGAATTCGTTCACCGCGACGTGGTCGAGCTTTCTGCTCAGCGGCGGTTGTGGCTTGAGGATGTGGGTGGTCGGCGCCTGATCCTCCGGCTCCAACAGCCCGTCGAGCAGCTCGACGTCCGCGTGCGGGTCCATACGGACAGCTGTCTTGTCCTGGGCGCCTGCGAGCGACATGCGCGCAGCCTCGAGCAGCGATCCGCCCTCCTGCCGCATGCGGCGCACGCGCGCGAGGAATTCCGGCCGCGGCAACGCTGCGTAGTTCGAGTCCTCCGGCTTGAGTTCCGGGCTCGTGGACATGGTGACGGCACCGGCGGTCTCCCGACCAAAGCGGCGCAGCAAGTCGAACGAGTCGCCATTCCTCGCGCTGAGGCGCTTTTCAAGGCGAATTCGGGCGTCGCCTTCGGGCAGGAGGTTGTCGAAGAACTTCTCGACCATGCCGTCCTCATCCCGGTCGTCGTACGGCTTCGCTCGCAAAACGAGGTGAGGGGAGAGGGGGAACGCGTTGGGGTTCCCGATCCACTCCGGGGCATAGGTGAGTCGCCAGATGCCGGCGTTGTCCTCCAACGTGCCCAGGCCCTGACCGTCGCTGGACAGGTACAGGGTGTCGGCCATCAGGCATCCCCCGCTGGACTTCGGTCGACTTGATCGACTGGGACGCCTGGACCGAACGCTCGCAGGCTCAGTCCGAGCCCGCCGCAGACGCCAAGCACCTTGCTGATTGACAGATGCTGCCGCTTTCCGCCCTCCAACTGGTTCAGAAACGGCATGCTCACGCCACACAGGGCGGCCGCTTGCTCTTGAGTGAGCTTGTGGGAGAGCCGGGCCGCGCGCACCGCGCTTCCGAGGTCCTGGATGCTTCCGATTTCCATGATTGGCTACACGTTCTGATAGCTGGAGAAGGAAATCTACCATGCGCTGTCGAGAGCTACAAGTTTGTGTAGGAACGGTGATCGGAAGCGTCGCGAGCTCCGAGCCCCTCAGGTTCCACGCCATCAACGTTGACACATCGCAAGCGCCGCAGGCGCGGCCCCGGCAAACATGAGCGACATGCCGTCCGACGACTCGATCGCTGCTGCGCGTGAGCGCGTGGCGGCGCTGCGCGTGGCGCTCGAAGCCCGTGACGGCCGGCCGGTGCGTCTCGTCGAAACCCACATCTCCGGGGTGCTGGTCGGTGACTCGGTGGTGCACAAGCTGAAGAAGCCGGCCCGCGACCTGGCCTTCCGCTTCGTCGATGCCTACCTCGAAGCGGGCGGCGACCACGACGGGTTGCCCGCGCTGCGCTTCCTCCTCGTTTGTCGCGCGCTGGTGCGCTGGCTTGCCGCCTGAGACCCTTGCTTCGGGCGGGCTCGTCCGACGCGCAAGCGTCGCCATGCCGCATCAGCTCGCTGGTGCCGACAAGCGCTTCACCGCCTGCACGAAGCGCGTGAGCGTCGGCGAGCGCGCGCCCGGGGCGAGCCGGACGTCGATCAGCTGAAAGCGGCCGCGCTGCGCATGCGCCCGCGCCAATGCCGCTTCGAGTTCGGCCCGCGTGCGAACGAGATGGCCGTCGCCGCCCATGCCGGCCGCCATCGCCGCGAAGTCCCAGGTGCCGAGCTCGTTGAAGCGCCCCTCGGGCTCGAAGGCCCGCAGCATCTCCCAGCTCGCGTTGTTGAACACCAGCACGATCGGGTCCCAGCCGTGGCGCCTGGCGTTGCCGAGTTCCCAGCCGGTCATCTGGAACGCCCCGTCGCCGACCAGCACGATGGGCCTTCGGCCGGTGGCCGCCTGCAGGCCCAGGCCGGCCGGCACGCCGTAGCCCATCGTCGCGTAGTAGCCCGGCGCGATCAATGCCGTCGGGTCCATGTCCATCGCGGTGAACAGGCAGTCGCCGACGTCGCAGGCGATCGGCATTTCGCCGTGACGGCGCAGCAGGCGGTTCACCGCGTCGGCGATGTCACTCGGCATCACGGGCGTGTCGTCGACCGGTGGATGCTCGCAGCGCGAGGCGGAGGAGGGACGGCGAGACGCGGCGACTGCCGGCTGCGGCACCCGATCCAGCAACGCGTCGATCAGACGCGACAGCGGCACGTCGGGGTACACGTGGTGCCCCATCACGACGCGCCCGGACAGCGCCTGGATCGCGAGTCGCAGGTCGATGCGTTGGGCCGAGACCGCGAAGTTGGTGTCGGAGACGATCACGCCGAGCAGCAGCAGCCCATCCGAGCCTTCGACCTCCTCGGCGAGGAGCGCATCGCCTGCGAGGCCGAGGTAGGTGCCGCGCAAGGGCACGCCGGTGCCGGTGAGCAGTCCGCGGCCCATGAAGCTCGTGACGACAGGGATCGCCAGGCGCCGCGCGAGTTCGGCCACCTTGGATTCGAGCGCATAGCGGCGCACCTCCACGCCGACCATCAGCACCGGTCGCCTGGCCTGGCCCAGGCGCGCGAGCAGCTCGTCGGCGCAGGCTGCCAGCGCCTGCGGGTCGGGCTCGGCCGGCGGCGCCGTCGGAACGTCGCCGCAGGGCCGTTGCGGCATGTCGCGCGGGATCTCCAGGTACACCGGCCGCGACTCGCGCAGCGCCGCGTCGAGCACTCGCGCGATCCACTGCGGCGCCTGTTGCATGTCGTCGAGGCGCGCGCGGTCGCAGGTCAGCTCCTCGAATACGCGCCACTGCGAGTCGAGCGACTTCACCTGGTGGTGCAGCAGATAGCCGCTGGCCGCTTCGTGAGCCGCCGGCGCGCCGGACAGCACCACCAGCGGCACCCGTTCGGCATAGGCGCCGGCCACGGCGTTGACGAGGTTGAAGGCACCGGCGCCATAGGTGACAGCCGCCACGCCCAGCCCGCCGCGCATGCGCGACGCCGCATCGGCGGCAAACCCGACCGACGGCTCGTGCGACAGCGTGTAGAGCGGCAGCGTGCCGCTGCGCTCGATTTCGCGGAACAGCGGCAGCGCGAAGTCGCCGGGAATGCCGAACACTTCGGTGGCCCCGCGCCGCGCGAGCGCCCGCAGCAAGCGTTCGGTGAGGTTCTTTTCCACGGCGGCACTGTCCTTCCGTCAGCTTCGAGCACTGTAGGGAGGCAAGAACGCCGCTGCGCTGATCCAGCTCAAGGAAGCGCAGCGGCGCCGTTCAGTCTGAGCTGATCGTCAGTTCTGACCGCTAGAGCGTCGGGGTCTTACCTGGGCGCGGGCGTGAGCTTCGGGGCGGGATGTTTGCGTGCCGCGAAGCCCGCAAAGACAGGGCTTTTTTCCGTCTATTCCTGTGAACGGTGCAGGTGCAAATCAGAAATGATCAAGTTCTCGCCAGAGATGACCGATAAAGGGACGGCGTCTTTGGTGTATCCAACGTATTAAGGAGACGACGATGAATGGAATCGAAACGCGGATCCCGCGACAGCTTCGGAGACAGACATGAATCACTTTCGCAAGCTCCGTATCGGCCCGCGCCTGGGCCTGGGTTTCGCGCTTGTCCTGGCCTTGCTTCTGTTGGTGGCAGGCGCCGGCTTGCACGGCGTATCGCAGGTCAATGAGGACCTGCGATCCATCTACGAGGACCGTGCCCAGCCCATCGCCCAGCTCGGCGAGCTCAACAAGCTGCTGTTGCGCAATCGCATCCTGGTCATGGACATGATGTCCTTTCCGACGGAAGCCAACATTGCCCGCCGTGACAAGGAACTGGTGGCCAACGTGGAAGACGTCGGCAAGGCATGGGAAGCGTTCAGCAAGTCACACATGGACGACGAAACCCGGCGCCATGCGGACGACTTCTTCGCGATTCGCAACGATTACGTGACAAAGGGCCTGCTCCCGATTCGCGACGCAATGCGTGCCGGCAATCCCGAGCTTGCGACCCGCACCTACCAGGAAGTCTTGTCCCCGGTCGCAGTCACATTGGCCACTGCACTGGCCAAGCTGGTGGAGGATGAGATCGCGGCGGGCCAGCGCGAGTACGAACACGCGCAGGCCGCGGCGCAGACCCTGTCGAGGAGCGTCGTCGCGATCGCCGTGTTCGCCTTGCTGACGGGCATCGCCCTCGCATGGCTCATCACCCGCAGCATCACCCGGCCGCTGTCCGAGGCCGTGCGCATCACCGAGACGGTGGCGCGGGGCGACCTGACGAACCGGATCGGTGCGACGGCTCGCGACGAGACCGGCCAGCTGCTTTCCGCCTTGCGACACATGATCGAGAGCCTCGTGACGGTTGTCGGCACGGTGCGCGCAAGCTCCGACTCCATCGCCACCGGCAGCGCGCAGATCGCCACCGGCAACGCCGACCTCAGCCAGCGCACCGAAGAACAGGCCTCGAACCTCCAGCAGACCGCTGCGTCGATGGAGCAACTGGCGGGCACGGTGAGGAACACGGCGGAGACGGCGCGCGAGGCCGCGGCCCTTGCCGGTTCGGCCAGTGACGTGGCTCAGGTGGGCGGCGAGGTCGTCGGTCGGGTCGTATTCACGATGGAGGAGATCAGCGCCAGCTCCAGGAAGATCGCCGACATCATCGGCGTCATCGACGGCATTGCGTTTCAGACCAACATCCTGGCGCTCAACGCCGCGGTCGAAGCCGCGCGTGCAGGCGAACAGGGAAGAGGGTTCGCCGTGGTGGCCGGCGAAGTGCGCAACCTCGCGCAACGCAGCGCCGAGGCGGCGAAGGAGATCAAGGCCCTCATCGGCGCGAGCGTGGAGCGGGTCGAGGCAGGCGCTCGACTGGTGGGCGATGCGGGCACGACGATGACCGACATCGTGGCCCAGGTGCGCAAGGTCGCCGACCTGATCGGCGAGATCAGTTCCGCCGCGGTCGAGCAGACAACGGGCATCGGGCAGGTCAGCGGCGCGGTCACCCAGCTCGACCAGGTGACGCAGCAGAATGCCGCACTCGTCGAGGAATCCGCGGCGGCGGCCGACAGCCTGAATCAGCAGGCGAGCAAGCTCGTCGAGGCCGTCCAGGTCTTCAAGCTCGGCACTGCGCAGGCGGCGGCTGCCGTTCACTAGACCGCGAGCAACCTGCCGCGGAACGTGTAGCCGACCTTCGGCTCCGAATGCAGCGGAACGGTGGCCGACGTGGCGCGCTCGATGCGCCGGCGCAGCCGATAGATGGCCGCGTGCAGCAGGTTGTCGGCTTCGTTGGCGGGGTCTCGCCCAAGCCGCTGGCAGAGGGTGGCATGCGTCACGGTCGAGCCCTCCGCGGAGACGAAGCACTCGACCAGCGTCAGGTCGGTTTCGCTCAGCTCGATGTGCGCGCCGTCCGGTGCGATCAGCCGTTGGGATGCGCGGTCGAAGCGCCAGACGTCGGACTGCGAGCGGCTGTTGACGATTCGCCGCTGCACCGCTTCGATCGCGAGCATCACCTGCTCGACGCGCACCGGCTTCATGAGGTACATGTCGGCGCCGGCGCGCAGGACGGATTCGAAGACGTCGGGCGCCACCCGTCCGGAAACGACCACGATGCCCGCCGGACCACGGCGGCGCACCAGCCGGATCAGGTCGACGCCGTCGACGCCGGGCAGCATCAGGTCGACGACATAGAACTCGAAATCGAAGGCGCCCGGGGCCAGCAGGAAGTCGTCGGAGTCGTGGAATGCGCTCACCGCAACGCCGTGCTGCTGCAGGTACTGCGTCAGGTATTCCGTGTATTCGCGGTCGTCGTCGACCACCGCCAGAGTGGAAGGAAGCATGGTGACGCTGGAGCTGCGCTGTGGAGAATCGGCGGCGGGGAGCGGAAGGCCGTTCAAACCCCGACCCCCTGCGGTATGGAGACCCGGATGATGCTGCCCTTGGGCTTGTTCCCGAGGATGTCGATGCGGCCGTCGTGCAGGTCGATCACCCGTCGAACAATGTACATACCCAGCCCGGCGCCCGCCTTGTTCGATGCATTGCGTCCGCGCGTGCCCTTGTCGAAGAGGGTGGGCCGCAGCTCGTTCGGGATGCCTTCGCCCTCGTCGATGACCTCGAAGGTGAGGGCAAGCGGTTCCTCGGTTTCCGCCACGACCAACCGTACGACGGAGGCCCGGGGGGAATAGGCGAGCGCGTTGACGAGCAGATTGCACAAGGCGAGCCGCATCAGCACAGGCTGGAGCTGCACGGTGCGATTGCCCGGCGTCGATTCGATGACGAGCCGCTCCCGGTCATCGGGCGTCAGGTCGTGCACGACCAACTGAATGAAGGTGTCGAGCTCGGTGTCGCGGATCGCCTCGGTGTTGCCGGAGGTGAGCATCGTGGCGGCGGCCAATGCATTGTTCAGCGTGCCGATGACATGGTCGAGCACCTGCTGCGCGCGCACCAGTGGTTTGCGAGGATCCCTCGGTCCCGGGCTGCCTGAGGCGGTGATCGCGGACGACGCCATTTCGAGCGCCGCTGACGCGTTGTTCAGCGGCTGGCGCACTTCGTGCGCCAGGAGGCGCAGCATCTCCTCGCGCTCGAACAGCATCTGGTCGCGTTCTTCCAGCAGTCGACGCAACCCGGCCGATTCGCCCTCGGCCCGGACACGCACCGCGCGTTCGATCGCCAGCTGCTCCAGTTCCTTGTTCGAGCGCTCCAGCGCCGCTTGTGCCTGCTCGCGCACGGCGATTTCCTCGCTCAACCTGGTGTTGCGCAGAACCAGCTGGCGACGAAGCGTGTACAGCGCAATGTGGGTTTCGATGCGTGCGATGACCTCGGCGGCGTCGAGGGGCTTGGTGATGAAGTCCACCGCACCGGCGTCGAAGCCGGCCAGCTTGTCGCGGATGTTCGTCAGGGCGGTCATGAAGATCACCGGGACGTCGCGCAGACGCGGATCGGCTTTCAGGCGCCGGCAGGTGTCGAAGCCGTTGAGCCGGGGCATTTGCACGTCGAGCAGGATGAGGTCGGGTTGGGCGAACTCGGCGCGGGACAAGGCCTCTTCGCCGTCGAGCGCGACGACCACCTTGTGGCCGCGGTCTTCCAGCCACTTGATCAGAAGACTGAGGTTCGCCGGCTCATCGTCTACCGCCAGGATGGTTGTCGGCGGGGGTTCGAGCGCCGCATCTGGGTGCATCCGCGAGCTCCATCGTTGAGCTGCTTAGTTTACGCGGCCTCCATCGCCGGCCGGCGCGCCGATCGCGTCGATGTGGTACCCGCCGGTCACGAGGGATGCCGGTCAAACGAAACGAGCTGCTGCCGATGCCGGCTTTCCGGAATCTTCGGTGTCGACGGAGGGCGACTCGCGACCTGCCGGGCTCATGTCCCCGATGGCAGGTCCAAGCCCGAACGGCGCCGGGACGGCGTTGACGATGCGTGTGAAAAGTGCCTGGTAGTCCGTCTCGGGCGCGTGGCCGGTCAGCGGGTCGCGGTTGCTGGTGAACGCCGCGTCGAGTTCAGCCCAATCCGTGGCCGTCAGCACACGTTCGGCCAGCGGAAGAATTTCCTGCTCCTCCTTCGCCATGTGAGCGAGGTAGAACTGCACGTAGCGCTTGGCAATTTGCTCGAAGGCTTCCCGGCGCGGCTCGCCGAGCATCTCGAATCCGAGCAAGGCATGTTCCAGTTCGAGGATTCTTCTTTCGCCCAAGGCGTGCTCCTCGTCCAGCTCGTCCAGCATGTGCCGCGCCAGCGGCGTGCGGGCGCGCAGCTTCGGAAACAGCAGCTCGGACTCGCGCCGATGGTGGCGCTTTTCGGGAAACTCGTCGACGTAGAAGATCATCGCGCGCAGGGCGGCGAAGTCCGGCATCGTGCATTGACGCCGGTGGTGCGCGAGCAGCATCAGAATCGAGCGCAGCATCGCGGACAGCGCAGCGTGCTCCTCGCGGATGATCCTGGTGGTGACGTTTGACATGGCGGGCCTCCGATCGAGATCCAAGGGTCGCACCCCGGAGCGCGCATGGTCTTGCGCCGGATCAACTCCTGCGCAGCGGCTCAGCCGCGACTCCCGATGCGACCGCAAGCGGTGCAGAGGTCGCCGCCGTCCCTTCCTGCTGCAATGGCCGACGCATCAGCTGAAGTGCAAGGGCTCGCCGGAGGGCGACAGCGCCATCAGTCCGGAGACCGTGCCTCCCCGCACCCTCTCGACCATCTTCTGCAAGGCCTGATCTACCTGCTGGTCGCTCGGTGGCTGGCCGTTGCGGCCGGCGAGTCCGGCGGCGAAGACCACTTGCCACGGGGGACCGGCTTGGCGCGCCTCAGCCGCCAGCGCGTCGAAATCCGTCAACTCTTGCGGTGCCTTGTCCACGCACATCAGAGGTGCCAGGGAGCCGCCGCCCCCTGCGGCGAAGCGCTGGCGTTGCGCCGCAGTCGCATCGTCGGTCAGCTCGGCGGCGGCGAAGACGAACAGCAGCCGTTGCGGTTCGGGTTGGGCGGCAGCGGCTTGCAACAGCTGATCGAAGTGAGACATCGTGTTCATGACTGGAGCGTCGCATCGTTCATCGCAGCGACGTTTGAGCTGCGTCAAGGAGGGGGGGTCGAAGCGGTGTCTCAATGCACGCCATGAAACTCCCTGCATTTTTCGACGAAGTCCCGAAGCTGCGCGTCAGGGATCCGCTGGCCGACGTGCTCGGCTGTGCCGAGGGCGGCGTCTTCGAATACGGATATGGCGACGCGGTGAAGACCACCGGCCACTCCTGTCCGACCGTGGCAGCGGCCTACTGGCTCACCTGGCTCGCGTTGCACCAGCTCTTTCCCGACACATTGCCTCAGCGGGGAGGCGTCAAGGTCGAGTTCCGCGAAGACGCCCGCATCGGCAGCACCGGCGTGGTCGCGACGGTGATCCATGTGCTCACCGGCGCGGCCGGCGGCAGCGGCTTCAAAGGCATCGCCGGGCGCCACGGCCGTGCAGGTCTGATGCGCTTCCGGCCGGACCTGCCGATGGCACTGCGTTTCACGCGGCTGGACAACGGCACATCGGTCGATGCGGAAGCCGATCTGTCGTTCCCGCCGCCCGACCCGGCGCTCGAGTCGTTGCTTCAGCGCTGCACCAAGGGGACGGCCGACGCACAATCGCTGGCGGAGCTGGGGTGCCTGTGGCAGGAGCGAGTGCGCCACCTGCTGATCGACCTGGCGCGCGACCCGGGCGTGTTCACGGTCCGCGCAGCCGAACGGCGTCGCCCCGTGCCGTCGTCGAGGTTCTTCACGCTGCCCACGTAAGGGCCCAACGGGCCCTGGCTTCAGCGCGCCTGCAGGTAGACCCGGCTGTACTCCTCGAGCAGCAGGCGCAGCTCATCGGGATAGCCGGGCCTCGCGAAGTACATGCCGATCTCGGGCAAACGGGTGGCCAACGGCGACTTGCGGGACACCGAGACGACCAGCTCGCCGACCAGCGCGGGCTGCTGCAACGGAACGATTTCGCCGGGGAAGCCGCTGCGCTCGATCGCGATGGTTCCCGCTTCCCAGCCGAATGGAATGATGTCGATGCGGTCCTTCGCCATCATCTTCAGCATGCTGTCGATGTCCTGCACCCGCTCGACACGGGTGTTCTTCTGCAGGAACTGGTCGAACTCGGGGCCCATGCTGACCCCGATCACCAGGCCGGTTCGCAGGCCGTTCAGATCGTCCCAGCGGCTGAAGTGCAGCGTGTTCGCCTTCTTCTTGGGCACGAACACCGCGATGCGGTTCTGCCCCATGCGCGGTTCGACGAACACGGAATAGGCCTCGCGCTCGGGGTTGCGGAAGGCGCAGATGTTGACATCGACCTCGCCCGTTCGGACCATGGCCTGGCAGCGGTTCCAGGGCCCCACGTACGAGAGGTCGACGCGGTAGCCGAGCCGCTCGATCGCGCGCTGGGCCACGACGGCGCAGGCGCCGACGATCTGGCCGTCGCGAAGCCAGTTCCAGGGCGGGTAGTCGTGGTGCCCGCAGGCTTTCACGACCGGCCGGTCATCCGAGGGCGGCGCCGCCTGCGAGCTTGCGACGCCCAGGCAGAGCGCCAGCGCGGCGAACGATCGAGGAAGAGCGCGAATCATGTCGACCACCTTTCTAGCCGGCAGCATACGCCTCCCTTCGTGGCATGCGGACGCGCGAACGGGCAACATCGCACCATGCAACCCATGGTTCTGACTGATCCGAACGCCAGGCTGGTCATCGGGCACCGCGGCAACCGCGCGCACGCGCCGGAGAACACGCTGCCGTCGCTGCTCGAGGCGGTGAAGCTCGGCGTCGATGCCGTGGAGTTCGACTTGCGGGTCTCGCGCGACGGCGTGCTCGTGGTGATGCACGACGCGACGGTCGAGCGCACCACCGACGGCGTCGGGCCGGTGGCCGAGCGTTCCGTGGCCGAGCTGCGGCAGCTGGACGCCGGGGCACGGTTCACGCCTGACGCCGGACGCACGTTCCCGTGGCGCGGCCGCGGCGTGGCCGTGCCCACCTTCGACGAAGTCATCGAGTCGCTGCCGCGCGACCTGCCGTGCATCGTCGAGCTGAAGACGCCCGCCGCGACCGAGCTTGCGAAACACGCCATCCGCCGGCACGACATCGCGCACCGCGTCGTCGTCGCCGGCTTCGACCCGCGGACCACCCGACCGCTGCGCGGCCTCGGCCTCGCGCTCGGTGCCTGCACGGCCGATGTCGCGAACCTGGTGCTGCCGGCATTGGCCCGCCGGCGCATCGGACCGCAGCCGTTTCAGGCGCTGTGCATTCCACCGCGCTGGCGCGGCATCCCGGTGCCCATCGCCGCGCTGGCGCGTGCGTTGCGCGGCAGCGGAACCGCCATCCACGTCTGGACGATCAACGATCCCGATGCGGCGCTGCGGCTGTGGCGCGTCGGCGCGCAGGGCATCATCAGCGACGATCCGGGGCCGATGCTGGCGGCGCGGGGGCCGTGGTTCGGGTGAGCCGCGTCAAACGGGTCTACAGGCAGGTGCTGCCGCTTGTTGCGCCGCTGCCCTCACCCCAACCCTCTCCCAGAGGGAGAGGGGGCAATGTCCCCCTCTCCCTCTGGGAGAGGGGGGCAGTTTCTCCCTCTCCCTCGGGGAGAGGGTTGGGGTGAGGGCAGCGGCCTCCCAATATCCACGCCCGTGCGTGTTCGTCAGACCAGGCGAAATTGCCAGCGGGGGCGGGCGGCCGGCGGCCCGCGCCGTCGCGTGCGCAGTCATGTCGTCACCTCCTGCATTCGGGGCGCGGCATCGTCCCCTCCCAGCAGGCGCACCATCAGCTCGTGCACGCTGCGGATCTGCGCGCCGAAGGGCAGGGCACCGCGGCCGCGAAAGAACAGGCCGCGCCTGACGTCGCCGCGCAAGGCCGCGGCCAGTTGCTGGTCGATGCAGAACTGGCCCCAGCCGACCTTGCCGTCGCGCAGGCCGCACTGGGCCAGGCAGTCGAACACCTTGGTGCAGCGCGCTTTCACGTGGGCGACGGCCTGCAGCCGTGGCTCGGCCTTGAGGTAGGCCGTGAGCCAGGGCGTGGCGACGGCGCGTGCCGGCAGGCCGGCGACGCTCACGAACTCGAGCATCTCGTCGTCCGTTGCCTCGGCGAGCACCCGCTTGAAGTTCGGGTGCGCATCGCCCTCGGTCGTCACGGCGAAGGGCGTACCGATCTGCACGGCCGAGGCCCCGAGATCCTGCAGGCGGCGGATGTCCGCAAGCGTGCGGATGCCCCCGGCGGCGATGATGGGCGTCTCGTCCGCGATGCCGGCGGCGCGCAGCACGGCGAGCGTGTCCGGCACCGCGCGTTCGAAATCGAATCGAGGGTCGTTCAGGTCGGCGATGGATGCCGCGCCGAGGTGGCCGCCGGCGTGCGCCGGATGCTCCAGCACGATCGCATCGGGCTTGCGCTTCTTGCGTTCCCACTTGCGCACGACGAGCTGAACGCCGCGTGCATCGGACAGGATGGGCACCAGCGCGACGTCTGGATGCTCCGCGGCGAGTTCGGGCAGATCCAGTGGCAGGCCGGCGCCGACCACGACGGCGTGGATGCCCGACTCCATCGCGCGCTTCACGTAGGGCGCGTATTCGCTCACCGCGCGCATCACGTTCACGGCGAGCAGGCCACGGCCGCCGGACAGCCGTTGCGCGGCGCGGATCTCGCGCTCCAGGGCTTCGAGGTTGGCGGCATCGATGGCGGCCTTGGCTTCGGCCCCGAACCCGAGCCCGCGCGTGCGCTCCATCAAATCAGCGTGGTGGCGCCGCAGGTCGACGGCCGCGATCGTGCCGACACCGCCTTCGCTCGCCACGTGGCCGGCGAGCCGGTGCGCCGACACGCCGATGCCCATGCCGCCTTGCACGATCGGCAGCAAGCTGCGGCCGCTGAGGCGCAACGGGCGCAGGCCGCTGCGTTCCAGCAGCGGCTGCAGGTTCGGGCGGATGGACATCAGTGCAGAACGAGCAACGGCAGCTTGCTGCGCGCCATCACGCCCTTGGTGTGCGCGCCGTAGAGCATCTCGCCGATCAGGCCGCGGCCGTGGGTGGCCATCACGATCAGGTCGCAGCCGTGCTCCTTCGCTGCGTCGACGATCGCATCGCCGATGCTGGGGGTCTGCGCGTGATGGCCCTGGAACGCCACGCCGGCGTCGCGCGCCTGGGCCTCGAAGCGCCTCAGCACCTCCTGGGCATGTCGCGTGGTGCGCTCGTCGTGCAGGTCGTTCTCGATCTCGATCATGCGCGCGGTGCGGCCCACGGCCGGCAGCGGCGGCGTGGGTTCGGCGACGAACGCAGTAATGGTCGCGCCGAGCTGGCGGGCGAGGTCGATGCTGCCGTGCATGGCTTTATCGGAGAGGTCGCTCCCGTCGACGGGCACCAGCAAGTTTCTGTACATCTTGGAATCTCCTTGTCTGTTCGACTCTAGGCAGGCGGCCGCAGTCGTGCGCTGATCCAGATCAAAAAAGCGCGGCGCTGTGCTGCCAATGCGCGGTGTCGATCTCGTTGAAGATCGCCCCTTCGGCCGGCGTGTCGATGAACGGCCCCGTGCCGCAGTGCTCGGATTGCGATGCCGGCACGAAGCGGCCGAGCTTCACGTCGAAGACGTGGACCTCGCCCTCTTCGATCACGTAGTGCCAGCCGTACAGCTTCAGCTCGCCGCGCTCGACGCGCCGGCGCACCATCGGGTAGTCCATCAGGCGTTCGAGCTGCAGCACGATCGAGCGTTGTTCGGTGCGGCGCAAGGCCTCCGGGCTCGGCTGCACCGGCAGCGCGGCTTCGCGCGCAAGGTCCAGCCAGGCGCCCAGGTTTTTCGCTTCGGGCGACACGTCCTCGTACAGCGCCTTGATCGCACCGCAGTCGCTGTGCCCGCAGATGACGATGTGGCGCACCTTCAGGTTCAAGACCGCAAACTCGATCGCCGCGGCGGTGCCGTGGTGACCGCCGTCGTGCGTGCCGCAGCACGGCGGCACCAGCGCGCCGACGTTGCGCACCATGAAGAGCTCGCCCGGCCCCGCCCCGGTCAGCAGATACGGAACCAGCCGGGAGTCCGAGCAGCCGATGAACAGCGTCGTCGGATGCTGCCCGCCGTCGACCAGCTCCCGAAACTGCGCCCGGTAGTGCGGGAACGCGTCGTCGTGGAATCGACGCAGCCGGTGCAGCAGCTCGTCCGTCATCGCCGCGTCACTGCACCAGCGGCGTGTCCGCGGCGTCTAGCGTGACGCCGTCGAGCGCGGCCGAACCGGCCAGCAGCTGCAGGTACTGGCGCAGCGCGTTGACCCATGCCTGCTGACGCAGCGTCAGCGCGACGGCGGCGCGCACGGCGTCGAAGGCCGGCGCGACGCCGGCATCGCGCGCGCGCACCTCGACCACGTGCAGGCCGAAGCGGCTGTGCACCAGGCGCGGCAACACGCCGACCGTGTCCTTGCCGAACACCTCGCGGGCGAATTCCGCGGCGCATTCGTCGCGGGTCACCCAACCGAGGTCGCCGCCGTCGGCGCCGGTGGGGCAGTTGGACCATTGCCGCGCCGCGGCGCCGAAGGCGTCGCCGTCCGGGTCGGCGCAGCGCAGCTCGAACAGCAGCGCCTCGGCACGCTGGCGCAGCGCCTGCACGTCGACGCCCGGCGTCACGGCGAAGAGCACGTGGCGCAGCGCCAGGCGCTCGCCGACGCCGTAGCGGGCGCGATGCGCCTCGAAATGGCGGCGGCAGGTGTCTTCCGACGGCTCCGGCACGTTCAGCTCGCGGTCCAGCAGCCGCTCGATCGCGTCGGCGGCTTGGGGGTCGTCGAAACCCGCGGACACCGCGGCCTGCCGCAGCAGTTCGGTGCAGGCCCGCTGGCGCAGCGTGGTCGGGTCCAGCGTTTCGTCGGGATCGTGCAGCGGCACGCCGTTGACACGGGCCACGTCGAGCATCATGGTGTTCATTCGAGCCTCCTCAGGCGTCGGCGCCGCGCGCCGTGACCGGGCGAACGGGCGGCTCGGCGCGAACCGTGGTGATCACCGGCGCCGGGGCGGTCGGCGCGACGTGGCGCTGCCCGGCCGGCAGGTTCAGGCGGCGGCTTCGCACCATCTGGTAGGGCCGGAACGCGTAGCCGACGGCGGCGAAGCCGCTCCAGACGTGCACCAGCCGCGTGAACGGGAACACGAGGAAGATCGTCATGCCGAGCAACATGTGCGCCTTGAAGACCCAGCCCGCGTCGGCCAACAGCTCGACACCGCCGGCGCGGAAGGTGACGATGCGCTGCGCCCACTCGGCCAGGTTCACCATCATCCCGCCGTCGAGGTGCTTGGCCGACAGCGGAATCGTCGCCAGGCCCAGCGCGAACTGAAGCCACAGCAGGACCAGCAGCGCGATGTCGCTGGGCTTCGAGGTGACGCGGATGCGCTCGTCGAACAGGCGGCGGTGCAGCAGGAGGCTGATGCCGATGAAGCCCAGCACGCCGAACAGGCCGCCCGAGACCATCGCCAGCAGCTGCTTGTTGCCGGCGCTGATGAAGGGCTCGTACAGCACATGCGGCGTCAGCATGCCGACCGTGTGGCCGACGAACAGGAACAGGATGCCGACGTGGAACAGGTTGCTGCCCCAGCGCAGGCTGCCGGTGCGCAGCAACTGCGACGAGTCGCTCTTCCAGGTGTACTGGTCGCGGTCGAAGCGCAGCAGGCTGCCGAGCAGGAAGACTGTCAAGCAGACGTAGGGGTAGTAGCCGAAGAGCAGCTGGTCAATCCAGGACGGGTTCATTGAACGGCTCCTTGCGAAGCGGGGGCCTGCGGCTTGGTGCGCACGATGTGGATGGGCTGCGGCGCGTCGGGTTTGGCCTGTCCGCGCGTGCTGCAGCCGTCGAAGGCGGGCGGCTCGGCCCAGGCCTCGTCGATCGCCTCGTCGGGCGTGACCGGCACCGCTTGCACCCGCTGGCCGGTCAGCTCCAGCGCCGCGGCGATCACCGCCGCGTACGGGCTTTGCCGCTCTAGCAGCGCGCTGAAGATCGCGTTCAGGATGTGTGCCGTCTCGCCGAGAAAGTCGCGTGCGATGCGCACCGGCTGCATCGAAGCGAACTCGAGAACGGCCGGCAGGTAGTCGGGCAGTTCGCCGGGCTCGAGCAGCAGGCCGGCGCGTTCGTAGGTCTGCTGCAAGTCGGCCAGCGCCGGACCGCGCTCGCGCGAGTCGCCGTGCACATGCTCGAACAGGTGCAGCGAGGTGGCCCGGCCGCGGTCGAAGGTGTCGACGTAGCGCGCTTCCGTTTCGTAGGGATCGCTCGTCGCCAGCAGGCGGGCGAACGCCACCAGCTCCTCGATGCGCTGGCCGGACAGCGCCTTTTCGCGCCGCAGCGCGATCAGCAACTCGGGCAGGGCGGCGCGCAGATCGGGGGTCGGATACGCCAGCAGGCGGGCGAGCACGCGCAGCGTGATGTGGGTCGTCGGTTTCATCGTCAGGTCCTCAAACGGTGGCCTTGATCGGGATCGTTCGGCGCTTCTTCCCGCCGAACACGGAGGCCTCGCTGGTGCCGTCGGAGCAGCCGTTGCCGAACGAGAAGCCGCAGCCGCCCCGGATGTCGAAGGCGTTCTCGGCGTACTCGCGGTGGGTGGTCGGGATGACGAAGCGGTCCTCGTAGTTGGCGATCGCCATCACCTGGTACATGTCCTCGACCTGATCGGCGCTCATGCCGACGCGCTTCAGCAGTGCGGGGCTCTCGACGCCGTCCACATGCTTGCCGCGCTGGTAGGCGCGCATCGCGAGCATGCGCTCGAGTGCCCGCACCACCGGCTCGGTATGGCCCGCGGTCAGCAGGTTGGCGAGGTACTGCACCGGGATGCGCAACTGCTTCACGTCGGGAATCTCGCCGTTGACGCCGAGGTCGCCGGCGTTCGCCGCGGCGGTGATCGGCGACAGCGGCGGCACGTACCACACCATCGGCAGCGTGCGGTACTCGGGATGCAGCGGCAGCGCGATCTTCCACTCCATCGCCATCTTCCAGACCGGGCTCTTTTTCGCGGCGGCAAGCCAGGCTTCGGGGATGCCGTCGGCGCGCGCCTGCGCGATCACCTTCGGGTCGTTCGGGTCGAGGAAGATGTCGCACTGCGCCTGGTACAGGTCGCGGTCGCGCTCGGTACTCGCCGCCTGCTGGATGCGGTCGGCGTCATAGAGCATGACCCCCAGGTAGCGGATGCGCCCGACGCAGGTCTCGGAGCACACGGTCGGCTGGCCGGCCTCGATGCGCGGATAGCAGAAGATGCACTTCTCGGCCTTGCCGGTCTGCCAGTTGTAGTAGATCTTCTTGTACGGGCAGCCCGACACGCACATGCGCCAGCCGCGGCACTTGTCCTGGTCGATCAGCACGATGCCGTCTTCCTCGCGCTTGTAGATCGAGCCCGACGGGCACGACGCGACGCAGGCGGGGTTCAGGCAGTGCTCGCACAGGCGCGGCAGGTACATCATGAAGGTGTTTTCGAACTGCCCGTAGATGTCCTTCTGGATGTCGTCGAAGTTCTTGTCCTTGGAGCGCTTGCTGAATTCGCCGCCGAGGATCTCTTCCCAGTTCGGACCCCACTCGATCTTCTCCATGCGCTTGCCCGTGATCAGGCTGCGCGGACGCGCGGTGGGCGCGACCTTCGATTCCGGCGCCGACTGCAGGTGGTCGTAGTCGAAGGTGAAGGGCTCGTAGTAGTCGTCGATCTGCGGCAGGTTCGGGTTGGCGAAGATGCGCATCAGCAGCTTCCACTTGCCGCCTTGCCTGGGCTCGATCGAGCCGTCGGCGTTGCGGATCCAGCCGCCGTTCCACTTGTCCTGGTTCTCCCAGTCCTTCGGATAGCCGATGCCGGGCTTGGTCTCGACGTTGTTGAACCAGGCGTATTCCATGCCCGGGCGGTTGGTCCAGACGTTCTTGCAGGTGACGGAGCAGGTGTGGCAGCCGATGCATTTGTCCAGATTCAGCACCATGCCGATTTGCGCGCGGACTTTCATGCTTGTTCCCCCGCGACGGCCGCTTCGCCGTCCATCCAGTCGATCTTTCTCATCTTTCGTACGACGACGAACTCGTCTCGATTCGTGCCGATCGTCCCGTAGTAGTTGAAGCCGTAGCTCAGCTGCGCATAGCCGCCGATCATGTGCGTGGGCTTGGTGACGATGCGCGTCACCGAGTTGTGGATCCCGCCGCGCTGCCCGGTGATCTCGGACCCCGGCGTGTTGATGATCTTTTCCTGCGCGTGGTACATCAGCGTCATGCCGCGGTTGATCCGCTGGCTCACCACCGCGCGCGCCGCGATCGCGCCGTTGCCGTTGTAGAGCTCGATCCAGTCGTTGTCGACGATCCCGGCGTCGCGCGCATCGTCCTCGGACAGCCACACCACCGGCCCGCCGCGGTTCAGCGTCAGCATCATCAGGTTGTCGCTGTAGGTCGAGTGAATGCCCCACTTCTGGTGCGGCGTGATGAAGTTGAGCGTGATCTCCTTGTTGCCGTTCGGCTTGACATTCGCCGCGCCGGCGATCGCCTTCATGTCCACCGGCGGCCGGTAGCTCGTGAACTCCTCTCCGAACGCGCGCATCCACTTGTGATCCTGGTAGAACTGCTGGCGCCCGGTGAGGGTGCGCCAGGGGATCAGCTCGTGCACGTTGGTGTAGCCGGCGTTGTACGAGACCTTCTCGCTTTCCAGCCCGCTCCAGGTCGGCGACGAGATGATCTTGCGCGGCTGCGCCTGCACGTCGCGGAAGCGGATCTTTTCGTCCTCGCGGTGCAGCGCCAGGTGGGCGTGCTCGCGGCCGGTGATCTTCGACAGCGCTTCCCAGGCCTTCACCGCGACATGGCCGTTGGTCTCGGGCGCCAGCATCAGGATCACCTCGGTGGCGTCGATGTCGGTCTCAATCTTCGGCATGCCCTTCGTCGGGCCCTCGGTGTGCACCTTGCCGTTCAGCTCGGCCAGCTGGCGCACCTCTTCGGCGGTGTTCCAGCCGATGCCCTTGCCGCCGTTGCCGACCTTCTCCATCAAGGGGCCGAGCGCGGTGAAACGCGCGTAGGTGGCGGGGTAGTCGCGCTCTACCACCGCGATCTGCGGCGCGGTCTTGCCGGGGATCAGCTCGACCTCGCCGCGCTTCCAGTCCTCCACGTCGAAAGGCTGCGCCAGCTCGGCGGGCGTGTCGTGCATCAGCGGCGTCAGCACCACTTCCTTCTCGACGCCCAGGTGGCCGACGCAGACCTCGGAGAAGGCCTTGGCGAAGCCCTTGTAGATTTCCCAGTCGCTCTTCGCCTGCCACGCCGGGTCCACGGCCGTGGACAGCGGGTGGATGAACGGATGCATGTCGCTGGTGTTGAGGTCGTTCTTCTCGTACCAGGTCGCAGTCGGCAGCACGATGTCCGAGTACAGGCAGGTCGTGCTCATGCGGAAGTCGAGCGTGACGATCAGGTCGAGCTTGCCTTCGGGGGCGTGGTCGTGCCAGCGAACCTCCTGCGGCTTGGCGTCGTCCGCGCCGAGGTGCTTGCCTTGCACGCCGTGCGAGGTGCCGAGCAGGTGCTTCAGGAAGTACTCGTGGCCCTTGCCCGACGAGCCGAGGATGTTGGAGCGCCAGACGAACATGTTGCGCGGCCAGTTGTCGGGGTGGTCCGGGTCCTCGCAGCTCATCTGCAGGGAGCCGTCTTTCAGGCCCTGCACCACGTGCGCCTTCACGTCGCCGGCGGCCGCGCCCTCGCGTGCCACCTGCAGCGGGTTGGTCTTGAGCTGCGGCGCCGACGGCAGCCAGCCCATGCGCTCGGCGCGCACGTTGTAGTCGATCAGGCTGCCGCCGAACTCCGCCTTGTCGGCCAGCGGCGACAGGATCTCCGAGACGCCCAGCTTCTCGTAGCGCCACTGGTCGGTGTGCGCATAGAAGAAGCTGGTGCTGTTCATCTGCCGCGGCGGACGCGACCAGTCGAGCGCGAAGGCCAGCGCCGTCCAGCCGGTCTGCGGCCGCAGCTTCTCCTGGCCCACGTAGTGCGCCCAACCGCCGCCGCTTTTCCCGATGCAGCCGCACAGCATCAGCATGTTGATGATGCCGCGGTAGTTCATGTCGCAGTGGTACCAGTGGTTCATCGCCGCGCCGATGATCACCATCGATTTGCCGTGCGTCTTGTCTGCGTTGTCGGCGAACTGGCGCGCCACGGTGATGACCTGGTCGCGCGGCACGCCGGTGATCTTTTCCTGCCAGGCGGGCGTGTAGGCCGCGTCGTCGTCGTAGCCCGTGGCGCCGTCGCCGTAACCGCGCTCGATGCCGTAGTGCGCGGCCATCAGGTCGAACACCGTCGCGACCAGCGCCTCGCGCTCCGCGCCGGCTTTGCCGAGGCGGATGCGCTGCACCGGCACCTTGCGCACGAGGATGTCGCCACCTTGCTGGTTGGCGTCGAAGTGCGGCGTTTCGATGCCGGCGAAGTAGGGGAAGGCGACAGTGGCCACTTCATGCGGCTCGCTGCCCTCGGTGACCGACAGGCGCAAACTCACCTCGTCGCCGTGGCGCGCTTCCTTGTTCTCGAGATTCCACTTGCCGGCGTCGCGGGCGTCGTCGGCGGTCCAGCGAAAGCCGATCGAGCCGTTGGGCATCACGACGCGGCCGTTCTCGTCGAACGCGAGCGTCTTCCAGTCGGGGTTGTTCTGCTGGCCCAGCTTGCCGTTGAAGTCGCTGGCACGCAGGTAGCGCTGGCTGGCGAGCACTTTGCGGCCATCGGGCAGCGTCTTCTCTTCGAGCTGCACCAGCATCGGCAGGTCGGTGTAGCGCCGCGCATAGTCGTCAAAGTACGTCGACTTCCTGCCGACCCCCAGGCCGCCTGTCGGCGTCCGCCCCCCGAGGGGGTCCGACGGGCTTGGGGCGGCCCGGCGCTCGTCGGTGTCGAAGTAGAACTCCTTCAGGATCACATGCCCCATCGCCATCGCGAGCGCCGCGTCGGTGCCTTGCTTGGGGTGCATCCACAGGTCGGCGAGCTTGCTGACCTCGGCGTAGTCGGGCGTCACCGCCACGGTCTTCGCGCCCTTGTAGCGGACTTCGGTGAAGAAGTGCGCATCCGGCGTGCGGGTCTGGGGCACGTTGGAGCCCCAGGCGATGATGAAGGTCGAGTTGTACCAGTCGGCCGATTCCGGCACGTCGGTCTGCTCGCCCCAGGTCTGCGGGCTGGACGGCGGCAGGTCGCAGTACCAGTCGTAGAAACTCATCGACACGCCCCCGATCAGCGACAGGTAGCGCGAACCGGCGGCGTAGCTGACCATGCTCATCGCCGGGATCGGCGAGAAGCCGATGATCCGGTCGGGACCGTGTTTCTTGATCGTGTAGACGTTCGCGGCCGCGACCATCTGGTTCACCTCGTCCCAGCTCGAGCGCACGAAGCCGCCCAGGCCGCGCTGGCGCGTCCATTCGTCGCGGGCGGAGCTCTCGACGATGCTGGCCCAGGCGTCGACGGGGCTCTTGGCGACGGCCATCGCGGCGCGCCAGTGCTTGAGCAGCCGGCCGCGCACCAGCGGGTACTTCACGCGGTTGGCGCTGTACAGGTACCAGGAGTACGAGGCGCCGCGCGCACAGCCGCGCGGCTCGTGGTTGGGCAGGTCGGGGCGCGTGCGGGGGTAGTCGGTCTGCTGCGTCTCCCAGGTGACGATGCCGCCCTTCACGTAGATCTTCCACGAGCAGGAGCCGGTGCAGTTGGTGCCGTGCGTCGAGCGCACGATCTTGTCGTGCTGCCAGCGGGCGCGGTAGGCGTCTTCCCAGGTGCGGTCTTCACCGGTGGTGACGCCGTGGCCGTCGGCAAAGCTTTCCTTCGGCTGGGCGAAGTGGGTCAGGCGGTCGAGAAAGTGGCTCATCAGGTGCTCCGAAGAGATCGGATCGTCGTGGTGCAGGGAGTCTCAGCGGCCCGCACCAACGCAGTGCGAATGCCGCGAGAGATCGGGTAACGCCGGGTGAACGGCATGTGAACGGCGCGTGTCAGCAGGGCATCGGAGCGTTCTTGCGGCTGTAGAACCACCAGGTGACCGCGACGCACGTCACGTAGAACACGATGAAGCAGTACAGCGCGGCCTCGGGCCCGCCGGTCATCGAGATCGACGTGCCGTAGCTCTTCGGAATGAAGAACCCGCCGTAAGCGCCGATCGCCGAGCTGAAGCCCAGCACCGCGGCCCCTTCCTTGTTGGCGTCCTTGATCGCCTGCTCCTGCGCGGCGGGGCCGAGGCCTTGCGCGGCACGCTGGCGTTCGGTCAGGAAGATCACCGGGATCATCCGGAAGGTCGAGCCGTTGCCGATTCCCGAGGTGGCGAACAGCACCAGGAACGCGATCAGGAAGCCGGTGAAGTTGCCGCCCTGGCCGTTCTCCGGCAGGAATTGCAGCACCGCCAGCACGCCCAGCGCCATCGCGATGAAGTTCCAGAAGGTCACGCGCGCGCCGCCCACCTTGTCGGACAGCCAGCCGCCCAGCGGGCGGATCAGCGCGCCGACCAGCGGCCCGAGCCACGCGTACTGCAGCGCGTTGATGCCCGGGAACTGGCTCTTGATCAGCAGCGGGAAGCCTGCCGAATAGCCGATGAAGCTGCCGAAGGTGCCCAGGTACAGCCAGCACATCCACCAGTTGTGGGCCCGCTTGAAGATCACGGCCTGGTCGGCGAAGGAGGCCTTGGCGTCGCTCAGGTCGTTCATGCCGAACCAGGCGAGCACCGTCGAGACGACGATGAACGGCACCCAGATGAAGCCGGCGTTCTGCAGCCACAGCGAGCTTTGCACGCCGGCCTTCGTGACCGACTGCGGGTCGCCGCCCAGCGAGCCGAACACGCCGGCGGTGATGACCAGCGGGACGACGAACTGCACGATCGACACGCCAAGGTTGCCCAGGCCGGCGTTCAGTCCCAGCGCCGTGCCCTTTTGTGCCTTCGGAAAGAAGAAGCTGATGTTGGCCATGCTGGAGGCGAAGTTGCCGCCGCCGAAGCCGCACAGCAGCGCCAGCAGCACCATCACCTCATAGGGCGTGGCGGGGTCCTGCACCGCGAAGCCGATGCCCGCGGCGGGCAGCAGCAGCGACGCGGTGGAGATCGCGGTCCAGCGGCGGCCGCCGAAAATCGGCACGGCGAACGAATAGAAGATGCGCAGCGT
>DATKCI010000347.1:0-26774 GCA_035513255.1 Piscinibacter sp. | reverse complement strand
TGGGGTCGCGGCTCGCCGGCACGACGACGACGATGGCGGCGGCGCCGGCGGCATCGAGGCCGGCCAGCAGCGCCGCGGCGGCGCGGCGGTCGTCGATGCTGGCGCGCATGAGCTGCTGCGCCGCGCAGCCCAGCCGCTCGCGCACGCGCGATTGCAGCTCGGCGTCGGGCATCCCGACCTCTTCCGATACGAGCACCACGCACGCCCCGCCCGATGCATGGTGGGGCGCCGGTTCAGCGCCGGCCGGGCGATCTTCGAGCGCCGCCTCGCCGCCGCGCGCCGTGACCAGCGGGCCGCGCAGCCGCCGCCACAGCGCGTTCGCCTCCGGGTGGTCGAAGGCGAGGCGGGCCAGCCGCCGGCGCAGCAAGGCGGACGCCGCCGCGAGCAACAGCACGCGCAGCAACAGCCCATAACAGGCGATCGAAAGAACCAGGAACGGCCACCAGGCGCGCGCGGCTTCGGACGGCAACGTTTGCGCGTTCTGGCCGCGCGCGTAGCGGGTGGCTTCGATGTGGGCGAGCGTGGGCTGCACGCCGGGCGCGATCCAGCGCCATGGCGTGGCGATGGCTTGCGCCGCACCGTGCACCTGCTGCGAACTCACCGGATAAGTCGACTGCCAGCCGAAGCGCAGCTCGGCGAACGGAAGATGGACGAGCAGCATCGCAAAGAGCAGGCCGAGGTTGAACGCCACGCCGAAGAGCTGCATGACGATCAGCGCCGGCCACTGCAACAGCGAGCCTTGCGCATCCTGCCGCCGCTTCAGCGTGGCCAGCGCGCTGCGCAGCCGGTCGCGCCGCTCGCCGGGCAATCGGCGCAGCACCGCGCCGGTACCCCACAGCAGCCCATCCATGAGGCCACGCAGCGGTGCCCACTGCGCCCCGACGCGACGCAGCAACCAAGCGGCGACGGCCAGCGCGAGCACGAACCACTGCACGCCCACCGTCCAGACAAAGAAGAGCAGGGCGTTGATCGGCTCGCCGACGCCGTGGGCGAGCAAGGCGCCCGCCAGCGCGGCGCCCAGCACGAATCCTGAGATGAGCGCGATGGACTGCAGTGCGCGCCGGCCCGTCTCGTACGACGCACCGACGGAATGGTCGCCGCCGCGCGCGAGGCGCGCACCCAGCCAGGCGCGGAACACCGCGCGGCGGTCGTGCGGCGCGGCGCCGGCGAGACGCGGCACGATCTCCGACTCGAAGAAGCGAGCATCCTCGTCGCCGCCGGACGCCTCGGCGAGCTGCTGCTCGAAGTCGATGACGTCGGCGAGCGTCCAGGCGGGGGCGGGCGAAGTCATCGCGCGAGGATACCTGCGGCAAACCCGCCCCTCGCACGCTGTCAGTTCTTTCAGCTTGACGCCGCCCCCCCTCGCAGCGTTATCGTCGGCGCCTTGCCGAACAGAACGGACAACTTAAGGGGGCGAATGCAAAGCGTGAACGGCAGCCAGGGGGACGGCGCCGGCGTGAGGCCGTCTCGCGCGCGCAGGCGCCGCGCGGCCGGCGCCGCTGCGCCCGAGGCCGCCGTGCGCCAGCCCCCATGGCGGGACCTGTGGCAGGACAAGCGGCGACTGCAGACGCTGGCCTACGAGATCACCGTGGCCGAGGCCCGCGAGCGCGAGCGCATCGCCCGCGGACTGCACGACGAGATCGGCCAGATGCTCACGATGGCGAGCTTCAAGCTCGGCGAGTTGCGCCAGCCCGGCGTGGCCGAGCGCGACGTGCTGCTCAACGAACTCGGCACGCTGCTGCGGCAGGCCACCCAGGCCACGCGCTCCGCCACCTTCGAGCTGAGCTGCCCCTTGCTGCAGCTGGGCCTGCAGGAGGCCATCGAGAGTTTGGCGCAGCGCCTCGCGCGCGACAGCGGCATGGCCGTGCAGGTG
Source organism: Piscinibacter sp. (assembly GCA_035513255.1). Classification (GTDB taxonomy): domain Bacteria; phylum Pseudomonadota; class Gammaproteobacteria; order Burkholderiales; family Burkholderiaceae_C; genus Albitalea. Next base: position 24,901 of record DATKCI010000347.1, on the reverse strand, counting down.
GACGGCGAGGTGCCACCGCTGGCGGCGCCCGAGCCAGTGCTCGCGGTCGTGTTCCGCGTGGTGCGCGAGCTGTGCCTCAACGTGCGCAAGCATGCGGCCGCCCGGCACGTGCGCATCGGCGTGCACTGCGCCGACGGCCGGCTGAGCATCTGCGTGGCCGACGACGGCCGCGGTTTCGCGCCGGCGGGGCTGCCGCAGGGCGTGCGCCGCAACGTCGGCTTCGGCCTCTTCAGCGCTGAAGCGCAGATGCAGGCCATCGGCGGCCGCGTGGAGATCGAGTCCGCTCCCGGGCAAGGCACGCGCGCGACCGTGGTGCTGTCGGTGCCGTCCGGCTGAGCACCGCGCCGCGGCGAAGCCCCACAACAAAACGCACAGGGAGACGACAGTGAACATCCGAGTCGTTCTGGCCGACGATCACCGCATCGTCCGCGAAGGGCTGGGCGCGCTGCTGGCGCGAGAAGCCGACATCGACCTCGTGGGCCAGGCGCAAGACGGCCTGGCCGCCGTGAAGCTGGCGCGCGACCTGCACCCCGACGTGGTGGTGACCGACATCTCGATGCCTGGCCTGAACGGCATCGAGGCGATCCGCCGCATCCGCTCGGAAGACCCCGCACCGCGCGTGCTGTGCCTGTCGGTGCACGACGACAGCCGAATGGTGCTCGCCGTGCTCGACGCCGGCGCCGCCGGCTACGTGCTGAAGCACTGTTCCTACGAGGAGCTGGCCCAGGCCATCCGCAAGGTCATGGCCAACCAGATCCACCTGAGCGCCGAGCTGGTGGGAATCGTGGTGGAAGAAGTGCGCGCGCGGGCGGCGCCCAAGGCGAACGACGCGCGCGCAGCGCTCACGCCCCGCGAGCGCGAGATGGTGCAGCTGCTCTCCGAAGGCCACACCACCCAGCAGATCGCCGAGCGGCTGCACGTGAGTGCGAAGACGGTGGCCACGCACCGCGAGCACGTGCTGCACAAGCTGCACATCAAGGGGATCGCGGAGCTGACGCGGTATGCGCTGCGGGAGGGGTTGACGTCGCTGGATGTGTAGGGGATCACCCGGGCTCAGTCGTCGTCGAGCGTGCCGCCCACAGCCCGCACCTGCCCCCGGACTTCGCCGCCGGGGAACTTCGTCGAGTGCACGTTCGCGTAGCCGAGGCCGGCGCGGATGGCAGCCACCACCTCGGCAAACTCCATCGCATCGATGCCCTGTCCGGACGGGCCGATCACGTTGGCCGCCTGCAGCACGCCGTCGCCGCGGTCAACGCGAGGTGTCCGACGAGGCTTGCCCCGCCGTCTGCCTCAAAGCCTGCGAGTTCTGGAGTCCTTCGAGCACGGGAAGGAGATGGCCTGCCAGGTCGGTGAGCAGGTCCTGGAGCCGCTGTCGGGGTTCTTCGGCGGCGCAGGCCTCCTCGAGGGCCCTCGCGGTGCGCTCGACCCCATGGGCCCCGAGCGTGCCGGCCAGCGACTTGAGGTTGTGCGCCAGGCGTCGCGCCGTCGGCATGTCCGCTGTCGCAAACGCCGTCGTGAAGGGCGCCGGGAAGTCGCGCTGATCCTGAAGAAACATGCCGAGCAGGCGCCGGTACAGATCGATGTCGCCGATCCCGCTGTTGAGCCAGGTGGAGACGTCGATACCGGGGAGAGGTCCCAACGCATCCACAGGCGTGATCGGCAACGTGCCCGGAAGGCCCGACGATTGCGGGCGGATCCATCGGGCGAGCGTGGCAAACATCTCGTTGACCTTGATCGGCTTGGCGATCTGGTCGTTCATCCCCGCGGCCAGCGCCTTCTCGCGGTCCCCGACCATCGCGTTGGCGGTCATCGCGATGATGGGCAGGTCGCGCAGCCTCTGCTGGCGCCGCAGGATCGCGGTGGCGGCATAACCGTCCATGACGGGCATCTGGCAGTCCATCAAGACGCCATCGAAGGTCTCTTCGGCCAGGATGTCGATCGCCTGCTGACCGTCTTCGACGACCGTGACGACCATGCCCGCGTCACCCAGCAGCGTGCGGGCAAGCTCCTGGTTGACGGCGTTGTCCTCGACGAGCAGAACGCGTGCGCCGCCCAATCTCGCCTGGTTGGCCTGCAGCGTCTCGTCGCGCAGCGTCGTGCGGGTTTTGCCGAAAACGGTTCGCCCCAGCGCCGCGCCGCATGCGTCGAGAAGGCTGGCCGGCGCCACCGGCTTGGACAGCACGGCGCCGAACGCCGACTGGTCTGTCGCGAGCCGCTGCTTGAGTTCGTCGGCCCCGAAGCCGGTGACCATCAGCACCGCCGGCGCGCGTCGCCGAAATTTCGCCTGCTCGATCGCCCGCAGGCACGCGAGGCCATCCATCTGCGGCATCTTCCAGTCGATCAGCACCAGGTGATAGGGGTCATCGTGCGCGTCTTCTCGTGCGAGCATCTCCAATGCCTGCGCACCCCCCCGGGCGCTTTCGCCGCGCATGCCGAGCGCCCGTGCCATTCCGACGAGGATCTGACGCGCGCTGGGGTTGTCGTCGACGATGAGAATCCTCGCCCCGTGCAGGCCATCGTGGCGCAAGGGAGCGGGACTCGAGGCCTGGATTCCCATCCTCGCGGTGAACCTGAAGCGGCTTCCCTTGCCGGGCTCGCTGTCGACCTCGATCTCGCCGCCCATGAGATCCACGAGGCGCCGGCAGATCGCGAGGCCGAGTCCGGTGCCGCCGAAGCGACGGCTGGTCGATGTGTCCCCCTGCGCGAAGGGACTGAAGAGCCGCTGCTGCTGGGCAGGACTGATGCCGATGCCCGTGTCGCGGACCTCGAAGCGCAGCAGCACGGACGCGTCATCGCGCCCGAGCTCATGGACACCGACGACGATCTCGCCGTGTTCCGTGAACTTGACGGCGTTGTTTCCGAGATTGAGCAAGACCTGCCCCAGGCGCGACGGGTCGCCCACCAGCCGGGTCGGCACGAGCGGCGACTGGTCGAAGATCAGCTCCAGCCCCTTTTCTTCCGCCCGCATGCCGAGCAGGCTGGCGAGGCTGTCCATCACGTCCGCGAGGTCGAAGTCGATGCGCTCCATGTCGAGCTTGCCGGCTTCGATCTTCGAGAAGTCGAGGATGTCGTTGATGATGCCCAGAAGCGATTCCGCCGAACGATGCACCGTCTGGATGTATCGCTGCTGCTGCTGGTTCAGGTCGCCCTGCAACGCCAGGTAGGACATGCCGATGATGGCGTTCATCGGCGTGCGTATCTCGTGGCTCATGCTGGCGAGGAACTCGCCCTTGGCCCGCGAGGCAGCTTCCGCCGCTTCGCGGGCCTGGCGCTCGGTCTCGGCGCGCTTGCGCTCCGTCAGGTCGCGCCCGATCAGCAGCACGCTGATGATCTCCCGCTTCGCATCGAACTCCGGCGTGAGGGTGACCAGGCTGCACAGCGCCTGGCCTTGCGCGTCGGCCCAGTTCATCTCGAAGTCCAGCCCGTCGCCGATGGCCAGCACGGTCGCCAGACGCTCCTTCAGCTCTTGCCCCGCGGCCCCACCGAAGATCCCGGCAGGATCGACGCCCGCGAGCGTCGTGAAGGGAGTCCGGGCGACCAGCGCAGGGTTGGCGTAGAGACATCTCAGCGTCGGGTCGAACCGGGCAATCGCATCCGGGGAGTTCTCCACGAGGGTCCGGAACTGCCGCTCCTTCTGCTCCAGCTCGGCCTGCAGGTTCAGGCGCGCCGTGACGTCGCGCGAGACCGTGATGAAGTGGGGCGGCTCCCCCTCGCCCATCGGCATCTTCGAAACCGACAGCTCGAACGAGCGCTGCCCCATCTCCGTGTCGATCGCGATGACCTTGCCGAACGAGAGCCCCGCCTCGTCGGCCTCCCGGAACGCCGCCTTGGCAATGGCCGCGCTCTCGGGCGACAGCACCTCGTCGAGGGTTCGCCCCAGCATGAATTCGCGCGACGCGGCGAGGAGCTCCGGATTCTTGGTCCAGGTATTGAGATAGCGCCCATCGGCGCTCCCTTCGAACAGGAAGTCCGGAAACGCATCGATGATGCCCTGGACGAACGCGAGCGTTCTCTTCAGCTCCTGCTCGACGGTCTTGCGAGACGAGATGTCGCGGGCCGCATCGGCCGACCCGGCTTCCGATTCGTTCTCGCCAGAACCACTCACGATACCCCCCGGTTCGACCACGCCGTCATGCCCGTCATGCAACCGAGACGCAGGCTAGCAGAATCGAAACCCCGCCGTAACCGAACGCACCCTCGAAGACGAGGCCATGGACACTTGCGGTCCGCTCCCTCGAGCATGAAGATCGAGCGGCCCCTGCAACGGAGCCAGCGCCATGAACCTATGAGGCGGCTTACCTGGCCGGCCTGGTCGCCGGCGGCGTGACGCGCACCGGCCTGCTCGGCGTGGTAGGGGCGCTGCCCGCTCCGTCGGTGCTGAACGGGATCAACGCATTCACGCTGGGTGCGCTGGCGATGAACCCACGCGCGCGCACCCGCGTCGTCTGGATCAACGAGTGGTTCAACCCACCGCGAGAAACCGAAGCCGCCCAGAGTTTGTTCAACCCCGGGGCGGACGTGCTGATGCAGACCACCGACTCGCCGGCAGCACTGGAGTTGGCCCAACGCAGGGGAAAGCACGGCTTCGGCCTGTCCAGCGACATGACCCGCCATGCCCCGAAGGCGCATCTGGGCTCGATCCTCAACAACTGGGCGCCGTACTGCATCAAGGCGGTAGGCGACGTGCTCGACGGCCGCTGGACCACGGGGCAGTCGTGGTGGGGCATGAGAGAAGGCGCGGTGGACCTCGTCGGTGTGCCCGAGGACCTGCCCGCAACGCCGCGGGCACGCGTGGCCTCGACGCGCAACGGCTTGCGCGACGGCAGCTTTGCCATCTGGCGCGGCCCGCTGCAGGACAACCCCGGGAACCGAGTGCTGGACCCAGGCCAGACCGGCGACGATGGCTTCCTGCGCCAGATGAGCTTCTACGTGAAAGGCGTCGAGGGGCGCGTTCCTTCCTGATCGGCGATCGAGGATCTCGTCAACCCGGTCCGACCGCGGCTCCTTCACCGGCTCAGGCCGTCCCCTGCGCCGCCACCCGCCGCGCCAGCACGCGATCGGCATCGAAGGCGGCGATGCCGACCTTGTTGCCCTGGTTGCCGCCGAGCAGATGGATGCGCCCGGCTTCGGAACCCACGAAGAAGCCGACATGGCCCATCGGCGGCGCGCCGCGCTTCAGCACGACGATGCAGCCCGGCACGAAATCGGCCGCTTCCTGGCCCCAGTTCAGCCACGAGCGAGACGCCTTCGAATCGGTGCCCTTGAACCCGGCTCTTTCGACACAGAAGTTGACGAAAGACGAGCACCAGTGCACCGAGTCGGGGGCGGAGCCGCCACGGGTGGTGGCGTGGTAGGCCTCGATGCGCGGATTGCTGCCGGTCGCGTCTTCCTGCACGCCCAGCTCGGCTTCGGCGACCTTCATCCAGGAGAATTCCGAGCTGTCAGGCGCTGCCTCGGCAATCATCGGGCTCGGCTCGTCGGGGAACGTGGCGATGATCGTTACTTCGCCGTCCGCCTCGGGCTGCAGCTCCACCGTGCCGCCGTCGAAGCGGATCAGGGAGACGACGAAGTTGACGCGGTCCTGCGGAACGTCGGTGATCACTCGGGTCATGGGCATGGCGAGCCCTCCTGCTGTGGAATGGCAAAAAAATGCGGCACGGGTCAAAGCCCCATGCACTCGGCAACGAGCTCGCGCTGCCTCGCAAACCTTTCCTGAAGAATGAAGTCGACCATCTTGGTCTCGGGCGGCACGCCCACCTCCGGCCAGCACTTCGTCACGCGGGTAAAGGCCGCCGCCCGCGGGTTGGGACAGTTCGGCTCGCCTCCGCAAATGGCCAGCTCGAACCTGCCGGCAAACGCATCGGGCTTGAAGCTGAGCGTTTCCTTCAGCTCGAGCTCGGCCTGTTGGGCGCTGGCTCCCATGGTCTCGGTGATGTCGATCATGGCGCCGAGCACCGAGCCGGCGTTGTAGTACTGGTCGAGATCGGTCAGCGCCGCCTCCAGCGGGTAGCGCGACAGCGGCTCGTTCAGGCCGGTCCTCAGCCGCAGCGCCACCTGGGCGCGCTTTGTGCGCATGGCCGAGTGGATGGCGATTACCGTGCGCTCGGCCAGCACCTCTTTCTGGAACGCCTCGCGCCCGCCGATGATGAACGCGGTGAGGCCGCTCAACACCTGCGCCGTGCCGCCGCTGGACGCCGCGGCCGCCGTCGTGAGGCCCAGCGTGGACACGGTGGCGCCGAAGCCGGCCTTGCGCGTCTCGCGGAACAGCGTTTCCTCGAACTGCGAGAAGCGGATGTCGGTGGCGTACATTCGCGCGCCGATGATCCTGTTTCTGCACAGCAGGCTGGGCGCATCCAGGCAGGCGGTGATCGCGTTCGCCTCGAGCTGGGGCTTCAGTTGAACGAGGTCAGCCTCGGGGTCCGTCGCCCGCTGCGGGTAGCCGTCGAACGCGGCGCATCCGCCCAGCAGCCACGCGACCAGCACCCACGGCAGCCGGCGCAGCAACGGGACGGGGCCATGGGGCCGCTGGAGGGCATGCAAGACCCGGTTCGGAAAGCCGCTCATGGCTGTCTCCCGCTGCGATGTCGGCGCGCCGGCGAAGGCGGCGCGCGGCGGACTCATCGTTGTCGGTGCGTCCTGCTGAAGGGATTGGAGCACCGGGGAAGGTGGGGGTGCACCCTACGGATTAGGGAGCGGGTGAGGGCGGTGGTGGGGTGCGCCTCCGCGCTTGGGCGGCAGCCAGCCGGCCCCGAAGTCTTCGTCTCGCAGACGCAGCGAGACGAAGACTTGATCCTCGTCGATGCATCGGTATGGGTTGTAGCCCGGATGAAATTCGGGGAACGGCGGCGCGCGAAATGCACGCCCCGGATTTCATCCGGGCCGCGGCATCAGCATTTCTCACCCGTTCATTCAGACACTGCCCGATGGCGCAGCCCCTGCGCGGCGCGCACGCTCCGGCCAGGGAGAAGGCACGAGGCCGCGAGATGCGCCTCGCCATAGCTGGGAGGTGCGGCACGGTGGCCATTCGACTCGTCCTTGCCGACGACCATGCGCAGTTCCGCGCCTACTTGGCCGACCTGCTAAACAAGCAGCCCGGCCTGTCGGTGGTGGCTCAAGCGGAGGACGGGCGCGCGCTGCTGCGGGCGCTGCAGACCTGCGCGGCTCACGTGGCGATCGTCGACGTGGAGATGCGCGGCATGGGCGGCGTGCAGGCCGTTCCTCTCGCGCTGGCCGGGCACCCGGCGCTGCGCGTGCTCGCGCTGTCGATGCACGACGACGCGGCCTTCGTCTCGGCGATGGTCGCCGCCGGCGCGCACGGCTACGTGCTCAAGAGCGATCCATTGCCGCAACTCGTGCAGGCGATCCGCAGCGTGGCAGCCGGCCGCCCCGGTTTCAGCGCCTCGGTGCGCGCGCCGATGCGCTCCGGCGGAAGCGCGGAGTAGGAAATGCCGAAGCCCAATCTCAGCATCGCGCCGATTCACGCCGCCCGGGCCGGTGTCTATCGTCGCCGCACGAAGTTCGAATCAACAAAGGGAACCGAATGATCGACGCGGCCATCGGCCAGATCGCCCAGCAGCTGAACCAGGCGCTGCGCCGCTCGTTCCAGGTCGGTGAGGACCTGGTCGTCGTGTCCAACCTCCACGAGCAGGACGGCACGGTCGCTTCCCACGTGGCGAACAAACTGGTGGTCTTCCTCGTGAACATCGAGCGCGAGAGCGTGCCGATGCCGGGAGAGCGCGCGGCCTCGGGGCTCGGGCGCATCGGCATGTCCAACGCGCCCATCCATCTGAACCCGATGGTGATGTTCGCGGCCAACTTCGGCGGCAGCAACTACCCGGAGGCGCTGAAGTTCATCTCCAGCGCGATCTCGTTCTTTCAGGGGCGGCCGGTGTTCGACCACCAGAACACGCCGGAGCTCGACGGGCGCATCGACCGGCTGGTGCTCGAGATGGAGCCGCTGAGCGTGTCCGACCTGAGCAACCTGTGGGGCATTCTGAGCGGCAAGTACGTGCCGTCGGTGCTGTACCGCATGCGCATGGTCACGATCGACTCGGCGCAGCTCACGAGCCAGGCCCCGCGCGTGTCGCGGCCGTCCGCCGGCGTTCATGCCTGAGATGAGAGGTTGAGAGGCCGCCTTGGGACCCTACCTGCACTGGCTCACCGTGAACGTCGAACACAGCTACTTTCCCGACGGCGCCTGCCGCGCGCTGCGCTTCGTTCCCACGCCGGCCACGGCCACGCTGCTGGACAAGGCCGGCTGCATCGTGCGAGGCGGCGGCAGCGGCCTCGTCGTCTATGCCGAGGCGCCGCCCGCCGAAGCGCTGGGTGTGGATGCCGCGGCGCTCGACTGGTTCGTCCACGCGCAGGACACGCACTTCGCCGGTTACACGGCGCATGCCGCGCCGGCGCCGGGATCGCTGCTGTTCTTCGACGGTGCGCGCGCGGTGCCGGAGGAAGGCGGCGGCCGCCGACTGCATGCCGGGGCGCACGTGGGCAGTGACGACGCCTTCCCGTTCGAGTGGCCCGCCCTGGCGCGCATGCTGTCGGCGGCCCACCGGCGGGTGCCGCCCACGTTCGCGGTGCGCGTGCCGCTGCACGATGCCGACGGCGTGCGCTGGCGCATCCGCTTCGATGCCCGCGCCACGGTGTGGAAGTACTACCTGCTCGGCGGCTGGACCGAGGAGCGGCTGCAGGTCGTCGACCCGAACCGCGAAGCCGCCTTTGCGCCGCCGGTCGAAGAACGGCTCGACAGCGGCCAGGCAGCGCTTGCGATCCGTTCGCTGGCGCCGATTCCGCTGCGCGAGCGTTCGCCTCAGCGCTTCCAGCTGCGCGCCAACGGCGGCGGCACCGACAAGGTTCTCGTCAAGCGCCTGCCGGTCGCCGGCGCGCGGCAATTCTCTCGCGAGACGGTCAACGGCGTGAGCACGCTGGTCTCCGAAATCTACGTCCACCGTTAACCCAGGAGGCCCCCCATGGCTGTGATGAAAACGCCCGGTGTCTACATCGTCGAGAAGAACGCGTTCCCGAACTCGGTGGTCGAGGTGGCCACGGCGGTGCCGGCGTTCATCGGCCACACGCAGCGCGCGGACAACCACGGCAAGTCGCTGGCGCTCAAGCCCTGGCGCGTCACGTCGATGGCGGAGTTTCACCAGTACTTCGGCTATGCGCCGGTGCCCAGGTTCGAGATCTCCGAGAAGGCCGCCGGCAGCGCCGACGCCGCGGCTTTCGCGTCGAACGGCAAGGACTACCTGGTCAAGCAGCCCGACGGCGCGGCGGGCGGGCGCTACCTGCTGTACCACGCGATGCTGCACTTCTTCCTCAACGGCGGCGGGCCGTGCTACGTGGTCGCCGTCGGCGGCTTCGACGACGACGTGACGCCCGATGCGCTGCAGGCCGGCATCGAGCCGCTGATCAAGGAGCAGGAGCCGACCATGGTGGTCGTGCCCGAGTGCGTGCTGCTGAAGGAGGCCGACTGCATCACCGTGCAGCAGGCGGTGCTCGCGCACTGCGGCGGGCGCATGCGCAGCCGTGTGGCCATTCTCGACGTGTGGGGCGGCGATCGCGATCGCAAGCACCCCGACGGCGACTGCATCGAGGGTTTCCGCGGCGCGCTGGGCGTGAACTACCTCGACTTCGCGGCGGCCTACTACCCATGGGTCAACACCACGGTCGTCACCGACAAGGACCTGAGCTACGCCAACATCGCCAACCCCGACGTGCTGGTCACGCTGCTGAAGGACTCGATCGGCCTGCCCGCGGCGGTCGACGCGAAGACGCCGCCCAAGACCGCGCAGCAGGTGAAGGCGGTCGACGACATCCCCAAGACCGACGACCAGTGGCGCGAGGCGCTCACCGCCGAGATCAACGCCTCGCCGAAGAGCGATGCCGAGAAGGCCGCGCTGCTGGAACCCGCGGCGCTGGCCAAGGCGGTGGAGACCAACAAGGCGCTGCTCGCCAAGAGCCTGGCGGCGATGAGCCCGCTGTACACGACCATCATGGCGGAGCTGAAGAACCGGCTCAACCTGCTGCCGCCGTCGGCGGCGATGGCCGGCATCTACACGATGGTCGACAACTCGCGCGGCGTGTGGAAGGCGCCGGCCAACGTGAGCCTGAACGGCGTGGTGTCGCCGGCAGTCAACATCTCGTCGGAAGAGCAGGAAGACCTCAACGTGACCACGCAGGGCAAGTCGATCAACGCGATCCGCGCCTCCATCGGCGAGGGCGTGCTGGTCTGGGGCGCGCGCACGCTGGACGGCAACAGCCTGGACTGGCGCTACATCAACGTGCGCCGCACGATGATCATGCTGGAGGAGTCGTGCCGGCTCGCCGCGAAGGCGATGGTGTTCGAGCCCAACGTGGCCAACACCTGGGTGACCATCAAAAGCATGATCACCAACTTTCTCACCGGCATCTGGAAGCGCGGCGGCCTGGCCGGCGCGGTGCCCGACGACGCGTTCAGCGTTCACGTGGGCCTGGGCGAGACGATGACGCCCGAAGACATCCTCGAAGGCATTCTGCGCGTGACGGTGCTGGTTGCGATCAGCCGGCCGGCGGAGTTCATCGAGATCACCTTCCAGCAGCAGATGCAGAAGTCCTGAGGGCACACACGGTTCATTCCAGACAGCGGAGGTAGGCAATGGCAGACGACGGATCAGCGCAATCGACCAATGTGTGGCCGATTCCCAAGTTTCGGTTCGAGGTCAAGTGGGACTCGGCCGTGATGTCCTTCCAGGAGGTCTCGGGGCTCGACGTGGAGGCCCAGCCCATCGAGTACCGGCACGGCGACAGCCCGGCCTTCTCGGTGATCAAGATGCCCGGGCTGAAGAAGTTCAGCGACGTGACGATGAAGAAGGGCGTGTTCAAGTCCGACAACAAGTTCTGGGACTGGTTCAACGAGATCAAGATGAACACGATCAAGCGCAAGCCGATCACGATCAGCCTGCTCGACGAGGGCGGCGCGCCCACCATGGTGTGGACGCTGGCCAACGCCTGGCCGACCAAGATCACCGGCACCGACCTGAAGTCGCAGGGCAACGAGGTGGCGATCGAAACCATCGTGATCTCGCACGAAGGGCTGACGATCGCCAACGCCTGATGCTGGAGGCGCTGGGGCTGTACCCGCCGGTCGCCTTCCACTTCTCGGTGAGCTTCGGCCCGCTGCCGCTGGACCTGGACAGCTCGTTCCGCGAGGTCAGCGGCATCGGACCCGAGATGGAGACCGAGACGGTGGCCGAGGGCGGCGAGAACCGCTTCGTGCACGTGCTGCCCAAGGCGGTGAAGCACCCGCGGCTGGTGCTCAAGCGCGGCATCTCGCCCTACGGCTCGCCGCTGATGCTGTGGTGCCGCGCGGCGCTGGAAGGCGGGCTGGTGAGCGCCATTGAGCCCAAGCTCGTGCACCTGTTCCTGCTCAACGAGCTGAGCCTGCCGGTGCGCGCGTGGTCCTTCGCCAACGCCTACCCGGTGAAGTGGGAAGTCGACGGCTTTCAAGCCACGAAGAACGAGGTGGCGGTGGAAAAGATCGAGCTCTGTTATGCGTTTTCCAAGCGGGAGGTCTGAGGCATGACGATCGAGGTGCGACAGCTGGTGATCAAGTCGCAGGTGGGCGCCGCGCCGCCGGCGCCGGCGCGCGATGGCGTGCCGCTGCGCGAACTGCAGCGCGCCCGGGAGCAGATCCTCGCCGAGTGCAAGGCCTGGCTCGCCGAGCGGCTGCAGGCCGCGAAGGAGCGCTGAATGCCCGATCCGGCCACCGGGCAGAAGACCCGACTGCTGATGACGCGCTACAGCGTGAGCAGCGACGGCACGATCGCGCTCGACAGCTCGACCACCTTCACCGTGATGCTGAATCCGGCCGACTTCAAGCACAGCTTCGGCATCTCCTACGACAAGCAGAAGAAGCAGGGCGAGCCGGCAGCCGACCCGAAGTTCAGCGCGGTCGATGCGGAGAAAGTCAATTTCTCCATCGTGATCGACGGCACCGGCGCGGTCCCGGCCGAGGCCGGCACGACACGTCAGGACGTGAAGGCGCAACTCGCGCAGCTCAACAAGGTGGTCTACCAGTACGTGGGCGAGAAGCACGAGCCGCCGCACGTGCGGCTCCTGTGGGGCACGTTGATCTTCTTCGGCCGGCTCGAGTCGATGACCACTAACTACACGCTGTTCAAGCCCAGCGGCGACCCGCTGCGCGCCAAGGTCGACCTGGGTTTCGTCGGCGCGATGAGCAAGAAGGAGGCCGAGCTCGTGTCCAACCGCTCGTCGCCGGACCTGAGCCACCGCGTGCTGGTGAGGGAGGGCGACACGCTGCCGCTGTTGTGCCACCGGATCTACGGCGACTCCTGGTACTACCTCGACGTGGCGCGGTTCAACCGGCTGGTCGAGTTCCGCAACCTGAAGCCCGGGCTGGAGCTTCACTTTCCGCCGCTGGAGTAGGCCGTGGCGAACTCCCCCCAGCTCGATGCGGAAGGCGTGGTTCGCGTCACGGTGTACAGCGGCGGTGCGCAGCTCGCCGAAATCGTGCAGCTGATCTCGGTCACGGTGAGCCGTGCGGTCAACACGGTGCCGTCGGCCCGGCTGGTGTTCGCCGACGGCGACATGCCGCGCAAGGAGTTTCCGCTGAGCGATTCCGACGACCTGAAGCCGGGCGCCGAGATCAAGATCAGCGCGGGCTACGGTGACGCCGAGGACACGGTGTTCGAGGGCATCGTGGTCAAGCACGGCGTGCGCGTGAGCGGCAACAACGATGCGCGGCTGGTGATCGAGTGCCGCGACAAGGCGGTCCGCATGACCGTGGGGCGCAAGAACGCCAACTACGTCGGCCAGAAGGACAGCGACATCATCTCCAAGCTCGCCTCCGCCGGCGGGCTCAGCGCCGACGTGGACGCCACCGACATCCAGCACGGCGAGCTCGTGCAGCACTACAGCAGCGACTGGGACTTCGTGCTCGCGCGCGCCGAGGCGAACGGGCTGCTGGTGGTCGCGACCGACGGCGCGCTGGCGGTCAAGGCGCCGGCCACCGCGGGCGAGCCGGTGCTGAAGGTGACCTACGGCGACGACCTGATCGACTTCCAGGCCGAGATCGACGCGCGCACGCAGTTCGCGAGTGCGCAGGCCGTCTCGTGGGACATGAAGAACCAGGCGGTGGTGCTGGGCAGCGAGGCCGCGCCGGTCACGCTGAACGCCCAGGGCGACCTCGACTCGGCAACGCTCGCGAAAGTGGTCGACCTGAGCTCGTTCCGCTTGCAGACGGGGGCGCCGCTGAGCAAGGAGTCGCTCACGCAGTGGGCCAAGGCGCTGCAGCTGAAGGCGGGCCTGGCGCGCATCCGCGGGCACATGAGCTTCCAGGGCAGCGCGAAGGCCAAAGTGGGCGAGCTGATCGAGCTCGAAGGCGTGGGCACGCGGTTCAGCGGCAAGGTCTTCGTGACCGGCCTCACCCACGTGATCGAGGACGGCAACTGGACCACGCAGGCCGAGTTCGGCGTCGCGCCCGCGTGGTTCACCGAACGCTCCGACGTGCTCGCGCCGCCGGCCGGCGGCCTGCTGCCGGCGGTGGAGGGGCTGCACGTGGGTGTGGTGATGAAGCTCGACGAAGACCCCGACGGCGAACAGCGCATCCAGGTCTCCACGCCGGTGCTGCAGCCCGAGACCGACGGCGTGTGGGCGCGGCTGCTGAAGTTCCACGGCTCCAACGGGTTCGGCGCGTTCTTCCTGCCGGAGATCGGCGACGAGGTGGTGCTCGGCTACTTCAACAACGACCCGTCGCACCCGGTGGTGCTGGGCAGCCTGTACAGCAGCAAGCACGCGCCGCCGTATCCGCTGGCAGCCGAGAACAACATCAAGGCGATCGTCACGCGCTGCAAGTCGAAGATCGAGTTCAACGAGGAAGACAAGGTCATCACGGTGACGACGCCGGGCAACAACAAGATCGTGCTGAGCGACAAGGACAAGTCCATCCTGCTGCAGGACCAGAACGACAACAAGGTGGAGCTGAACCCGAGCGGCATCACGCTGGACAGTCCCAAGGACATCAAGGTGACCGCCAAGGGCACCATCACCCTCGATGCGGTGGGCGCGGTGAGCATCTCGTCGAAGGCCGACGTGAAGACGGCCGGGCTCAACGTGAACACCGAGGCGCAGGTCGGCTTCGTCGCCAAGGGCAATGCGAGCGCCGAGCTTTCGGCCGCGGGGCAGACGGTGGTCAAGGGCGCGATCGTGATGATCAACTGAGCAAGAGACCGCGATGCCGCCCGCCGCCCGCCTGACCGACATGCATGCCTGCCCGATGGCGACGCCCGGGCTGCCGCCGATCCCGCACGTCGGCGGCCCGGTGATCGGTCCCGGCGTGCCGACGGTGCTGATCTGCAAGCTGCCCGCCGCGGTGCTGGGCGACAACGCGGTCTGCGTGGGCCCGCCCGACACCATCGTCAAGGGCTCGGCCACGGTGCTGATCGGCGGCAAGCCGGCGGCGCGGGTGGGCGACCCGACGGCCCATGGCGGGAACATCGCGATGGGTTGCCCCACCGTGATGATCGGGGGGTGATGCGATGAGCATCGACGCGCGCTTTCTCGGGACCGGCTGGTCCTTCCCCCCGGCCTTCGACTGGCGCACGAAGGAAGCGGTGATGGTGTCGCAGGAGCAGGACATCGAGGAAAGTCTGCGCATCCTTTTGTCCACCGTGCCGGGCGAACGCGTGATGCAGCCGAGCTACGGCTGCGGGCTGCAGCGCATGGTGTTCGAGAACATCAACGAGAGCACGCTGACGGAGATCCGAAGTCTGGTCGAGAAGGCCGTGCTGTTCTTCGAGGTGCGCATCACGCTGCACGAGGTGCAGATCGACACGGCCGAGCTGTTCGAAGGGGCGCTGCGGCTGCGGCTGGAGTACACGATCCGAACGACGAACACGCGGAACAACATGGTGTATCCGCTGTACCTGCGCGAGGGGACGGGGTTGAGGGGGACGCGATGAGCAGGGTTCGATCGCCGCGTGCCGCCCACCGCGCCGTCACCCCGGCGCACGCCGGGGTCCACCGGTCGCTGCCGTGCCGGGGGTGGATCCCGACTTTCGTCGGGATGACGCTGGCGGGCGGCTGCTTCGCACCGCCGGGAACGAACCCATGACCGACGGCACCCGGCAGGACGAGCGCTTCCCCGCGGCCTTGGAAGACGGCTACTTCCACGCCGACGACACGCCGTTCGAGGACCTCGTCGCGATGAGCGCCGGCCTGGCCGCGCGCCTGCGCTTCTTCGACCTGCACCAGCGGCAGCAAGGCACCTGGCGCGAGATGTTCGCGAGCGACGAGTCGCTCGTGATGGCGCGCATCGTCGCGATGGACCGCGACGCGCTGCAGTCCGCCTTCCTGCGCGACTTCGATGCCGCCGCGCCGCAGCGGCTCGCGCAGCAGGTCGTGCGGCTCGCCGACATGCTCGACCTGTGGCTCAAGTCGCTGGCGGCGAACACGACGCCGGCCGCGACCCTGCTGCGCGAGCGCATCGAACAGCTCGTGGCCGGGCAGCTGGGCGGGGAACTGCATGCAGTCATCGCCCGCTATGCCAACGGGCACGCCGACGGCCGCGGCATCGCGCGCACCAAGGCGCGGCTGGCCCATGTGTGGACCCAATCGGCCGCACCGCCCAGCAGCCGCCCCGAGCGCGACGAGCTGCGCACGCGTTTCTTTTCGCTGCTGAGCGCCATCGAACGCGTGCAGGTGCTCGCCCGCGAGCTGCTGCCGCAGACGCTGCACACCGAAACCCATGAGCCCGCGGTCGGCCTGCTGATGGCGTTCCTGCAGCTCTACGCCACCGTGCAGCGGCGCATCAACCGCTTCACCGAGCGGCACGTCGACTTCTACTACCACGACTGCCTCGGCCTCGAGCCCGGCGGAGCGGCGGCCGATGCGATGCACCTCGCCTGCCGCCGCGACCTGCGCGCCACGCGCGAGCTGCTGATCCCGCGGGGCATGGCCTTTGCCGCGGGCAAGGATGCGGCCGGCCGCCCGATCGAGTTTCGCGCCGACGAGGATCTGCTCGTCACCGACGCGCGCGTGGCGGCGTTGTTGACGCTGCGGCTGGAGCGCGACCCCTTGATCTCGCCGGAGCGCGAGTTCGGCTACGTCACGCGGGCGAAGGGCGCGCGGATCGATCTGTCCGCGCCGGGCCCCTGGCCACTGTTCGGCGGCAGCGCCGCCGCGGCCGAAGACGCGCGCATCGGGCTCGCGGTCGCCACCCCGCTGCTGCACCTGAAGGAGGGCGAGCGCGAGATTCGGTTGACGCTGCGGCTGCGGACCGCCGGCGGCGAAGCGTCCGACGAGGCGCTGGTCGACTCGGTGGCCGGCGCTTCGACCCGCGAAGCCTTCGTCGAGGGCCTGGGCCGTCTCTTCAGCCGCTGGGTGCTCGCCGATTCCGACTGGCTGGGCGACGACGCGTTGCAGCGCATCCGGCAGGGCGCGCAGCTGAGGCTCGGCGAAGCGCAAGCGCCCTCCGGCATCGGCGACCCGCTGTGCCTCGTTCACCCCGGCGCGCGGCCGGCGCGCGATCTCGTGTTCGACCAGCTGTTCAACGGGCTGTTCGACGTGGGCCTCACCGTGGCGGGCGGCTGGCTGGCGGCGGAACAGGCCCATGTGCGTCGCGCGCCCGGCGGCCTGCAGTTCGCGATCCGCCTGCGGTCCGAAGACGAACCCGTTGTCGGTTGCGACCCCGCCGTGCACGGCGCCGAGTGGCCCACGCGGCTGCCGGTCCTGCGCCTGCAGCTGCGCTCGCAAGCGCGCGTGTACCCGTACTCGCTGCTGGCCGGCTTGCACCTGGCAGAAGCCGAAGCCTCGGTGGCCGTATCCGGCCTGCGCGACGTGGTGCTGCACAACCAGCTCGGACGGCTGGACCCGTCCAAACCGTTCAACCCCTTCGGCCCCTTGCCCAACCTGTCGTCCTACCTCGTGTTCGGCGCGCCGGAGATCGCGCGCAAGAACCTGCGCCGCCTCACGCTTCACACCGAATGGGGCGGTCTGCCGGCGGATGCGGGCGGCTTCGGCGCCTACTACCGCGGCTACGGCGGCGACTACCGCAACGCCGCGTTCACCGCGGCGGTGTCCATCCTGCGCGACGGGCAGTGGCAGACGTGCGCCGGCACGTCGGCGCGGCAGCCGCTGTTCGCCGGACTCGATCCAAGCGGACACCTGCGGCCGGCCGCCGCCATCGAGGTCGACGCCGGCTCGGTGCGCAAGCACTGCCGCGCCACCACCGATGCGCTCGCGTTCGACCTCGGCGCGCGCAACGGCTTCTTCCGCCTGCAGCTCACCGGCCCGCCGGGCACCTTCGGCCACCAGGCCTACCCGATGCTGCTCGCCGAGGTGGTGACCGCGAACGCGAAATCGCGCCGGCCGGCGCCGTTGCCCAACCCGCCGTACACGCCCGTCATCGAGCGTTTCACGCTCGACTACGAGGCGCACAGCACGCTTCGCCTCGTGCGCGAGGCCGGCGCCGAGGCCGAGATTGATGCCGAGCGCATGCTGCGCCTGCATCCGTTCGGCATCGAAGATCTGCGCGCCGACGCGGCCGGGGCGCTGCATCCGCTGCTGCCGCCGGTGGAGGACGACGGCAACCTGTGCATCGGCGTGGCGGCCTCCGAGCTGCAGGGCGCGCTCTCGCTGCTGTTCCACCTGCGCGACGAGTCGGCCGTCGAGTCGTTCGCGCGGGGCGGCGCGCGGCCCGCCGTGCGTTGGGCCTGTCTCGTGTCCAACCGCTGGCATCCACTGCCAGCCTCGCGGGTGCTGTCGGATACCACCGGCGGCTTCCTGACCTCGGGCATCGTCACGCTGGACCTGCCCGCCGGCATCGGCCGCGACAACACCGTGCTGCCCGGTGGCCTGTACTGGCTGCGCGTGTCGGCCGGCAGCGGCTTCGACGCCTTCGCCGGCCTGTACGGCGTGCAGGCGCAGGCCCTGCGCACCACGCGCGTGGTGGGCGAAGGCACCGAGGCGGCGCTGGCGGCACTTGCCGCCGGCACAACCGTGCAGCCGGCCGCATCGCTCGCCGGGCTGGCCGGCGTGGTGCAGGTGGGTGCATCGTTCGGCCTGCGCGGCGCCGAAGACGAGCGGCTGCTGCGCACGCGTGCCGGCGAGCGGCTGCAGCACAAGAACCGCGCGTCGACCGCCTGGGACTTCGAACGGCTGGTGCTGGCCCGTTTTCCCGGCGTGTTCATGGTCAAGTGCTTTTTCGCGCAGGAGGCCGGCCTCGCGCCGGGCCGGGTGCTGGTGGTCGTGGTGCCCGCGGTGTCGCGCAACGACCCGGCCGGCGCCACGCTGGCGCCGCGCATGAACGCGATCGAGCTGCGCCGCATCGCCGAGTTCCTGCGCGGCGTGGCTTCGCCGTTCGCGACGGTGGACGTGCGCAACGCGGCCTACGAGCGCATCCTCGTGCGCTGCACCGCGCGTCTCGCACGCGGCACGCACGCCGGCACGGCGCTGCGGCGCATCGACCGGGCCATCGTCGAGACCCTCTCGCCGTGGCACGACGGCGGCAACCAGCCGCGATTCGACTGGATCGTGCGCTGCGAGGACATCGAGGCCTGTCTGCGCGGGCTGGACGGCGTGGAGTCGGTCGGCAAGCTGTCCCTGTTGCATGTGGCGCGCAGTGACGACGGCGTGTACACGCTCGGCGACACGGCGCGCCGCCCGGCTGCCGATCGCCCCGCGAGCGCCGCCGAGATCGCGCAGGCGGGGCACGTGCGGCCGCGCGCGCCGTGGAGCATCGCGCTGCCGATGGCCACCCATCTGGTGGCGACGGACGAAGCCACCGACGGCGCCCCTGAGGCCACCGGCGTGTCGCAGCTCGCGATCGGCGCCACCTTCATCGTCGGCGGAGGCGCGCGATGACCAGCCGCAACCGCGAGACGCTGCGCAACTTCTTCGACGACGGCAAGCTGCCCACGCGCGACCACTTCGGCGACCTGATCGACTCGATGCTCAACATGAGCGACGAGGGGTTCCGCAAGTCGGCCGAGAACGGCGTGGAGGTCGCCACGCCGGTGGGCTACGACGCGCTGATCAGCTTCTACCGCGAGCAAAGCGCGAAGACCGCGCTGTGGTCGATGAGCTACGGCGGCGACCGCGACCAGCTGCTGTTCCAGCATGGCAGCGTGGGCGCCAGCCGCGGCCTGCCGCCGGTGCTCGCGCTGGACGCGCGCGACCGCGTGGGCATCAACACCGCCGAGCCGCGCCATGCGCTGGACGTGGCCGGCGTGGTCGCCGCGCAAGGCCGCCTGGGCACGTTCGAGTCGGCCGCCGCGCAGCCGCTGCTCGCCGACGGCGAGTGGCACGACCTCACCGACGTGCTGCAGGGCTGCCAGGCCTTCGAGGTGATGGCCGGCGCGGGGCACCCGGGCGGCGGTCGCTTCGCGCTGATGCAGGCGGTGGCGCTGAACACCTTCAACCCGACGAGCGGGTGGTTCGACTTCCTGTCGCGCAAGAAGCGCATCCGCTGCCACAACGCCTGGTACGGGCGCCGCTGCGACAAGCTGGAACTGCGCTGGAACGGCAGCAGCGGGCGCAACGCGAGCTACACGCTGCAGATCCGCTCCAAGTGCGACTACGGCCCCGGCGTGCGCATCAAGGCGCACCTGACGCGGCTGTGGTTCGACGAGACGATGCAGGAGGGGGTGGCGCCGTGAAGGTCATCAGCATCAAGCGACGGGCCAAGGTCGAGCGCGAGGCCGGTTTCGAGCAACTGCGCGCCGAGGGCATCCGGCTCGCGCAGTCGTTGAGCGGAAAGACCTGGACCGACTACAACCTGCACGACCCCGGCGTGACGATTCTCGAGCAGCTGTGCTATGCGCTCACGGACCTCGTCTACCGGGCGGACTTCCCGGTGGCGGACCACCTCTGTGGCCCCGACGGGACGATCGCCTTCGAGCGGTTCTCGCTGCACCCGCCGCACGAGATCTTCCCGTGCCGTGCGACCACGGCGGACGACCTGCGCCGCGTGGTGCTGGACCGCGTGCCGGGGCTGGACGACACCACGCTCGCGGTGCCCGGCGGTGCGGCGGTGCCCGGCGTGTACCGCCTGCGGCTGCAGCTGTCGCAAGACGCCGGCGACAGCGAGGCGCAGCGGATCGGGCTGGCGCTCGCGGCCTGCCGCGCGCAGCGCAACCTCTGCGAGGACGTCGACGCCGACGTGGTGCTCGTGCGCGACCGCTGGTGCGAGCTGCACGCCGAGATCGAGGTCGGCGGGCCGCGCGACGCGGCCGACGTGCTGGCCGAGGCCTATGACCGCTGCGCACGCGCCGTCGCGCGGGCGGTGCGGTTCCGCGGCCTGGACGAGGCGCTGCGCGACGGCCATGCGCTCGAGCACATCTTCGACGGGCCCGCGATGCGCCACGGTTTCGTCGCCGATGCGGCCGGCGCCGACAAGCTCTACGTGGGCGACCTCGCGGCCGAGGTTCTCGCGATCGACGGCGTGAAGGAAGTCAGACACCTGGCGCTGCAGCCGGAGGGTGGCGCACCCACCACTGTGTCGCTGCCGCGCCGCGGCGACGGTTGGGCGCTGCGCCTGCGCGTGCCCGGCGCGGATGGCGACGCACGCGCCGGCAGCGTCGTCGTGAAGCGCCGGGGCCACGTGGTGCCGCTGAACCTGGCCGAGCTGCGCGGCAAGTACGACGACATGCAGACCGCTGCCGGTGCCCGGCGCGCCCGCATGGACGGAGAGCCGGCGCGCGAAGCTGCGACGCGGCTGCCACGCGGCGAGGCCCGACCGCCCGCGCGCTACCACTCGGCGCAGAACCACTTTCCGGCGGTGTACGGCCTCGGCCGCCACGGCGTGCCGGCGTCGGCGGGACCGCAGGAGCGCGCGAAGGCGCTGCAGCTCAAGGCCTACCTGCTGCTGTTCGAGCACGTCATCGCCAACGGTGCGGCGCAGGTGCAGCACCTGCGCGAGCTGTTCTCGCTGAACGGCGGCTCGCCGCAAAGCCGCTGGTGGCAGGTGCTGGACGGCGAGTCCGTGCCGGGTCTGGACCAGGTGCTCGATGCCCCGGACGAGCTCGTGCAGGCGGTGTATGCACCGTTCGACCGCTCGCCGCGCCGCAAGGGGCGCGTGCTGGATCACCTGCTGGCGCTGTACGGCGAGACCTACACGCAGAACTCGATGCGGCAGTTTTGCACCTACCACGGTCCCGACGAACTGGAGGCGCTGCTGCTCGCGAACAAGGCCGCGTACCTGCACGACATCGTGCGGCTGGGGCGCGATCGAGCGGGCGGCTTCGACTACAGCCAGCCCGCGTGGGACCGCGGCGACAACTGCTCGGGGCTGCAGCGGCGGGTGAGCCTGCTGCTGGGCTTTCGGCACGCGCACACGCGCTCGCTGGCCCATGCGCTCGACCGGCAGAAGCTGGTGCTGCTGTCGCCTCAGGCGCACCGGGCGGCCGGCGGCGCGGCGGCGCTGATCGATCCGGCGCGGTGCCGCGACGCGGCGGCTGTCGCGCGGGGGGCCGATGCCGTGGGGCATGACGAGATGCTGGCGGATCTCGCGACCATCCGGCCGCTGCGCGGCCGCCGCATCAGCGAGGCGATGTTCCGCGCCGGTGTGCACGGCGAGCGGTACCGGGTGATGGAAACCGAGGGCGTTCACCGCCTGGTGCTGGGGCCGGACGAGGCGGGCGACTGGTGGCAGCTCGGCGACTTCGCGAGCGATGCCGCGGCGCGGCGTGCTGCCGGCAGCCTGCGCCGCTTCCTGCTGCACCTGAACGAAGAGAGTGAAGGGCTGCACGTGGTCGAGCATGTGCTGCTGCGGCCGTCGGGAGCTGAAGCCGCGGCGGCGGACGACTTCCATGCCTTCCGGCTGACGGTGGTGATCCCGGCCTGGACCGTGCGCTCGCACCAGCCGGCGTTCCGGCGATTCGCGGAGGAGACGGTGCGCATCAACTGCCCGGCGCACCTGGCGGTGCGCTGTCTTTGGCTGCCGCAAGACGCGATGCGCGAGTTCGAAGGCCGCTACCGGGAATGGCTGGCCGCGAAGCAGGCCTGGTGCGGTTCGGCGCCGGACGGCGAGGAAGTGCCGCGCGTGGATGAAGCGGCGGCGAAGCTTGCCGAGTGCCTGGTGGCCGGCATGTGGGCGGAGGGTGGCGATGCATGAGGCCCATGTGATCGAGGACCTGTGCTTCGACGTCGACTTCGAGTCCGACGGGGAGGCGTTCGAGCAGCAGGCGCGCCTGGCTGCGTTCGCCCAGGGCGCTGCGCTGCGGATCATCGACGAGGTGTTCGAGCAGCTCGACGACGCGGGGAGCGTGTTGCGCTTCGAGCGGGTGGAGATCGACCTTGGCGCGGTGAGCGCGCAGGAGATGGAGGCGCAGTGGGAGCGCAGATTGCGCGAGCGCTTGATCGAGGCGCTGGCGCTGCAGCGTGTTGTGGCGCCGGGCGGCGAGCTGGTGCCGGCGGCGCCGCCGTTTTCGCGTCGGACGCAAGAGCAGGCGCGGTTGGAGGCGCTGCTGCATTTTCTGCGGCATGGTCGCCTGCCGTGGCACTCGTCGCGGGCGGATGTGCAGGCGCTGGCGTGGTCGGTGCTGGAGCACGATGGCGCGTCGCTGTCGGCCTTTCTGCGGTCGGAGCAGGGGCGGGGCTGTGTGGCCAGGCGGCTGGTGCTGCAGTTTTCAGCGGAGTGGATTCGCCGGCTCGCGGCGCTGGGGTCGCCGGGGGATCTCGTTGCGGCTCGCGCGCGCGACAACGGCCGCTTGGCCGGCGCATGGTTGCGTCGAACGGGAACGGCGCCCCGCCGCGGGCGTCTTGTCCTTTCTTCGCGCGTCACGCCGACCCCGTTCGGGCTGAGCTTGTCGACGCCGCGTGGGTCCGCG
This sequence comes from Piscinibacter sp., assembly GCA_035513255.1. Classification (GTDB taxonomy): domain Bacteria; phylum Pseudomonadota; class Gammaproteobacteria; order Burkholderiales; family Burkholderiaceae_C; genus Albitalea. Next base: position 2,075 of record DATKCI010000347.1, on the reverse strand, counting down.
AGCCAGCCCTTCGACAAGCTCAGGGCGAACGGAGTGGGGAGGTTGACCATCGGATCGAACACACGCCGCAACGTGTCCGAACGGCGAGCAAACCCAACCGCGTTCACATCGAAGTCGATCAACCACCCCCCGTTCGGGCTGAGCTTGTCGAAGCCGCGCTGGTCACCGAGCAGGCCCTTCGACAAGCTCACGGCGAACGGAGTGGGGAGGTTGACCGTTGGATCGAACACACGCCGCAACGTGTCCGAACGGCGAGCAAACCCAACCGCGTTCACCTCGAAGTCGATCAACCACCCCCCGTTCGGGCTGAGCCTGTCGAAGCCGCGCTGGTCACCGAGCCGGCCCTTCGACAAGCTCAGGGCGAACGGAGTGGGGAGGTTGGACCTCGGATCGAACACACGACGAAACGTGTCCAGCGAGCGCACCGGCCCAAGCTCGCTCACCTCCACTGCAACACCGGCGTGGCCGCGCCACCCTCACGCCGCCACCTGGCTTCGCCGCCAGTCCCATGCGCACGCCGCGTCCTCGAACCGTCTGGCCGCGGCATCGCGCCGCCCCGAGATGTTCGACGACCCGATCGACCCGGACCAGCCGATCTTCGTCGCCAACGCCGGCATGGTGCTCGCCGCCCCGTACCTGCAGCGCCTGCTCACCACCCTCGGCCTGCTCAAGGACGGCGCCTTCGTCAATCCGCAGGCGGCCGAACGCGCCGTGCATCTGCTGCAGTTCATGGTCACCGGCGCCACCGATCCCCCGGAGCCGCAGCTGGTTCTCAACAAGCTGCTGTGCGGGTTGGACCTGAACACGCCGGTCCCTCGCAAGCTGGTGCCGACACCCGCCGAGCGAAGTGCCGTCGAGGGCATGCTTCAAGCCATGATCGACCACTGGACGATCATCGGCCGCACCTCCATCGCCGGGCTTCGCGAATCCTTCCTGCAGCGTGAAGGCCGGCTCGAGCTTCGCGACGACGCATGGCGGCTGCTCGTCGAGCCGCGGCCCTTCGACATGCTGCTCGATCAGCTGCCCTGGGGCTATGCCACGCTGAAGTACGCGTGGATGGAAAGGGTCATCCATGTGGACTGGCGTTGAACGACCGCTGCGCGCGGCGCAGGCCAACGCGCTCGCGCTCGAACACGAGCTCGCCTGGTTCGACCAGGTGCTGCATGCACGCATCAGCCTGCACTTCGGCCAGCCCTGCGAGCACAAGCGCGTGCACGACATCGCGCCGCCCTCTTTGCGGGCGGGCGACTCCGAGTACGCGCGGCTGGTGCGCAGCTGCGACTTCGGCTTCGACGAGCGCATCGTGCTGGTGCTCGCGCTGACCCCCCATGTGCGGCCGCAGCTGCTGGACACGCTGTTCGTGCGCAACCGCAACGTCGAGCGCGGCTACACCGAGTTCGGCGGCTGGAAGGGCAAGGCGCACGGCGGCTTCCTGCCCACCTGCGAAACGGCCGCCTTCGTCGTCGCCGGAGAAGACCTCTCGCGGCGCTTCGAGCTGCTGCAGCTGTTCGACGAGAGCCACACGTTCCGCCGGCGCGGCATCCTGCGGGTCGAGCACGACGCGCCCGGCGAGCCCTTCCTGAGCGGCGCGCTGCTGATCGAAAGCGACTACCTGGACCTGCTGACCACCGGCGAGCGGCACAAGCCCGACTACAGCAGCGCCTTCCCGGCCAAGCTCGTGACGACGCGCCTCGGCTGGAACGACCTGGTGCTGGGCCACGAGGTGATGGAGGAGATCAGCGCGATCAACACCTGGATCCGCCATGCCGGCACGATCCTGCACGAGTGGCGGCTCGCCACGGCCATCAAGCCGGGCTACCGCAGCCTCTTCTTCGGCCCGCCCGGCACCGGCAAGACGCTCACCGCCACGCTGATCGGGCAGGCGGCCGGCGCCGACGTGTACCGCATCGACTTGTCGATGGTGGTCTCGAAGTTCATCGGCGAGACCGAGAAGAACCTGGCGCATGTGTTCGACCAGGCCCAGAACCGCAACTGGATTCTCTTCTTCGACGAAGCCGACGCGCTCTTCGGCAAGCGCACCGCGACCTCCAGCTCCAACGACCGCTACGCGAACC
>DATKCI010000346.1:0-23882 GCA_035513255.1 Piscinibacter sp. | reverse complement strand
TCACTACGCCCAACGTCAAGCAGCGCCAAGCGCTCGAACTGATCCAGCAAATCCGGCTGTAGGCAGAAAACGGAACCCCGAACTCATCCCAAGTGCTTGTCGCACAAGGGCAAACTCGCTCCGGCGCTGCAGGAACTTCGGCCTAGTTCGCCGGACAGGCCGGCGGCGCCAGGAATTCGAGTCCCGGCTGGTGCCACAGGCGCGGCGCAGCGGAGTCGGTGAACTGGCAGCCGAAGTCCGGCGCGGCGACCGCGGCCGGATTCAGAACGTCGTCGCCTGCCGGCTTCGCGCCCGATTCCACCCACGCCACCAGGTCGACGAACGTGGTCACCATTTCGGTCGGCGTGAACGTGCAGTGCCCGAAGTCGCGCGTGGCGCGCTGCACGAGGTTGTGCGAGTAGCCCTTGCCCGACACCCGGCGGGCGTATTCCTGCTCCATGTGGAAAGGCACGAACAAGTCGCCGATCGTGTGCAGCGTCAGCATCGGGATGCGCAGGTCGCCGGTGGTCGGCGGCACGTTGGCGAGGCCATTGCGATGCCGGCCCTGCGGGTCGGCCGTCACGCGGTCCACGATGCCGTTGAACGCGTTCTCTTCAGCCGTGAGTGCCGGATCGGTGTCGAACTGGTAGACCACGTCGGAGTTCTGTACGGCCACCCCCGGGGTGCGCGGCAGCGTGCCGTCGCCCACGCCGAGCCCGAACAGGAAGTCCCCCGCGACGCCGTTCCAGAACATCCAGCCCTGTTCGAAGACCGGACGCACGCCGCCCGAGCGCAGTTGTGTCAGCGACTTCAGATTCGTGCCCGCCGCGTTCAGCGCATACGGGAACGAAGGCCCCAGCGCCGCCTTGGTCGCCGGCACGGTGGCCGTCAGGTAGTCGGCGGCATAGGGGTAGGTCTTGCCCTGGCCCGACAGCGCCTGCGCGGCGACGTTGAAGTCGAGAAAGAAGTCGAACAGTTCGTAGTCGCCCAGCACGCCGCAGATGGGCATCGCGCCGTCGTAGGACTGCGGCCATTGCTCCGCGACGATGCCGGTGACGTGCCCGCCCATCGACGCGCCGGTGATGTAGGTGCGGTTGGGCTTGCCGAACTTGCCGTTGAACAGCGTGGTGAGCGCGTGTGTGTCTTTCGCGCCCTCGGCTGGGTCGTAATCGTTCTTGCCGTAGCTCGACGCCGCCCATGCATAACCGTTGGCAATGAGAAAGTCGCGCAGCGGATGGTTGTCGACCGTCAGTTCCAGGCCTGTGCCGCGGTAGCCGTGCGCCCACAGCACGAGCCTGCCGTTCCAGTTGGAGGGCACCTCCATCCGGTAGCCGGCCCCGCTGTGCACGCCCCAGACGCGCTGTGTCGGCAGCCCGGGAACTTCGGCAAAGGGCAGTTTGGCTTGGTCGACGAAGTATTTCGGCGGCGGTGCGGCCGTCGCGGTCTGAGCGGCCAACACGAGAGCGGCGAACGCCAGCACCAGTTTCTTCATGAGTGTCTCCTTGGAGTGCCAATGGGCTGCCGTGCCGGCTGTCGCATGCGCGACAGCATCGCCATCTCGATGCCATCGGCGCGTTCGCCGCCGCAGCGCTGAGTGAGGCTAAGCGATCGCAGTCTGGTGGGGAGACGGGGTTCCCCCTAGGACCGTGATACGCTGCCCCGCACCGGGTCGAGAAGGGCACGGCGGCCGGGCACCTCAACGGGAACATCGTGAACGTCATCAGATGGATTGGCTTGCCGTTCGTGCTGGCCCTGGCGGTGCTCGGCTCGTTCGCCCCTGCCCGCGCCCAGGACAAGCCGCCGGCGATCATCTATGTCGTGCCCATCGAGGGCATCATCGACCTCGGACTGGCGCCGTTCGTCCAGCGCGTGCTCGACGAAGCCACGCAAGCAGGCGCCGCGGCCGTCGTGCTGGACATCAACACTTTCGGCGGGCGCGTCGACGCCGCCGTGCAGATCCGCGACTCGCTGCTCAACGCACGCATCCGCACCGTCGCGTTCGTGAACAAGCGGGCCATCTCCGCCGGCGCGCTGATCAGTCTCGCCGCACAGAACATCGTCATGTCCCCGGGCGGGACCATAGGCGCGGCAACGCCGGTCCAGGGAGGCGCGCCCGGGGCAGAGGCGCAGCCGACCTCGGAGAAAGCGGTGTCCTACGTCCGCAAGGAGTTCCGCGCGACGGCCGAGAGCCGCAAACGTCCGCTGCTGATCGCCGAGGCGATGGTGGATGCCGACGTGGCGATTCGCGGCCTCGTCGACAAGGGCAAGCTGCTCACGCTGACGACCGAGGAGGCCCTGCAGCACAAGGTCTCCGACTTCAGTGCCGACACGCTCGAAAGCGCGCTGGAAAAACTCGGACTCGGCGGCGCCGAGCTGAGGCGCGTCGGGCCCAATTGGGCCGAGAACGTCGTGCGCTTCCTGACGAACCCGGTGGTCAGCTCGCTGCTGATCAGCATCGCGATGCTCGGCATCCTCGTCGAGATCCGCACGCCGGGCTTCGGCATCCCCGGCGCACTGGGCGTCACGAGCCTGGGGCTGTTCTTCTGGGGCCACTGGCTCGTGCAGCTGGCGGGCTGGGAAGAGCTGCTGCTCGCCGTCGCCGGCGTGATCCTGCTGGCGATCGAGGTGCTGGTCATTCCCGGCTTCGGCGTCGCCGGCGTCCTCGGCATCGCCGCCATTCTGGCCGGTCTCGTGCTCAGCATGGTCGGGCCCGGCGACACGCCCGCGTTCATCGTCGAGGCCGCGGGGCGCGTCGTTCTCTCGCTGGTGTTCGCGTTGCTCGCGAGCCTGATGCTGCTGCGCCTGATTCCGAGCTTGCCGTTCGGGCGGCGGCTCGTCCTCGCGCGCGGGCTCGAGTCGGCGCAAGGTTATGCGTCTGCGCCCGAAGGTGATGCAGCGCTGCTGGGCAAGACGGGCCGCGCATGGTCGCCGCTGCGGCCGTCCGGCATCGCAGAGATCGACGGACGGCGCGTGGACGTGGTGTCTGATGGAGAACTCGTCGACGCCGGCGAATCCATAGAAGTGACCCGGGTGGACGGCAACAGAATCGTCGTACGCCGTACAACGAATCTCAACCAGAAGGAATAAGACATGACAGAGATCGTAGCGCTCTTCACAGGGGGCCTTGGCTTGCTCATCGTGGTGGTGGCCGCACTGGCCATCGTGTTGTATCTGGTGCCGATCCCGCTGTGGATCGCGGCCTGGGCTTCCGGTGCCTACGTCGGGCTGCTCGATCTGATCGGCATGCGGCTGCGCCGCGTGCCGCCGACCACGGTGGTCACGGCACGAATCAGTGCTGTGAAGGCCGGCCTCGAAATTTCGATCAACGACCTGGAGGCCCACTACTTGGCGGGCGGCAACGTCGTGCGGGTGGTCAACGCGATGATCTCGGCCGACAAGGCCAACATTCCACTGCCGTTCAAGCGCGCCGCGGCCATCGATCTCGCGGGGCGCAACGTGCTCGAAGCGGTGCAGATGTCGGTTCTGCCGAAGGTGATCGAAACACCGAAGATCGCCGCCGTCGCGAAGGACGGCATCCAGCTCATCGCCGTGTGCCGCGTGACGGTGCGCACCAACATCGACCGGCTGGTGGGCGGCGCCGGCGAGGAAACGATCATTGCGCGCGTGGGCGAAGGCATGGTGAGCACGATCGGATCGGCCGCCAGCCACAAGAACGTGCTCGAAAATCCGGACCACATCTCCAAGCACGTGCTGAGCAAGGGCCTGGACTCAGGCACCGCCTACGAGATCCTGTCCATCGACATTGCGGACGTGGACGTCGGCGCGAACATCGGCGCCAAGCTGCAGATCGACCAGGCCAACGCCGACAAGCAGATCGCCCAGGCCAAGGCCGAGGAGCGCCGTGCAATGGCCGTGGCCCTCGAGCAGGAAATGCGCGCCCGGGTGGTCGAAGCGGAGGCCGAAGTGCCGCGCGCAATGGCCGAGGCCTTCCGGCAAGGCAACCTCGGCATCATGGATTACTACCGCATGAAAAACCTGCAGGCCGACACGGCCATGCGCGACGAGATCGCCGGCACCGGAGAGGACCGCTCCGGCCTTCCGAAAACGTAAAGGAGAACCGCCATGAGAGGTTTTCCGCCGGAACTCTTCTACGTCCTGTTCTTCATCGGCATCCTGGTGTTCCAGTTCCTGATGAAGCGGCGGGCAGGCCGTGGGCAGCAGGCACCGACGCAGGATGACGACGACGACGCGCCGCCGGCCTACGAGGTGTCTCAGGATCTCGGCGAGTTGATGCGCTCGCTGCCGTTGATCCGCTCGCCGGCGCCGTCGGCCGCCACGGTCGAGACGCGCCGTCGGCCCGAACCAGCGACCCCAGCCCGGGCACGACCGCCGCGTCGCTTCGCCAGGCAGTCGTTGTTCTCGAACCGGCGGGACGTGCAGAACGCGGTCGTCATCGCGACGATACTGGGCCCATGCCGCGCCCTGGAGCCGCCGGGCGAGGCCGCCGCGGCAATGCCCCCGCAGCGAGCCGCACCCCGGTAGCGCACGGCGCTGCTACTGCAGCGGCGCCGCCTCATCGGTCTGATCGCCGACGGCCTCGCGCGGCGCACCTTGCCGCTGCAGGCGCTGCTGCAACGCGAGCATCTCTTCGCCCAGCGCGAGACGGGAGGGCGCATCCAGCAGCTTGCACACGGAGGGGAACAGGTGTTCCTCTTCTTCCTTGTGGTGGTGTTCGGTCTGCTCCTGCAACACCTTGCACTTCGGCTCGAAGGTGGCCGCGCCCGGCTCCAGCTCCAGCAGGTCGGCGAGCAAACGCTTGAGCGAGAGATGCTCTTCGAGCGATTCAAGCAGGGTGTCTTCCGTGCCGGCAGCCCGGACCGCGGGGTAGAAGATCTCTTCCTCGGAGGCGATGTGCACGGTGAGGTGGTCTCCCACCTCGGCCAGCAAGGCCGCGCGATCCGCGTCGGACGCCGCATCCAGCAGGCGCTCCAGGCGCGATTCCAGCGTGCGGTGCTGGCGGATCAACAGTTCAACGGCATCCACGGGGGCTCCTGAGGTCATGAGGTCGTAGAGCGCAGGGCATGTGGCGTGCCCGAGAGGATCGGGGCCGCTCGGGTCAAGCTGCACTACCTCAGTTGGTACCAAGCACCGCGCCCGCCTCCCATTTGTTCCAGGTGGCCGCGCTCCACCAATGTCCGGAAGTGCTGCTTCAGCGTGTTGCGACCGCTGCCCGTCAGCCGAATCGCGTCTGCCATCGTCACTCGGCCATGCTCGCGTGCGAACTCGACGATCTGCAGCGACAGCTCCGGCAGCGTCGCCAGCACCAGCTTCTCGCGTTCGATCTTGCGGTTCAGGCGCGTCACCTGCTCGGCCAATGCCCGCAAGAAGAACAGAAGCCAGGGTTGCCAGTTCGGCGCCTCGGTGCGGATCGTGCCCTGTGTTTGCCGCAAGGCCAGGTAGTAGGCCTCCTTGCTCTGTTCGATGACGCTTTCGAGCGAGCTGTAGGGAGCATAGGCATAACCCGACTGCAGCAGCAGCAAGGTCGTGAGCACGCGGCTCAGACGGCCGTTGCCGTCCTGGAACGGATGGATCTCGAGAAAGACCACCACCCAGATGCCGATCAGCAGCAAGGGATGCAGTCGTCCCGCGCTGCGCTCGTGGTTGAACCACGCTACCAGCTCGGCCATCAGTCGAGGCGTGTCGAACGGTGTGGCCGTTTCGAACACCACGCCGAGCGGCTTGCCGTTCTCGTCGAAGGCGACCACGCTGTTCGTCGAGGTCTTGTAGCTGCCCCGACGCCAGGCGTCCTTCTCGCTGTAGACGAGGAGGTCGCGGTGAAGCTGCCTGATGTGGTTCTCGTTCAGGGCGATGTCCTGCCACGACGAGAACACCAGTTCCATCACTTCGGCGTAACCGGCCACTTCCTGCTCGTCGCGGGTGGCGAACGACTTGATCTGCAGGTTCGACAGCAGGCGCTCGACCTCGCGGTCGGACAGCTTGCTACCTTCGATGCGGGTGGACGATCCGATGCTTTCGATCGTGGCGACACGCCGCAGTGCCGATAGGCGATCGGGTGCCAGCGTGCCCAGGGCACGCCAGGCGCCTTTGAATTCTTCAATACCTGAGATCAGTCCGAGGATCTCGGGGGTGATCTCCAAGGAGGAAGCGTGGATTTCTCGGGCCATCGGCGCAATAGTACACCCATTTACACCCGTTTATTTTCGACGCACCCATTTCTACGCCCATTGGCACCCAATACTGGCACACAAGCGCACGGTGACCCGATCACTCTCCTGCAATCTCCACCGGCTCGATCTCGTCAGCCGGCTCGAAGCCGAACACACGAGCGTAGAAGTACAACTCCGCCTCCAAGGTGCGCCGGATCGTTTCGAGCCGGCGGAACCCATGGCCTTCGCCTTCGAAGGTGAGGTAGGCGACCGGGATGCCGCGGGACTTCAGCGCCTGCACCATCACCTCGGACTGCGCGGGCACCACCACCTTGTCGTCCAGCCCCTGGAAAAAGATCATCGGCGAGTTCAGCCGGTCGACGTGGTGCAGCGGCGAGCGTTCGCGGTACACACGTTCGTGGTCCGGCGGCGGCGCCACCAGCGACGAGGTGTAGCGCGACTCGAACTTGTGGGTGTCCGCGTCCAGCCCCGCGAGGTCGCTCACGCCGTAATAGCTCGCGCCCGCCTTGAACACATCGTGGAAGACCAGCGCGCACAGGGTCGTGAAGCCGCTCGCGCTCGAGCCGCGAATCGCCATGCGTCGTTCGTCCACCCGGCCGCGTTCGGCGAGATGACGCGCGGCGGCCACGCAGTCCTCCACGTCGACGATGCCCCATTGGCCTTGCAGCCGGTCCATGTAGGCGCGGCCGAAGCCGTTGCTGCCGCCGTAGTTCACGTCCACCACCGCGACACCGCGGCTCGTCCAGTAGCGCAGGTTCAGGCGCAGGCTGTTGCTGCTGAACGAGGTCGGGCCGCCGTGGCTCGTGACGATGAGCGGCGGCCGTTCGCCGGCCGGCCCCTCATGGTCCGGATGGGCCGGCGCGTAGTAGAAGGCATGCGCCGTGCGCCCGCCGGCGCTGGGAAAGGTGATGCTCTCCGGCGGCGTCAGGTAGCCCGCCTCCGGCAGGTCGGTGAAGCTGCTCGCCAGCACCTCGTGTTCGCCGGTCGCGAGGTCGATGCGCAGCAGCTGCTGCGGGCGGCTGGGCGAGCCGGCCAGTGCCACGACGAAGCCGGGGCCGACGTGCAGGTCGTCGATGTCGGTGCAGTCGGTCGCGATCGACTGCCACGCGCCGCTGCGAAGATCGATGCGGCCGAGCCGGCTCACGCCCTGCTCGATGCAGGTAGCGATCACTTCGCCGGCGCCGTGGAAGCCGTACATGCTCTGGCCGAACACCCACTGCGGCCTGCCGAATTCGGCCTGCATCGGGCACACCGCCTGCACCGCCTCGCCGTCGACGCGGTACAGGTTCCAGAATCCGGAGCGGTCGGACACGACATGCAACCGCCCGTCGGGCGACCAGCGCGGCTGGCACAGCGATTCGCCGGCGCTGCCGGCGATCCGGCGCGGCTGCGCGAGGCGGCCGTCCGCGGCGACATCGGCGAGCCACAGCTCGGTGCCGTTGAACGGCATCAGCGGGTGGTTCCAGCACAGCCAGGCGAGTTGCCGTCCATCAGGCGACAGGCGCGGCGCCGCGTAGAAGTCGAAACCCGAGGCCAGTTCGATGGGTTGCTCGCCGCCGTCGAGGGGCAGCGCGACCAGCAGGTTGCGCGGTTCCTGCCCCGCCTGTGTATGGTCTTCGCGCACGGCGATCAGGCGTCGGTGGGCCGCATCGAACTCGAAGTCGGCATGGCGATGCAGGCCGTCGCGCGTGAGCGGACGGATCTCGCCATCGGCCGATTGGCGGTAGACGAGGTTGTCGGCGAAGTTCGAGAAGAAGAGAACGCCATTCGCGACGATGTAGGCGCCGCCGCCGTACTCGTGCACGCGGGTGCGCAGGTTGTACGGCGCCGGGCTCAGCATCTGCGCACCCGCCGGCCCGCCGCGCATCGCGGCCACTCGGCCGCCCTCGGCCGCACGCCCCTCCAGCCAGTAGACCTCCGCACCATCGAGCCGCGGCGCCGACAACGGCTTGCTGCCGGAAGCGACGCGCTGCGCGGTGATCGGCGAAGACCAGGTGCCGAAAGGGGCGACGGTTTTAGATGGCATCGGTGGCTCCTGCTGCGAGTGGCGGGGTGAAAGCGGCGCGGTGTCACCCGCTTCGGCCGCAGGTTAGCGCCTTCGCGGGACATTGAGGTACAACCCCTCGATGTCAGACGAGTACCAGATCGACATTCCGCCTTCGTTCTTCGCGCTGTACACCGATGCGAGACAGCGCCTCACCGAACCGCTGCGCGTCGTGCGGGCGCGCTACGACGTCTGCGAGGACCTCGCGAACCACCTGGTCGAGTACGCGACGCAGGTGCACCGCGGCATCGGCGTGGCGGAAGACGAGGTGCTGCGGCGCTGCCACGCCGGCCTGATGTCACCGGATGCGGGCGTTTCGACGACCGAAGCCGTGTGGATCGTCCGGCGGCTGGCAGAGCTATTGGGGTGGGAAGCCCTGGCGCACGCTGATGGACGAGGGGCAGCATCGCAATGAACGGCACTGAAGTGGATGCCGAACAACCGGTGATCGACGACACGCTCGTGCGCCGCCTGGTGAGCAGCCAGTTTCCGCACTGGGCTGATCTCGCTGTGCGGCCGGTCGCGCACGGCGGGTGGGACAACAGGACCTTTCACCTGGGCGATCAGATGGTCGTGCGCCTGCCGAGTGCTGCGCACTATGCGGAGCAGGTCGAGAAGGAACAGCGGTGGCTGCCCCGACTGGCGCCTTCGCTGCCGCTGCCGATACCGACGCCGCTGGCGCACGGAGAGCCGGCGGAGGGCTACCCTTGGAGGTGGTCGATCTACCGCTGGATCGACGGCGACACCGCCGCGCCGGAGCGCATCGCCGATCTGCGCGATTTCGCGACACAGCTCGCCCAGTTCCTCTTCGCGCTGCAACGCATCGACCCGAGGGGCGGGCCTGCGCCCGGACCGCACAACTTCCATCGCGGCGGAGCGCTCGCCACCTACGACGCCGAGACGCGGCAAGCGATCGCCCTCCTTCAGGGCAAGATCGACGTTGGCGCCGCGACCGACGTCTGGGAAGCGGCGCTTGCCACCTCGTGGTGCGGTTCGCCCGTGTGGATCCACGGCGACGCCGGCCTCGGCAACCTGCTGGTCCGAGGCGGCCGGCTGAGCGCCGTCATCGACTTCGGAAACATGGGGGTCGGCGACCCCGCCTGCGATCTGTCGATCGCGTGGACGCTGTTTGCCGGCGCGAGCCGCGACGCGTTCCGCGAGGTGCTCGCGATCGACGCCGACACATGGGCCCGCGGCCGGGCCTGGACCTTGTGGAAAGCCTTGATCGTCGCCGCCGGCCTGACGAACAGCAACGCCGTCGAAGCCGCGAATCCGTGGCGCGTCATCGACGGCGTGCTCGAGGGCTGACGCTCCGAGATGATGTACCCGTAGCGATACGCCTTCAGCAAGGATGGCGCTCGAAGAACTGCGCCATGCCGCGTGCCACCGGCTGCGGGCGCTGCAGGTGCAGCAGGTGCGCCGCACCTTCGATCACGGCATCCTCGATCCGCGGGAACCAACGATGGAGCAGCTCATGGCTCTCGGCGAACAGCCGCTCGGTTTCGCTGCCGATCACCGACAGCACCGGCTGTGAGACGGCGGCCGCCTCCTTGGCGCCGAACTGCCAGGCATTGAGAGCCGGCAGGTAGCTGCCGAAGAAGTTGTCGGCGTCCTTCATCGCCTGCGCCACGCCACCGGGGACATGCTCCTCGATGCGGGCCTGGCAGGTGTCCCAGTCGAGGCTGGACACCATGCTCAGGAACCCCGCCATCGCCCCTTCGCGGTCGCCCGAACCATAGGCCGCCAGAGCCGGTCCGGCCTTCTCGAAGAAGGCCGCGGCGCTCGGCACACTCATCAGCGGCGGCTCCAGCAGGGCCAGCGAGCCGACTGACTCGGGGCGGTCGACGGCCAGCTGGAGGGCGATGGCCGCGCCGGTGGAGTGGCCCGCGACATGCGCCCGACGGACCCCGAGGTGGTCGAGCAGCGCGGCAGCGTCGGCCGCGTGCTGCGCGAAGCTCACCGGTGCGGGATCGCGCGAGCCGGCGGCAACTCGCCGTTGCCGGTACCGGATCAAGCGGTAGTGGTCCCTCAACGCCGTTTCCGACATCAACGGCAAGAAGCTGTCCGCGATCGGACCTGTGCTGATCAGCAGCACCGGTTCGCCTGACCCGGTGATGTCATATTGCAGCTCGATTCCAGAGAGTTTCGTCTGTTCCATGTTTCGTTCTCCAAATGGGACTATCGTGTTGGCGCCTGCGCCGCAGGTCACTGCCGGCTCCTCGCCGAGCTTGCGACCGGGCCAACTCTCATGCGTAACAAAGACCGTTACGGCGGGGACTTTTGCAGTCACAACCGCGGCGATCGGGAAATGCCGCCATGGGGCCGAGGGATGAGCCGACCCACTCCGACGGCGCTGTTGGAACAGGCGCGAGAAGCCGCAGCCCGAAGCGATTGGCAGCAGGCGCATGACCTCTTCGTCGAGGCGGATGCCGGCACACCGCTCGGCGGCTCCGACCTGGCCCTGCTGGCCGAGGTCGCCTACGCCGCGGGGCACCTTGACGTGACGATCGACACCTGGGAACGCGCCTACGCGCAGAACCTGCGAGCGGGTGATGAGCTCGCCGCCGCAGGCGCTGCCGTTCGCGTCGCGATGCACCTGCTCTTCGATACGGCGCTGATGGCGCCGGTGCGCGGGTGGGTCAATCGGGCGGAACGGCTGCTCGAGGGCCACAGCGAGACGCCGGTCCACGCCTGGCTCGCCGTCGTGCGCAACTACGAGCGGCTGCTGTCCGGGGATTTCGAAAGCGCCAGGCAGTGGGCACGGTCTGCGATCGACATCGGCGCGAAGTGCAATCCCGCCGCAGCGGCCGTGGGCCGGATCGCCGAGGCGCGCAGCGTCATTCTCGCGGGGGACGTCTCGCAAGGCCTGGCCCTTCTCAACGAAGCGGCCGTGGCCACGGTCTCCGGGGAACTGGAGCCGCTGTTCAGGGGGCTGGTCTACTGCGAACTCGTCTGTGCGTTCCAGGCGCTCGCGCAGTACGACCAGGCCGAGGAGTGGACCGCCGCGATGGAGCGTTGGTGCCGCGGACAGCCCGTCGGCAGCCTCCACGGGCGCTGCCGCGTCCACCGCGCGGAGATCCTCAGGCTGCGCGGCTGCTGCGCCGAGGCGGAACAACAAGCCCTGCTGGCCTGCGAGGAGCTTCGACCCTACCTGCGCCGCGAGCTCGGCTGGCCGTTGACCGAACTCGGCCGCATCCGGCTGCGGCGAGGCGACATCGAGGGCGCGGAAGACGCCTTCCGCGCGGCGCACGAGGTCGGGTGGGACGCCCAGCCGGGGCTCGCGCTCGTGCAACTCGCCAACGGCGATGTCGCCTCGGCGGTCGCCTCGGTTCGGGATGCGCTGGAGAACCCGCCCAACGTGCCGTCGAAGGAGCTGCCGCCGAACACCGAGTTGCGCCGCGCGCCGCTGCTCGAAGCGCAAGTCGAGATCGGAGTGACTTCGGGTGACCTGAAGATGGCCCGTGCGGCAGCGGACGAGCTCTCCCGGGTGGCCGCGCGATTCGAAAGCCGGGCTCTGGTTGCCAGTGCGCGACTCGCACACGGAAGAGTGGCCCTTGCCGAAGGCGACGCCGCGGGCGCGCGCCGCCATTTCGAAGAGGCGGCGCATCTGTGGAACGAGATCGGCGCGCCGTACGAGACGGCGCTCGCTCGAATGGGGCTCGGACATGCCTTGCGGGCGGGGTCGAACGAAGCGGCTGCGGTGCTCGAGTTCCGGGCGGCCCGTTCGGCCTTCGAGCGCATCGGCGCCGTGAATCAGGCGGCCGCGGCGGACGAGGCCTGCGTCGATGCGGGGTCGGCGGATGCGCGAGAGCCGCACCCACAACTCAAAGCCGGTTCCGCCACCGACCCTCGCGCCGATGAGAACGTGTTTCGGCGCGAAGGCGAGTACTGGTGCATCGCATTCGAGAGCCGCACGGTACGCCTGCGCGACCTGAAGGGCCTGCGGTACCTCGCACGGCTGCTCGCCCATCCGGGGCGCGACTTCCACGTGCTCGACATCGTGGCCGGCGAGACCGGCAGCGCCGTCGATGGCGACGCCGGCATCGAGGCCGGCTTGACCATCTCGCCGGGGCTCGACGCCGGCGTGCTGCTCGACGCACAGGCCAAGAATGCATACCGCCGCCGTCTCGCCGAGATCGACGAGGACCACGAAACGGCGCTCGCGACCGGCAACCAGGCGCGCGCTGCGCAGGCCGAGGCCGAGCGCGACTTCCTCGTCCGCGAACTGGCTCGGGCTGTCGGCCTCGGCGGCCGCGACCGGCGCGCCGCCTCCATCTCGGAGCGCGCCCGCGCGAGCGTCACGCGCGCGGTGCGGCAGGCCATGGCACGCATCGACGAGCACCACCCCGCATTGGGCAAGCACCTCGAACGCACGATCCGTACCGGAACCTGCTGCACCTACTTGCCCGATCCTCGGGCTTCTGCGGCATGGAAGCTGTGACGACCTCGGGTTGAAACGTGCGCCCTCGGTTCAACGCCCTGCGCTTCGCGCGCGCGGGCCGGTGAGCGGGCTCACCTCTCGGCCGCGGCGCGCTCGGCCTCGAGCCGGACGAGACGCTCGCGAATGGCCGCACCGACACGGATTTGCGGATTGGAGTAGCCGTCCGACTTGCCCGCCTCACGCTCGCGCTGCTCGATGGTTCGCCGGGCCGCAGCGTGCGCCGTTTCGAACGACCGGGTGCGACGCAGCTCCTCATCGAACACCGCCCGGCCGAAGTACGTGAGCTCCGATCCTCTGCCGCAGCCGTATGACGTGTGCTCGGCGTCGGCGGCCGTCATCACCAGCGTGCCTTCATCGGCGAGCGGCTCGATCCAGCTGCCCGAGTAACACGCCGACACCGAGACGATCCGATAGCGAATGCCGGCCTCGTCGAGCCAGGCCTTCAGCATCTGCGGCGTGACCGCGTCGATCGACAAAGGCCAGAATTCCGCTGCGAGGTTACCGGCTCGGGCACCGTGCGACGTCAGATGAATGAACAGCAGGTCTTCGTCGCGGTTCATCAACTGCGCCGCCCGCCGTATCGCCCGCTGCAGATTCAGTGGGGTCGCCCACGGCCACTCGCGAAGCGTGTCGCGGTGGTTCACGAGTTGGATCGTGCGGCCGCCCGCGTCGAAACGGTCCTGCATCACACCGGCGACCATGCGACTCTCGCGCAGGAACACGTTTTCATCGGCATACGGCGCGAACGTGATCGCGTAGACATCGGCAATGCCGGGGCGCTGCGGTTGCAGCGCTGCTAGCCTCTGGGCGAGGACCTGCGGTTGCAGTTCCATCAATTCCTGCGTCCATCGGATCGGTTCCGCAGCCGCTTCGGGTTGCGGCGCCGGATACCAGTAGCGCAGCGGAAAGAACCACTGAGCGCCAGCGAGCACGCCGGCCAGCAACACGGTCGCGACGACTCTCGGCATCCACTGCCGTGTTCCACTGCGCCAGACCAGCGCCAGCTGGGCCGCGGCGATCCAGCCGACGCCCAGCCCCCACGCGGCCCACTCTCCGCGGCGCCCGAGCATCTCCGCAGAAAACACGCCGCCGCGCGCCATCGGGACGAACACGAGCGACAAGACCGCCTCGATCGTCAGCGCCTGCGCTGCCAGCATCCCGAACAGGGCCGCCGCGCTGGGCGCCAGCGGCCCGGCATCGCTGCGCGCGTGCGGAACGAGCAACCAGCAAACCCACACCGAGACCGCCGTCGCGAGCCAGCCGCCTTGCAGCGCGGGCCAGTAGAAGTTGGCAGGGCCTTCGATGTCGAGCCGCTGAACGAGGAGACCCAGCGCCAGCGGCACGAAGACCAGACACACGATGACGGCCGGCGTCGCCTGCAGGCCGGACCAGTCCGGCCGCATCAGGAATGCGCTGCGCGCGCCTTGCCGCCACCACTTGCCCAGCATACCCGGCATGACGGGGTCGTGGGTGTCTACAGTTCGGTCAGCACTCTGCGACATGGGTAGGCTTCCCTTTTTTGGAGCCGCACTGTACCGCCTGCGCGTGGAATGCGGGCGTGAAGCTCGCCCAGGATGGACCCTGCCTCACGCCGGTGCACTAGTCGAACTCGACGGTCCGCTCTCGGCAGAGCTGGATCATCCTGTCAACAGCGGCTTCGCCGCCGGATGGCCACGCGACTAGCCTTGGAAGCGAGACGGCATCGAGAGCGATCCGGAATTTTTCCAGCACGGAGTCGATTGCCGCATCCGCATCCGACACCTTGAGTCCAACGGTACGCGACAGCGCGCGGAAGTCGGCGCGCCGCAGCCTTTCGTCTTTGCCGTTGAGCTTGAGCGCCATGCGGTCATGCTCGAGGCCAGGAAAGACCCGCGTCGTCACCGTGTCGTAGAGCGGCGCGAGCCGGACCGAACGGAACACCGACTCACCGGGCGTGGCAGTCTTCAGGACCGCCATGTTCTTGAGATGCATGTCGCCGTCTGCGATCAGCCACGCAAAGAGAGCACGCTTCACGAGAGCCAGGACATCCTCCTCAGGATCCGTGGAGAGCGCCCGAAGCGCACGCGCGGCCCGCTCGATCGTGCCTGCGTACTTGGCCGAAGGCGGCAGGTCGAGCACGGAGCAGAGATCTTCCATCGCCAGCAAGCGGTGATCGTCGTCGCTGTCGCGGATGTCGAAGCGCTCGACCACGAGCGCCGGGGGCATGCCGTCAGGCATGTCAATGAGAGCCGTGGCGGGAACGGAGAATCCGCTCTTCTTGCCAAGGGCGAGGGCAGTCCATTCGACCAGCGGCAATGCCTCGAATCCACCTGTCCCGGCCGGCTTCAGGATGTGCGTGAAGGGTGTCTCAATGCTGGGTGAGATCACACCTTCGGGGTCAAGGTACATGGGAGCTTTGATCTGGACGCCGGAGAGGCGCGGCATCTCGGCACGTGCGTAGAGTTGCGCCAGGTTGCGCTCGAAGTTCCGCTCGGTCGTGCTTCGGCCTGGCCCCACGTATCGGCCCTTGAAGACGCCCTCCTCGCTGTGAGCGACAAGCCGTGTCCGCAGCACATCCAGCGGCAGCGCAGAAAGATCATCCTGACGCTCGACGATTGTGATGTTGGACATGTACCGCTTGCCGGATCGGAGCACGGCCCGCTCGTCGCGGTCATCGAGAATGGATTCAAGCCATCCTTCCGGAAGGAGGGAGACCACAAAAGGTGGCAACTTGCCGGGGGTGGTCTGCCGAATCAAAGGAGGCCATGCGGTGCCTGCCTCTTTGGCAGACCATCGCCATTCGAACCCGTCATGGATCAGGTTTCCGATCGGTCGACCATGCCATGCCACTGTCAGATCGAGTGCAGCCTGATTGGGGGCGGGCGTGGCGGCAGAACGGCGCAGCAGGAAGCGCTCGGCTCCTTCGCCCTCGCGGTACCACTCGTTCTCGCGGGCAAGTGCCCACACAGCATCGCTCGCGGCCCGAGGGCTTCCGTACTCATCGATCAGCCGGGCTGCAATGGACTCGCGCATGGTGGAGTCGATCGATGCAGCATGTTCGCTGCGCAGTCGGAAGGCTTCCAGAAAGCGCGCCCGTATGGAGGACACGTTGACTCGGAACTCTCCCAAGCTGTCCGCAACGACGGCCTCGCCGAGGGAAGGTCGTTCGGGCGCTGTGTTCTGAACGATCTCCAGGCCTCTGATTCGGGTGCGCTGGGCTCGCCTTCCGCTCAGGTAGAGGCGACCGTCGCGGGTCGGTCCGAGGAGGACGGCACCGGCAGCCGACAGGTAGGCGCTCGGGTAGAGATACCGGGCGATTCGCACCGCATGGCCGATCACCGTTTGGTCGATGTCGTCACTTGCATCGACGTAGATTCCGCGCATGAGCTGAACGAGCTTCCCCGTCCCGGCCAAGTAGTGGCTGCGACTCCTGTCCATGGTCTCGCCGACCAGATGAATGGACACTTTTAACTTTCACGTGTTTCAGATACGAGAAAGTTAACACCGGCAGGCGGAAAACGCGAACGATTTATAACTTTCGCGTACTTCACATACGAGAAAGTTATAAGTTCGCACGCTTTGACTTGAAACCGCGGCGTCAATCGCCAGCGCGGCGCGTCGGTGCATGCCGAGTCAGAGCTTCGCGGCCGCCTCCGCCCGCGGCAGCCGCGCCACGATGCCTTCCTCCTCCTTGGCCGAGAAGAAGTAGGGGTACAGCGAGCGCTCGCCGGCGCTTGGCTTTGCCTCGGCGGCGAAGCGTTCGGCATGTTGCCGCGCCTGCGCGAGATCCAGGTACAGCAGCACGGCCGGCGCGTCGACCCGCCGGTTCAGGCGCTCCGGTCCGATGACGGCGAATCCGAGCGCCCGCTCGTAGTAGCGCACGTGACGCGGGTTCACTTCGATGATGGCAGCGCCGAACCCCATCAGCCGGTACGCCCAGATGTACGCCGTGTGAAAGAGCGACGCCAGCACGCGCTTGGATTTGACGGCATCGTCAACGGCCAACTTCGTGAACTCACAGATTCGGCACCCCCGGGCTCGCAACTGCTCGATCTCCTCAGGGAACGAGTCGCCGGCAAGCAGACCGCTGGGCGAGTCGAATCGCATCGAGACGGTGCCGATCGTCTGCTGCCGATCCGTGGCGACCAGCGTGACGACGTTCGCCGAAGCGGAAGACTCGAACGATGTCCTGTATCCGCGGGTGGCATACCTGCTGTGAACCAGGATGTTCGCCGAGGACCGGTGCCCTTCGGTGTCCGCCGCACGAATCGTCACCAGGCGCGGGCCCAGCGACTCGTCAACGATCTCGGCCAGGACCGGGTGGTCGCTCCAATCGGAGCCAAGCAGACGATCTGGCATTCGGTCCTCCCTGCGCGTCCACCAGGTTCTCTTCTACGCTCAAGCGGGAGAAAGATCGAGGGGTTCGGGGAGATGGCCCCTGCGGCGTCTCGGGTGCTCGCGGGATTCGCCGGAGTCGCTCGCGGGTGCGGATCGAGGCGGCGGCCGCCATGGCCGCCGGAGCACCGCCCCCCGGCTCAGTACCGCGGCTGATGCCGCTTCAAGGTATCGAGCACCTCGCTGCCGAGCCGGAACCGGGCGCCATACTTCTCTGCCAACTGCTCCGCCCGCGCCGCAAATCGGTCGACGCCCATTCCATAGCCCAGCTGCAGCGCCCCGCCCGTCCACGCCGGAAAGCCGATCCCGAAGATCGACCCGATGTTGCCCTCGTGCACCGACGTCAGAACGCCTTCCTGCAGGCACCGGGCCGTCTCGACCGCCTGCCGCCACAGCAGGCGGTCCTTCAGCTCGCCGAGGTTCCAGCTCACGCCCGGCTTCTCGAACAGCGTCTTCAATTTGGGCCACAGCGTCTTTCTTGCCCCGGTCGGATAGTCGTAGAAGCCCGAGCCCGCGGGACGCCCGCTGCGCCCGTGCTCCTTCACCATCAGCTCGATCAGCCGTTCGCCGGCGCTTGCTTCGTAGTTCTTGCCGCCGGCGGCAAAGTCAGCCCGGGTCTGGTCGAGCACGTGCACCGACAAGGCCAGCGACGTCTCGTCAAGCACCGCCAGCGGCCCCACCGGCATGCCGGCTTGCAGTCCCGCGTTCTCGATCACCGCGGCCGGGATGCCTTCGCTCAGCATCGCCGCGCCCTCGGTCACGAAACTCGCGAACACGCGGCTCGTGAAGAAACCGCGTGAGTCGTTGACGACGATGGGCAGCTTGCCGAGCGCCTGCACGTAGTCGAACGCGCGGGCCACCGTTTCGTCGTCGGTGCGTTCGCCGCGGATGATCTCCACGAGCTTCATCTTGTCGACCGGCGAGAAGAAGTGAATGCCGATGAACTTCTCCGGCCGCGCGCTCGCGCGCGCCAAACCGGTGATCGGAAGCGTGGAGGTGTTGGACGCGAAGACGCCGGTGGCGAACCCGTGGGCCGGCACCAGCATCGGTTCGGCGGCGTGCGTGACGGCCGCCTTCAGCTCGCGGTTCTCGAACACCGCTTCGACGATCAGGTCGCAGCCTCGCAGGTCGGCGTCGTCCTGCGTCGGCGTGATGCGCTCGAGCAGCGCGGCCTGCTCGGCAGCGCTCATGCGGCCCTTCGCCACGCGCGCCTCGGCGAGCTGGCGGCTCAGGTCCTTGCCGGCCTGCGCCTTCGCGAGGCTCACGTCCTTCAGCACTGTCGCGATGCCGCGCGAGGCGTTGACCCAGGCAATGCCGGTGCCCATCATCCCGGCGCCCAGCACACCGACCTTCAGCGGCCGGCTGCGCGGCACGTCCTTGGGCCGCGAGCGGCCGGACTTGATCGCGTTGAGGTCGAAGAAGAACGCGCTGATCATTGCGCGGGCGTTCGGGCCGGTCATGATCTTCGCGAGGTGGCGGCTCTCGATGCGCAGTGCCGTGTCGTAGTCGACCATCGCCCCTTCGACCATCACTTCGAGCACCGCCTCGGGCGCGGGGTAGAGGCCGCGCGTGGTCTTGCGCAGCATCGCGGGCGCGACAGTCAGTGCGTTCGCGACCTTCGGTTGCGCGGGCGTGCCGCCGGGCATCTTGTAGGCCTTGTCGTCCCATGGTTGCTGCGCGGTCGGGTGCTCGGCGATCCACGCCAGCGCGCGTTCGCGCAAGCGCGCCGCGTCGGCCACCAGCTCATTGACGAGGCCGAGCTCCGCGGCCTCGCGCGGACTGAAGGTCTTGCCTTCCAGCAGGTAAGGCTGCGCGCCCAACAGTCCCAGCAGGCGCGTCATCTTCGTGATGCCGCTCGCGCCGGGGATCAGACCGAGTGTGACCTCGGGAAAGCCGAACTGGATCTTCGGGTCGTCGACCGCCACAAGGTGATGCGCGACCAGCGCCACCTCCCAGCCGCCGCCGAGCGCGCTGCCGTTGAGGCAGGCGACGATCGGCTTGTTCAGTCGTTCGAGCGTGCGCAAGTGCTTCTTCATCCGCTCGATCTCGCCGAAGCAGCGCGCCGCATCGTCGGCGGTGAGCCGCATCACCGACTTGAGGTCGGCGCCAGCGAAGAAGCTCGGCTTGGCGGAGGCGAGCACGATGCCCTTGATCGTGGCCGCCTCGGCAACGATCCGTTCGACCACCGCGGCGAGGTCCTCCTGCCACGCGAAGCACATCGTGTTCACCGAAGAACCGGGCTCATCGAAAGTCAGCGTGACGATGCCGTTGGCGTCGTGCTCGTAGCGAATCGTGTTGTTCATACGCGCTCCACGATCGTCGCGATGCCCATGCCGCCACCCACGCACAAGGTCGCGAGCCCATAGCGAAGTTGCCTGCGGTGCAACTCGTCGATCAGCGTGCCGAGGATCATCGCGCCGGTGGCCCCGAGCGGGTGGCCCATCGCGATCGCGCCGCCGTTGACGTTGACCTTGTCGTGCGGCACGCCGAGTTCCTTCATGAAGCGCATCGGCACCGCGGCGAAGGCCTCGTTCACTTCGAACAGATCGATCTCGTCAATGCGCATGCCGGCCTTGGCCAGTGCCTTGCGGGTGGCCGGCATCGGGCCGGTCAGCATGATCGTCGGGTCGGCGCCGGACAAGGCCGTCGCGACGATGCGGGCGCGTGGCACCAGGCCGAGCGCGCGGCCCTTCGCTTCCGAGCCGATCAGCACGGCGGCCGCGCCGTCGACGATGCCCGACGAGTTGCCGGCGTGGTGCACGTGGCGGATGCGCTCGACCTGCGGGTAGTGGCGGATCGCCACGTCGTCGAAACCCATCGCACCGAGTTGCTCGAACGAGGGCTTCAGCGCCGCCAGGCCGTCGAGCGTGCTGTGCGGCTTGATGAACTCGTCGTGGCCCAGCAGCACCTGGCCGATCGGGTCGCGCACCGGCACGATGGAGCGCTCGAAGAAGCCGGCCTCGCGCGCCTTCGCGGCACGGCGCTGCGACTCGAGTGCGAAGGCATCGACGTCTTCGCGGCTGAAGCCCTCCAGCGTGGCGATCAGGTCGGCGCCGATGCCTTGCGGCACGAAGTCGGTCGCCATGTTCGTCTCCGGGTCCTGTGCCCATGGCCCGCCGTCAGCGCCGATCGGCACGCGCGACATGCTTTCCACGCCGCCGGCGACGACCAGGTCTTCCCAGCCGGAGCGCACTTTCTGCGCGGCGAGGTTCACCGCTTCCAGCCCCGAGGCGCAGAAGCGATTGAGCTGCACACCGGCGCAGCGCACGTCCCAGCCGGCCTTCAGCGCGGCGGTCTTCGCGATGCAGCCGCCCTGCTCGCCCACCGGCGACACGCAGCCCATCACCACGTCGTCGACTTCGGCGGTGTCGAAGCCGCTGCGCCGCTGCAGTTCGGCCAGCACGCCGGCGAGCAGGTTCACCGGCTTCACTTCATGCAGGCTGCCGTCGGGCTTGCCCTTGCCGCGCGGCGTGCGGATGGCGTCGTAGACGAAGGCGTCGTTCATCTCGGTCTCCACGGTCGAATCGAATCAGTATAGACTTTATGCAAAGCGACCGCTTTGTGAAAATACCCGCCCGATGACCGCCGTGCTGTCCTCCCCTGCTGCCGTGCCCAAGCGCCCGCGTGGCCGCCCGCGCAAGACGCTGGACGAGCGCGACGAAGGCAACCGCAGGCGTGCGCTGGTGCGCGCTGCCGCCCGCCTCTTTCGCCGCAAGGGCTTCGATGCCACGAGCACGCGCGACATCGCCGGCGCCGTGGGCATGCACTCGGGGTCGCCCTTCTATCACTTCAAGAGCAAGGGCGCGCTGCTCTACGCGGTGATGGAAGAAGGCATGCGCTCGGCGCTGGCGCGGCAGGCGGCGGCGTTGGCAACACCCTCGGACGATTCGGCGCACATGCTGCGCCGCCTGATCCGCAGCCACTTCGACACCCTGCACGGGCCGGGGCGCGACTTCATTCCGGTGATGCTGTACGAGGCGCGCTCCCTCACGGCGCGGCAGCGCGCCGGCATTGCGCAGTTGCAGCGCGAGTACGAGGCGGCCTGGACGCCGGTGCTGCGATCGCTCGCCGCCAGCGGCCGCCTGAAGGCCGACCCGCATCTCGCGCGGCTCCTGATCTTCGGCGCGGTGAACTGGTCGGTGCAGTGGTTCGACGCGAAGAAGCAGGCTTCGCTCGACGACGTGACGGACGCCGCGGTGGCGTTGTTTTTGCAGGAACTACGGGAGGACTCGCGATGAGCGTGGAGGCACGAGGCTACCGGTCGGTGTTTGCGCCGGGCCTGTTCGACGGTCAGGTCGTCGTCGTCACCGGCGGCGGCTCCGGCATCGGGCGCTGCACGGCGCACGAGCTGGCATCGCTCGGGGCCATGGTCGTGCTGATTGGCCGCAAGCCCGACAAGCTGCAGGCGGTGGCGCAGGAGATCGCGGAGGACGGCGGCCGGGCCGACGCCGCCGTCTGCGACATTCGCGACGAAGACGGCGTGAAGCGCACGGTGGCATCCATCGTCGAGCGGCACGGCCGCATCGATGCGCTGGTGAACAACGCCGGCGGGCAGTACATCTCGCCGCTGGAGAACATCAGCGCCAAGGGTTTCGAGGCCGTCGTGTCGACCAACCTGACCGGCGGCTTCCTGATGGCGCGTGAATGCCACAGCCAGGCGATGCGCAGCCACGGCGGCGCCATCGTCAACATCATCGCCGACATGTGGGGCTCGATGCCGAACATGGGCCACAGCGGCGCGGCACGCGCCGGCATGCTGAGCCTCACCGAGACGGCGGCCGTCGAGTGGGCCGCGCACGGCGTGCGCGTGAACGCCGTCGCGCCGGGTTACATCGCATCGAGCGGCATGGACCACTACCCGCCCGAGGCCGGACCGATGCTGCGGCAGATGACGCGCACGGTGCCGCTGGGGCGCTTCGGCACCGAGGCGGAAGCGTCCGCCGCGGTTCTGTTCCTGCTGAGCCCGGCGGCGAGTTTCATCAGCGGCACCGTGCTGCGTGTGGACGGCGCGCGGCCGCAGGTGCGCATGGGCTGGCCGATGGGCATGCCGGACGCGCAGGTCCAGCAACGGCCCGCGGTGAAACCGTTCGACGGGTTTCCCCGCGCCGTGATGCCGAAGGCGCTGTCGTGACCGTTTTCCGCTCATCGTGGAACGCGCAAGGCGCCCAGGCGCAGGCGCGCCGAGAGGCGATGCTCGCGCGGCTGAACGCACTGAGATCGCTCGAGCAGCGCGCGGCCGACGTGTCGGCGAAGTCCAAGCCGGTGTTCGACAAGCGAGGGCAGTTGCTGCCGCGCGAGCGCGTGGCGCTGCTGCTCGATCCCGGCACGCCCTACCTGCCGCTGTGCCCTCTCGCCGGATGGCTTCAGGACATGCCGGATGCGGACAAGTCGGTGCCCGGCGGCGGCGTGATTGCCGGCATCGGCATCGTGTCGGGCGTGCGCTGCATGATCGTCGCGAGCGATTCCGGCATCGATGCCGGCGCGGTGCAGGCGATGGGGCTGGACAAGATCCTGCGCGTGCAGGAGATCGCGCTGCAGAACAAGCTGCCGTTCCTGCACCTCGTGGAAAGCGCCGGCGCGAACCTGATGCGCTACCGCGTCGAGGGCTTCGTGCACGGCGGCGAGTTGTTCCGCAATCTCGCGCGGCTGTCCGCGGCGGGCGTTCCGGTGGTCACCGTGCAGCATGGGTCCGGCACGGCCGGCGGCGCCTACATGCCTGGCTTGAGCGATGTGGTGATCATGGTGCGCGGGCGGTCGCGGGCGTTCCTCGCGGGGCCGCCGCTGCTGAAGGCGGCCACCGGCGAGATCGCGACGGAAGAGGAACTGGGCGGCGCCGAGATGCACGCCACGGTGTCGGGCCTCGGCGAGCAGCTGGCCGAGGATGACCGTCACGCGCTGGGCCTCGCGCGCGAGGTGGTCGCGCACCTGGGTTGGCCGCAGCCGTCGCCGCCGCGAGCCTTCGCGCCGCCGCGCTTCGACGCGCAGGAACTGCTGTCGCTGATGCCGGCCGATCTGCGCCAGCCGGTTGACATGCGAGAGGTGATGGCGCGGCTCGCGGACGATTCCGACCTGCTCGAATTCAAGCCGCTGTACGGTGCGCAGACACTGTGCGTGCAGGCGCGCATCGAAGGCCACGAGATCGGGTTCATCAGCAACAACGGCCCGATCGACGTGGCCGGCGCCAACAAGGCCACGCATTTCATCCAGCGCTGCTGCCAGCTCGGGCACGCAATCGTGTACCTGCAGAACACCACCGGCTACATCGTCGGCCGCGACAGCGAGCAGGGCGGCATGATCAAGCACGGCTCGAAGATGATCCAGGCGGTGACGAGCGCCACGGTACCGCAGATCACGATCCAGTGCGGCGCGTCGTTCGGCGCCGGCAACTACGGGATGTGCGGGCGCGGGTATGCGCCGCGTTTCCTGTTCAGCTGGCCGCTCGCGAAGACGGCGGTGATGGGCGGCGAACAGGCGGCGCAGACGATGCGCATCGTTGCGGAGGCCGCGGCGGCGCGCAAGGGCGCGGCGCCGGATGCGGCGGCGCTGGACGCGCAAAGTGCGCGCATCGTCGAGATGTTCGAGCGGCAGGCGGATGCGTTCTACACGTCGGGGCTGCTTCTGGACGACGGCGTGATCGATCCGCGGGACACGCGGGCGGTGCTGGGGCAATGTTTGGCGATGTGCCGCGAGGCGGATGCGCGGCGATTGCTTGCGATGCAGTTCGGAGTGGCGAGGCCATGACGACCGAGAACACGCGGCATTCCTCCCTCTCCCTCTGGGAGAGGGCTGGGGTGAGGGCGCGGCCTCGGCAAAGTCACTGCCAGGCCACCGCCGCGCCCTCACCCTAACCCTCTCCACGGGCCACGAAGGGGCCCCTTCGTGGCCCGTGGAGAGG
>DATKCI010000345.1:0-19246 GCA_035513255.1 Piscinibacter sp. | reverse complement strand
GAGGTCGGAAGCGAACTGCGCAAAGGCGGCCAGTTCGCGGTACTGCGCCAGGTCGGTACGGATGCCGCCCGACAGGCTCTTGATCAGCTTGGTCTGCGCCGCGCCGCCGACCCGCGACACCGAGATGCCGGCGTTGATGGCGGGCCGGATGCCGGCGTTGAACAGCGAAGTCTCGAGGAAGATCTGGCCGTCGGTGATCGAGATCACGTTGGTCGGCACGAAGGCCGACACGTCGCCGGCTTGCGTCTCGATGATCGGCAGCGCAGTCAGCGAGCCGGTCTTGCCCTTGACTTCGCCCTTCGTGAACTTCTCGACGTAGTCGGCGTTCACGCGGGCGGCACGCTCGAGCAGGCGGCTGTGCAGGTAGAACACGTCGCCGGGATAGGCTTCGCGGCCCGGCGGGCGGCGCAGCAGCAAGGACACCTGCCGATAGGCGACGGCCTGCTTGGACAGGTCGTCATAGATGATCAGCGCGTCTTGACCGCGGTCGCGGAAGTACTCGCCCATCGTGCAGCCCGAGTAGGCCGACACGTACTGCATCGCAGCCGACTCGGAAGCCGAAGCCGCGACGACGATGGTGTACTCCATCGCGCCGTACTGCTCGAGCGCGCGCACGATGTTCTTGATCGTCGACGCCTTTTGCCCGATGGCGACGTAGACGCAGGTCATGTTCTGACCCTTCTGGTTGATGATCGTGTCGACCGCCACCGCGCTCTTGCCGGTCTGGCGGTCGCCGATGATCAATTCGCGCTGGCCACGCCCGATCGGCACCATCGAGTCGATCGACTTCAGGCCAGTCTGCACCGGCTGGCTCACCGACTGGCGCGCGATCACGCCCGGGGCCACCTTCTCGATGACGTCGGTCATCTTCGCGTTGATCGGGCCCTTGCCGTCGATCGGCTGGCCGAGCGCATTGACGACGCGGCCGATCAGCTCGGGGCCGACCGGCACTTCCAGGATGCGGCCGGTGCACTTGACCGTGTCGCCTTCGGAGATGTGCTCGTACTCGCCCAGAATCACCGAGCCGACCGAGTCGCGCTCGAGGTTCAGCGCCAGGCCGTAGGTCGGCTGGCCATCCTTGCCGGCCGGGAACTCGAGCATTTCACCGGCCATCGCATCCGACAGGCCGTGCACGCGAACGATGCCGTCGGTCACCGACACGACGGTTCCCTGGTTGCGGATGTCCGCCGAGGCGCCGAGGCCCTCGATGCGGCTCTTGATCAGTTCGGAAATTTCTGCGGGATTCAGTTGCATTGCTTTCTCCGGTCGCGGGCCCAGGGACCCGTCGTTGGAAGGCTCAGGTCACGCGGTCAGCGCCACCTTCATTAGTTCAAGACGGGCCTTGACCGAGGTGTCCAGCACTTCGTCACCGACCACCACACGAATGCCACCGATCAGTTCGGGCTCCACCACCACGGTGGCGTTGAGCTTGCGGTTGAAGCGCTTCTGCAGCGAGGCCACGACGTCGGCCAGCTGCGTGCCGTCGATCGGGAACGCGCTGTAGACGGTCGCATCCGAGACGCCGCTTTGCGCGTTCACGAGCTCGCGGTACTGCGCTGCGATCTCGGGCATCGCCGCGAGGCGGCCGTTGTCGATCACGGTGCGCAGCAGGTTCTGCACGTTGGACGACAGCACGACGGACTTCAACGCGCCGACGATCACGTCGTAGACGGCGGCCGGTTGAACCTTCGGGTTGTCGGCGAATTGGCGCAGCTCGGTCAGGTTCGCCACCTGCGCCACGGCGTCGAGCTGGTCGGCCAGCTCGCGCGGGCTGGTCTGGCCGTTGGCCTTGAACAGGGCTTCGGCGTACGGACGCGCGATGGTTGCAAGCTCGGCCATACGCTCAAAGTTCCGTCTTCAGGCGGCCCAACAGCTCGGCGTGAACGCCGGCGTTGACTTCGCGCTTCAAGATCTGCTCGGCCGCCTTGACGGCCAGCGCAGCGACCTGCTCGCGCAGCGCCTCGCGGGCTTTCACGACTTCCTGCTCGGCCTCGACACGGGCGGCGGCCACGATCTTGGCGCCTTCTTCGCTCGCGCGGGTCTTGGCTTCCTCGACCAGCTGCTGCGCCAGGCGCTCGGCATCGGCCAGACGCTGGGTCGCGTCGGTGCGGGCGGCGGCGAGCTGCTCTTCGACACGCTTGTTGGCCTGGGCCAGATCGGCTTTGGCCTTGTCGGCGGCGGACAAGCCGTCGGCGATCCTCTTGGCACGCTCGTCAAGCGCCTTCGTGATGGGCGGCCACACGAAGGTCATCGTGAACCACGCCAGGATGAAGAACACCACGAGCTGTGCCAGCAGGGTTGCGTTGATGCTCACGGCAACACCTTTCTTGCAGCTTGGGTTGATCGGGAACGGCGGATTACAGGACGAACGGGTTGGCGAACGCGAACATCATCGCGATACCGACGCCGATCAGGAACGCAGCGTCGATCAGGCCGGCCAGCAGGAACATCTTGGTCTGCAGTTCGTTCATCAGCTCGGGCTGACGCGCGGCGGATTCGAGGTACTTGCTGCCCATGATGCCGATGCCGATGCACGCACCGATGGCGCCCAGACCAATGATCAGACCGGCGGCCAGAGCGACAAAACCAAGAACGTGTTCCATGTTGACTCCTAGTAGGGAAGGGAAAGGTGTGGTGAAGGAAAAACGGGGAATCGGCGATCAGTGCTTGTCGTGGGCCTGGCCCACGTACACGAGCGTCAGCATCATGAAGATGAAGGCCTGCAGCGTGATGATCAGGATGTGGAAGATCGCCCAGCCGGTGCCGGCGATCACGTGGCCGATCCACAGGAAGATGCCGGTGGCCGACGCGAAACCCACCGCGCCCATCAGCGCGATCAGCATGAAGATCAGTTCGCCGGCGTACATGTTGCCGAACAGCCGCATGCCGTGCGAGACGGTCTTGGCCAGGAACTCGATCATCTGGAACACGAAGTTGAACGGCCACAGCAGCGGATGCGCGCCGAACGGGGCGGAGACCAGCTCGTGCAGCCAGCCGCCTGCGCCCTTGATCTTCACGTTGTAGTACAGGCACACGAGCAGCACGCCAATCGCCATGCCGAGCGTGGACGACAGGTCGGCGGTCGGCACGACACGCTGGTAGGCATGATGCGGATCGCCGCCGGCGGTGCCGTAGATCCACTCCCAGGCGCGCGGGATCAGGTCGACCGGCAGCAGGTCCATCGCGTTCATCAGGAAGATCCAGATGAACACCGTGAGCGCCAGCGGGCCGACGAACTTGCGCGAATGCGCGTTGTGGACGATGGACTTCGCCTGGTTGTCGACCATCTCGAGCACGATCTCGACGGCGGCCTGCATGCGGCCCGGCACGCCGGAGGTGACGGTCTTGGCCACGTGCCGCAACAGCCACAGGCCAAGCACGCCGCAGACGAGGGACCAGAAGATGGTGTCGAGATTGATCACCGAGAAGTCGATGATGTCGGTCTGCTCACTGGAGCGCAGGTGTTGCAGGTGGTGCCGGATATATTCACCGGCGGTGGGCCCGTTGGTCGCGTGGTCAGCAGCTTGAGCGTCGGCAGCCATGTCGAATCAGACTCTCTCTTTTGTTGTACCCACCGGACGCCGCTGCCACAGCAGCGCCAGCCAGTTCACTTTCATGCACACGATCATGGCCGCCAGCAGCGCGGGCCAGCTCAGATCGGGCACCACTCTCGAGGCAGCCGCCAGCATGGCGACCGCCACAGCAATCTTCACCATCTCCCAGAACATGAACCCGAACGCGGCAGCGCCCGGGTTGGAACTGGTCCCTCTCGTCATCCCGCGCGCCAGCAAAGCGCTCGGCAGGACGATGGCAGCCGCACCGTACAGCGCCGACCAAGCCGCACCGCTTCGATCCGTGACACCCCAGACGACGGCGGCGCACAGCAGACCTGCAATGGCTTGGCTTCCAACCACCCGCCAGGGCGACACCGGCGGGTGCTTGGCCCTCAAGGCCTGCGCTTCTTCTCGCGTCAGGGTCTTGAAAGGCGGTTCCTCCACCGCATCTGTGTCACGGCCACGCTCGAAAGTCTCGTTCACGGCGCGTTATTACAGTCGGTTTCGGCAAAGCCTCGGGATTATACGTGGTAACCCGCGGTATCCGAAACCCGCCCCCGAAGTGTCGCGGCGGACGCTGTCGACGAACTGACGCGCGGGCTACTGCCTTGTATGCCTTGTAGCCCGGATGCAATCCGGGGCGGTGCCTTCGGTGTGACGCTGCTCCCGGATTTGGCGAAACCCCGGCCATCGCTTCGCGATGCCGCAGCATTCGCTGCGGCGACTTCGTCGGCCGGGCTTTTCATCCGGGCTACGCAATCAAGGCAGATGCCGGTACCTTGCCGCGAGCGTCTTGAAGGACGCGGCCGACGCGGCCGCGTCGAACGCCGCGCCCAGCTCATCACGCAGAAGCGTCGCGACGTCTCCTGCCACTGCGCCCGCTTGCGCCGCATCGAGGAACAGCAGCCGGCTTCGGCGCGCGAGCACGTCTTCCACCGTGCGCGCCATCTCGAACCGCGCGGCAAAGCGGACCATCGCCTCGCTCAGCCCGCCGCCGCCGTCGCGCCACAGCCAGCGTTGCGCGCCGGGCAGCTCGCGCAAGTTGTCCGCTTCGGTGCCGTAAAGATGCTCCGCCGGCGGCTGCGTCAACGACTCCGCGCTGCGCTTGGGCGCACCGATCAGCGGCAGGTAGGCCGTGGCCGAATCCGGCCGCGGGGGCAGCAGCTTTCTGTCGAAGCACCGCTGCAGCACGTCCTCCGCCATCGCGCGGTAGGTGGTCCACTTGCCGCCGGTGACCGTCACGAGGCCGGAGCGGCCGACCAGCACGACGTGCTCGCGTGACATGCCCTTCGTGTCGGCACCGTCCTCCTGCGTCGGCTTCACCAGCGGGCGCAGCCCCACCCACACCGACCGCACGTCGTCGCGCGTCGGGGCCTGCGCGAGGTAGCGGCCCGCTTCGTCGAGGATCAGCTGCACTTCCTCGCGAAACGGCGCCGGCTCGGTGTCGAGGTCGTCGCGCGGCGTGTCGGTGGTGCCGAGGATCGTCTTGCCCATCCACGGCACGGCAAACAGCACACGCCCGTCGCGGGTCTTCGGGATCAGCAGCGCATGGTCGCCGGGCAGGAAGCGTCGGTCGACGACCAGGTGCACGCCTTGGCTGGGTGCGACCATCGGCGCGCGCTGGGGCGCACCGGGTTCCGCATCCATCGCCCGGATGGTGTCGACCCAGACGCCGGTCGCGTTGATGACGCAATCGGCACGGAGGGTGAACGACTCGCCGGATTCGCTGTCGCGCGCCGCCAGCCCGCGCACCTTGCCGCCTTCGCGCAGCAGCGCCGTCGCCGGGCAGTGGTTGACGACGCAGGCGCCTTGCGACACCGCCGTGCGTGCGAGTGCGACGGCCAGCCGGGCATCGTCGAACTGGCCGTCCCAGTACTTGACGCCGCCCTTCAAGCCTTGGGCGCGCAGGTTCGGCAACAGGGCCGAAGTCTGCGGCGTCGACAGGAACTGCGTGTCGCCGAGGCCGTGCCGGCCCGCGAGCGCGTCGTACATCTTGAGCCCGGCGCCGTAGAACGCGCGCTCGAAGCGCTCGTAGCTCGGCATCACGAAGGCCAGCGGCTGGGCCAGGTGGGGCGCGTTGGCGAGCAGCATCGCGCGCTCGCGCAGCGCTTCGCGCACGAGGCCGATGTCGCCTTGCGCGAGGTAGCGCACACCGCCGTGCACGAGCTTGGTCGCGCGCGACGAAGTGCCTTTTGCGAAGTCGACCGTCTCGACCAGCGCGACGCGAAATCCCCGCGCCGCGGCATCGAGCGCCACGCCGAGCCCGGTGGCGCCACCGCCGATCACCGCGACGTCGAACGGCGCGGGGTCGCGCAGCCGGGCGAGCTGTTCGGCGCGGTTCACCGGGCCACGTTCACCGGCAGGCCGGCCACGTCCACACGCAGCGACAGCACACAGCCGGCGAGCGGCTGCTCGATCAGCTCGCGCGCCGGGCGGTTCTCGCGGCCGGTCGTGATGAACAGTGTCTTCAAGTCGGCGCCGCCGAAACACGGCATCGTCGGGCAGCGCACCGGCAGGCGGACCTCGCGCACGGTCTCGCCGGCGGGCGACAGCCGCAGCAGGCGCTGGCCTTCGAACATCGCGACCCAATAACACCCTTCCTCGTCCACCGCCGCGCCGTCGGGCCGGCCGCCGTAGATGGACAGGTCCTGCTGCGGCTGCTTGAGCGCAAAGCTCGCGAAGACGCGCCGGTTCGACAGCGCGCCGCTCGGGGGATCGAAGTCGAACGCGTAGACCGTGTGCGCCTTCGTGTCGCTCCAGTACATCGTGCGACCGTTCGGGCTCCAGGCGAGCCCGTTCGACGTGGTCACGCCGTCGGCCTTGCGCTGCAGGCGGCCGCCGTCGCGGCAGTACAGCGCGGCCAGCGGCGGATCGCGCGGCTCGTAGATCGTGCCGACCCAGAACCGGCCCTGCGGGTCGCACTTGCCGTCGTTGAAGCGTTCGGTCTTCGGGTCGTAGGGCGGCTCGGCGAGGCGCGTTCGCTGTCCCTTCACGGTGTCGAAACGCCAGAGGCCGTCGCGCATCGCGAGCAGCATGCTGCCGTCGAGCGCCGGCGCGCAGCAAGCGACGTCGGTGTCGAACTCCCAATGCACCAGCGCGCCGCCGGCGGGGTCGAAGCGGTTCAGCCGGTGGCCGGGAATGTCGCAGTAGTACAGCGCCTGCTCGCGCGGGTGCCACATCGGCGACTCGCCGAGCAGGCTCGGCGACGCGACCGCGACGGCGACGTCCGGATCGGCCTCGTGCCGCATCACAGCACCGTCACGTCCAGCGTCATCGAGGCCTCGAAGCTCTCGCCCGGCTGCAAGCTGCGCAGCCCGTGCGCCGCCGGGTCTGCCATGTGGATCGCATTGCCGACGTGGCTGACCGGCTCGACGCAGAAGTAGTCCCTGTACTGCGGCGTGTAGACGACGAGGTAGCCCAGCGACGAGCGCAGCTGCAGCGAGAACTTCTCGTCGCGGATGCGCGCCGGACCTTTCCAGCCTTCGAAGCCGTTGTCGAAGTCGAGGTGCGAGACGTCGGAATCGATGCCCGGCTGCGCGACCTTGCGCACCGGCAGTTTCTCGGCATCGCTGTCCCAGCGGTCGCTGCATTCGATGTGCAGCCGGCTGCGCTGCCGCTTCGGGAAGTACGGGTGCCAGCCGAGGCCGATCGGCTGCGCCACGTCGGCGGTGTTGGTGATCACCATCTGCGCGACCAGCGACTGCGGTGTCAGTGAGAAATACTGGCTCGCCTCGAACCCGAACGGCCAGTGCCCATCGGGCTCGTGCCGCAAGCGCAGCCCCACGTCGATCGCGCTGTGCGACACCATCTCCCAGGGCCTGATCCAGCCGACGCCGTGGACAGAATGGGGGCTGCCCTCGAAGTTGGGCAGTGTCGTGTGGTCGTGCCCTTTCCAGCGGAAGCGGCGGTAGCCGAGGCGGTTCGAGTACGGCACCAGCGGGAAGCAGGCCGACTCGCGTGCGCCGGCCAGCAGCGCCGGTTCGGTCGAGCGCAGGACCGGCGTGTCGCCGTGCCACAGCCCGGCGATGCTGCCGCCGAGGTCGGGCCGCAGCGCGAGACGCAAGGCGCCGGCGTGCAGTTCGAAGACCGCGCCTGCGGTGGATTCGGATGCGTGGGTCATGGCCCTCCCGGCCTGTGGGTCAATCGGTCAATCGTTCGGTTGCTGCGTGCCCGCGGCCAGCGTGTGCACGTGCTCGGTGTCCCGCGTGCGCAACGACAGGATCGCCGCCTGCGCGCCGCGCATCATGAAGCCGATGTCGGACGACACCGCCACGTAGTCGAAGCCGATTGCACGGTATTGCGCGACGGCTTCGGGGTTCTTGCCGAGCGTGCCGACGGGCTTGCCCAGCGCCTTGCAGCGCTGAACGGCGCGCGCCATCGCTTCCATCACGGCCGGGTGCGTGAGCTCGCCCAGATGGCCCATCGCCGCGGACAGGTCGGCCGGCCCGATGAAGGCCGCGTCGACGCCGGCGACATCGAGGATCGCCTCGAGCTGCTCGATCGCCTGCGGCGTTTCGATCTGCACGATCACGCCGATCTGCTGGTTCGCGTTCTTGAAGTAGTTCGGCGTGGTACCGAAGCGGGTCGCGCGGCTCGTGCCGGCGAGCCCGCGCACGCCTTCGGGCGGGTAGCGCGTGGCCGCCACCGCTCGGCGCGCTTCGTCGGCGTTCTGCACGAATGGGAACATCAGCGTCGTCGCGCCGGCATCGAGCACCCGCTTGACGATCACCGTGTCGTTCCACGGCACCCGCACGACCGGCACCATCTTCGTCGACGACAGCGCCTGCAGCACCGGGACCAGGCCGGCCACGTCCAGCGGCGCGTGCTCCATGTCGACGAGGCCCCAGTCGAAGCCGGCGCAGCCGATCGCCTCGGCGACGATGGGGCTCGTGGAGCTGATCCAGGTGCCCACGGGCGGATGCGCGCCGGCGGCCTTCAGCAGCTGTTGGAAAGCATTCATCGTCGGCTCCTCGTGAGGGCGGTCAGTACTGGGACGGCGCCGAACCGAGCGTCGCCTTCAGGTAGTGGGCGCCCGGGATCGGGTTGTAGTAGTACGGCGGGATCTCTTCGAAGCCGAGCGTGGCATACAGGCCGCGCGCGGCCTCCATGTCGTCCAGCGTGTCGAGCAGGACCTCGGAGTAGCCGGCGCGCTGCGCCTCGTCGAGCAGCCCCTGGGCGAGCACGCGGCCGAGGCCGAAGCGGCGGAACGCCGGGCGCACGAACAGGCGTTTCATCTCGCAGGCAGTCGGATAGTCACCCTCGGTCATTCCGCGCAGCGCGCCGCAGCCGGCGAGTGCCCCATCGACGAAAGCGAGCAGCA
Source organism: Piscinibacter sp. (assembly GCA_035513255.1). Lineage (GTDB taxonomy): Bacteria > Pseudomonadota > Gammaproteobacteria > Burkholderiales > Burkholderiaceae_C > Albitalea. The sequence goes on along the minus strand of DATKCI010000345.1, from coordinate 10,372 downwards.
GCGCACCCGTCGGGGGCGCGTAGTCGCCCGGCAGGCCGGCGAGCTCGGCCTCGAAGTTCTGGAAGCACAGGTCCACCTCGAGACTGCTCGCGTACTCGCGAAAGATCTCGCGCGTCGCCGCGATCAGCTCCGGCGTGTCCGGGGTGATCAGACGTATCTCGGGAACATCCATCCGCGATGGCAACATCATGGGAAAGCGCAGTTTAGCCGCCCAGGCTGACCAGCCAGGCGGCGCCGGCGCCACACAGCGCCAGCAACAGCGCCGCCAGGCCGCGCGCCGACCAGCCGTCGGCCGACGCCGGCACGCCGGCCGGCAGCGTCTTGTCGCCGACGATCATCGGGCGCACGAGATCGCGCTGTTGCTTCACGAGGTAGAACACGACCGCGGCGATGTGCAGCACGACGAGCCCGATGATCAGCCACTGGCCGTAGTTCTTGTGCCAGCCGGTCAGCATCAGGCTGGTGTCGCCGGAGACGAAGCGGATCAGCGGGCCGGTGTTGGCGATCTCGTCGTCGGCGAACAGGCCCGTGCCGACTTGCACCGCGAGACTCGCCAGCAGCGCGAGCACCGACAGCGCGCCGAGCGGACTGTGGCCGACGTCGTGGTGTTCGCCGTCGCGGCTGCGCCCTCTGACGTAGCGCAGCAGCGTCGTCGGCGCGTAGAGGAAGCGCGAGAACCGCGACCAATGCCCGCCGACCAGTCCCCACAGCAGGCGGAACGCGAGCAAGGTGAGGATCGCGTAACCGAAGCGGAAGTGCCATTCCATCGCATTGCCGCCGATCTTGGCGCTGACGACCGAGCCGATCACGCAGGTGGCCAGCACCCAATGGAACACGCGTGTCGGCAGGTCCCAGACACGCACCGGCTGCAATCCCTCGCTCATGCCGCTCCTTCGCCTTCGCTTCAGGCAACCGCGACGATAACCGCGCCGCGTTGGTCGCGCCACGCCGACACAGCAGCGCGCCGGGGTTTCCACGGGGGTCGGAATCTTTCTCCGTACCGCTGCGTACACTTTGCGCCGTCCGTTGCGGTAGGCGCCGAACCGGCGCGGTCTTCGTTTCACCCCTGGAGAACCTCGAATGAATCGACTGATGCTTGCCACCGCCGCCCTTGCCGGCTTCATGACGGCGCTGCCCGCCGCCGCGCAGTTCGCGAAACCGGAAGACGCGATCAAGTACCGCAAGGGGGCCTTCACCGTGATGGCGGCCCACTTCGGGCGCGTCGCCGCGATGGCCAACGGGAAGATTCCGTTCGATGCGAAGGCAGCGGCCGACAACGCCGAGATCGCGACGATGATGTCCAAGCTGCCGTACACGGCCTTCACCGAAGGCACCGACAAGGGCGAGACCCGCGCGAAGCCGGAAATCTGGGCCGAGAACGACAAGTTCAAGGCCGCCGCCAGCAAGATGCAGGACGAGATGGCGAAGCTCAATGCCGCCGCGAAGACCGGCGACATGGGCACGATCAAGGCCGCCGTCGGCGCGGTCGGTCAGTCGTGCAAGGCCTGCCACGACAACTACCGGAAGGATTGAACGCGTAGCCGGATGAAATCCGGGGGGCGGCGGTCCTCGAAGCGCACAACCCCGGATTTCATCCGGGCTACGGTGCGGCAAAGCCGAGCACGACTCGGCGGGTCATCGCCGACTTCTTTTCAATCTTCGTGACGACCACGCCGCCGATCTCGGCGGTGTTCGCGACGTGCGTGCCGCCGCACGGCTGCAGGTCGACGCCGTCCACGTCCATCAGCCGCACCCGGCCGGTGCCGCGCGGCGGCTGCACGCTCATGCTGCGCACGAGACCCGGGTTTGCGTCCAGTTCCGCGTCGCTGATCCAGCGGTGCGACACCGGATGCGCTTCGCCGACGAGTCGCGCCAGCCCCGCGTTCAGCGCCTCCTTGTCGAGCGGCTCGTTCATGTGGAAATCGAGCCGCGCGTAGTCGGCCGTGATCGAGCAGCCGTCGACCGGGTGCGGCACCAGTGCGCACAGCAGGTGCGTGGCGGTGTGAAAGCGCATGTGGCGATGGCGACGCTCCCAGTCGATGCGGGCGGTGACGGCCGCGCCGGGCTGCAGCTGCGCGAGCAGCGCCTCCTGTGCCGCGAACGGCACGTGGACGACCTCGCCGGGCCGCTCGCCCTTGCGTGTGTCAGCGATCGCGAGCGCCGTGCCGTCGGCGAGCACCAGTTCGCCGCGGTCCCCGGCTTGGCCCCCGCCGTGGGGGTAGAAGACAGTCCGGTCGAGCCGGACGCCGCGTTCGTCGACGGCCAGCACCGTCGCCGGGCACTCGCGCAGGCGCGCATCGTCGCGGAACAGTTCGATCGTCGCGGGGGTCTCGTCAGGCATCGGGCACCTCCTCTTGCATTGTCAGGCGCCTGCCAGCACCTGCGAGAACACCGCGCTGTCGACGTTGCCGCCGCTGATCGTCACGCCGACCGTGCGGCCGGCCCAGCGCGTGCGCTGCTGCAGCGCGCCGGCCAGCGACGCGGCACCGGCGCCTTCGGCGACGTTGTGCGTGTCGGCGAAGAGCGCGCGCATCGCCGCCGCCACCTCGTCGTCGCTGACGGCGATCACGTCGTCGACCTCGCGCCGGATGACATCCAGCGCCTGCGCGTCGGGCACGCGGCAGGCCATGCCGTCGGCGAGCACCGTGGTGACCGGCGCCTCGATCGGCCGGCCTTCGCGGAACGACTGCTGGTAGGCCGTCGCATGCGCCGACACGACGCCGACGATGCGGGTGCGCACGCCGGTGTGTGCCCGTGCGGCCACGCAGGCGCAGACGCCCGAACCCTGTCCGATCGGCACGAACACCACGTCGGGCTGCACCGCCTCGAAGAACTCGATCCAGTAGGTCGCGACCCCGCGCACCAGGTCGTCGTGGTAGGACGGCACCATGTGCAGCCCATGGCGCTGCGCGAGCGCGGCGGCGTGTTCGCGCGAGGCCTGGAAGTCGTCGCCGTGCTCGACCAGCTCGACGCCGAGGGCGCGCATCGCGGCGTTCTTCTCCACCGAGTTGCCGCGCGGCACGACGATGGTGGCGTGCAGGCCGTGGCGGCGCGCGGCGTATCCCATCGATTGCCCGTGGTTGCCACGGGTCGCGCTGACCACGCCGTTGCAGCCGGGTTCACGCCGGCGCAGCGCGTCGAAGTAGGTGAGGCCGCCGCGCACCTTGAACGCGCCGACCGGCGTGTGGTTCTCGTGCTTGACCCACACGTCGGCGCCGAGGCGCTGGCTGAGCAGCGGCCAGGGCTGCTGCGGTGTGGGGGCGAAGGCAGCGCGCACGATGCGCTGCGCGTCGGTGAGGGAGTCGCGGTCGAACATCGGAAGCCTTATTCGGAGAGAGAAGTCAACGTGACGCGGCCGCGCGGCGTCGACAGCGTGGCCGTCAACGGCGGCCCGTCCGCATCGAAGGAGATGCCGGGGCCGGCGCCCTCGGCGGCGACGGCGGCAGGCAGGCCGGCCACACGCAGCGCTTCGAGCGTCACGCCGCTGCCGGGCATCGTGTCGGTCGGATGGCGGTCGCCCCAGGCGATCAGCGTGGGCAGCGCACCGCCGCACAAGCGAGCGCCGTCGGCGCGCACGCTGATGCGCCAGCGCAGCGCGCCGTCCGGCGTGTCGCGTTCGGCGGCGAGCAACTCTCCGCGGTCGACGCCCCCGGTCCGCCATCTGCCGATGCGCTCGGCGACGTCGTCGCAGCGCGCCACCCAGTGGATCAATCGCGGCCCGTCCGCCACCGCCTGCTGCATCGCCGGCGTGTCGAGGTCGAACCAGCGCACACGCCCGGGCGACGGCGCGTCCGCGTCGATCGCGATGATCTCGAAGTAGGCCTTCGGAAACACCGGCGATCCGATCGAGAACAGCCGGTTGTGGGTGCCCATCAGCGGATGCTTGCCGCCCGGCCCCGGCACGAGGCCGAACGTCGCCTCGCACCATGCGACGCCGTCATCCAGCGTGCGTGCGGCGACGACCAGATGATCGAGTGCGAGGCTCACGTCTGCCCCTCGTCGGACGAGTACGTCCGCCGATCCCCCGGGGGGATGCGGGCCGGCTTGGGAGCGGCCCGGCGCTCGGCCCGCCTCACAGTGCCACCGTGCCCCGGATGCACGACACGCTGTGGCCGCCGACCCAGACCGTGTCGCCGTCGCGTGCGATGTGCACGCGGCCCGAGCGGTCGAGGCAGGTTCCCTGCGCGGCGACGTAGCGCTCGGGCGCGATGCCTTCGCCGATCAGCCACTGCGCGAGGCTCGCGTTCAGGCTGCCGGTCACCGGGTCTTCGGGGATGCCGATGATGGCAGCGAAGGCGCGCACTTCAAACTGGCAGTCGTAACCGGCCGGGTGCGGGCCGATCACGCCGACTTCGGCCAGGCCCTTGAGCGCCGAATGGTCCGGCGTGAGATGCAACACCGTCTCGGCATCGTCGACCAGCAGCGCGAGCCACTTCGGCCCGTTGTCCAGCCAGCGTGCCTCGCGCACCGCCGAACGCGGCAGCCCCAGCGCAGCGAGCACCGCGGTCAGCAGCTCGTCGCGCACCGGCGCGGCACGCATCGGCGGCGCGGCGAAGGCGCTTCGTTCGCCGTCGAGGCGCAGTGGCACGAGGCCGACACCGCACTCCTGCACGATGCGATCGGCCTTCGGCTGGCCGCCCTGCTCCAGCCACGCGTGGCAGCTGCCGAGCGTCGGGTGGCCGGCGAACGGCAGCTCGCCGCCGGGCGTGAAGATGCGGACCCGGTAATCGGCCTGCGGCGAGGTCGGCCGCAGCAGGAAGGTCGTCTCCGACAGGTTGGTCCAGCGCGCGAAGGCCTGCATCTGCGCGTCGCTCAGCGTGTCGGCGCCATGCACGACGGCCAGCGGATTGCCGCGCAGCGGCGTGTCGGTGAATACATCGACCTGCGTGAAGGTGAATTCGCTCATCCGTGTTCCTTCAATGTCTGCGCCAGCGCCGCGATGCCCTGCTCGATCAGCTCGGGGGGCACGGTCACGAACGACAGCCGCAAGGTGTCGAGCCTCGGATGGTCGGCGTAGAACGCCGCGCCCGGCACGAAGGCCATGCCGCGCTCGACCGCCTTCGGCAGCAGCGCCATCGCGTCGCTGCCCGCAGGCAGCTCGATCCAGAAGAACATGCCGCCGCTCGGCACCGCCCAGCGGCAGCCGGCGGGCATGTGCCGCTCGAGCGCCGCGCGCATCGCGTCGCGCCGCTGCTTGTAACGTGCGCGGATCGTCGGCACGTGGTCGCGCAGGAAACCGTCGCGGATCACCTCATAGACGACACGCTGGTTGAAGCTCGGCGTGTGCAGGTCGGCGGCCTGCTTGGCCTGCAGCAGCTTCGGACAGAGTGCCTTCGGCGCGACGACGTAGCCCAGCCGCAGCCCCGGCGCGAGCACCTTGGAGAACGAGCCGAGGTAGACGGTGCCTTCGCTCCAGCGCGACGCGAGCGGCGCCGGCGGCGGCGCATCGAACCACAGGTCGCCGTAGGGGTTGTCCTCGATCACGGGCAGGTCCAGCGCTTGCGCCTTCGCCATCAGCGCGGCGCGGCGCGCTTCGCTCATGCAGCGCCCGCTCGGGTTCTGGAAGTTGGGCAGCGCGTAGAAGAAGCGTGCGCCTTTCGCGGCGTCCAGTGCGTCGGGCAGCGGTCCGTCGTCGTCGCAGGCGATCGACACGAACTCCGGTTCGTAAGGCGCGAAGGCCTGCAGCGCGCCCAGATAGGTCGGCGACTCGACGGCGACGCGGCTGCCGGCGTCGATCAGCACCTTGCCGGCGAGGTCCAGCCCCTGCTGCGAGCCGGTCGTGATGAGCACCTGCGACGCGTCGACCTGCAGGCCATGCGCGTTCAGCGACGCCGCGACCCATTCGCGCAGCGGCCCATAGCCTTCGCTGGCGGCGTACTGCAGCGCCTCCCGCGGCGAGTCGCGCAGCACACGCTGCGCCGCCTCGCGCATCGCCTCGACCGGAAAGGTGTCGGGCGACGGCAGCCCACCGGCCAGCGAGATGACGCCGGGCCGCTCGGTGACCTTCAGGATCTCGCGAATGATGGACGGGTTCATGCGCTCGGCGCGCCGGGCCAGTTGGAACGTCATGGCAGGTCCCCTCCTTCGGGGTGGTGTTTGGCAGTGACTGCCGAAGCCGTCCGTCGGACGGCATGACTTTCCGCACCACTCCCCCAGCCCCCTCCAGGAAGGGGCTCCAGCTCGTTCGACAGCTCCCTCCAGCCTCCCTCCAAGAGGGAGGCTCCAGAGCGTTTGGACGAGCCGGCTTGGCGGCCGGTGCCTCGCATGGTGCGCAGTGTGTTCATCGCTCTTGATCTCGCGTGCCAGTAGCCGGCCTGCTGGCCGGCTCGTCATGCATGCTGGAACCCCCTCGCCCTGCGAGGGGGCCGGGGGAGCCGTCGAACGAGATGGAGCCACCCTCCTGGAGGGGGGCTGGGGGGAGCGGTGCGTTAAACCCGAAGGGAGCCGTCCTGCGGACGGCTCCCACCGGCATCCTTTTGCCGACGAATACGGTGGCGATCACCGCGAGCGAGAACACGACGGTGGCCGCGTCCAGCGTTTCCCCGAGCACCGGCACCGCGACCAGCAGCGCGAGAAAGGGCTGGACCAGCTGCACCTGGCTCACCCGCACGGTGCCGCCGAGCGCCAGGCCGCGGTACCAGGCGAAAAAACCGAGCCACATCGAAAACAGCGTCACGTAGCCGAAGCCCACCCAGGCCGACGCCCGCGCCGGGTGATCGGGCCAAGCGGCCCACATCAGCGGCGCGGTGAACGGCAGGCTCAGCACCAGCACCCAGCAGATCACCTCCTCAGCGCGCCACCCTGCCGCGAGCCGTGCGCCGGCGACGTACCCGACCGAGGCGCTCGCCACCGCGAGCAGCAGCAAGCCGTCGGCCGCGCCCATGCGGCCGCTGCCCTGGTAGGCCGCGAAGCCGATCACCAGTGCGCAGCCGAGCCCCGCGCAGAGCCAGAACGCATTCGACGGCCGCTGGCGCAAGGCCACCGCGGCCGCCAGCGCGGTGCCCAGCGGCAGCACGCCGGTGACGACGGCGGCGTGCATCGCGTCGACATGCCGCAGCGCCAGCGCAAGGAACAGCGGAAAACCGATCACGGTGCCGGCGGCGCAGACCGCGAGATCGGCGAACTCGTCGCGCCGCGGCCGGCGGGCGCGGACCAGCAGGAGGTAGGCCAGACTCAGCAGCCCCGCGAGCGCGGCGCGGCCGGCCGTGACGAACAGCGGCGGCAACTGCGGATCGCCGGCCGGGCCGACGGCCAGGCGCGTCATCGGCAAGGTCATCGCGAAGATCACGACGCCGAGCAGGCCGAACCACAAGCCGCGGGTTTCCCGTTGCGCCACCGTCATGCCCCCACCATCCAAACGGCCGTGGCCAGCAGCAGCGTGGCCATCGTGCGGTTGAACCAGAGCAGGCGCCGGCCATGCGCGAGCCACTGCCGAAGCACCGAGCCGACCAGCGCATACATGAGGTTGCTCGTCAGCGCGAACACCGGCATCACCGCGCAGACGATCGCCAGCCGCTGTCCGGGGTTGGATGCCGGCAGACCGCCCGCGCTCGTCACCCAGCCGGCGGCCAGCGCGAGCGCGAACATCCACGCCTTGATGTTGACAAACTGCAGCGTCACACCCTGCCAGAAACCGATGCGCAAGCGGTTCGGGTCGGCCTCTCCGAGCTGGCCGGCGCCGGCCAGCTTCCAAGCCAACCACAGGAGGTACGCGACGCCCAGCGTCTTGAGCACGAGGTTGGCGCCCGGCAAGGCCAGCACCAGCGCGCCGAGGCCCAGGCCGCTGGCGAGCATCATCAGCGTCCAGCCGGTCGGCACGGCGACGATGAAGCCGAGCGTGCGGCGCAGGCCGAAATTGGCCCCCAGCGCGGCCGACAAGGTGGTGTTCGGCCCCGGCGTGAAGCTCATCGCGGTGGCGAACACCAGCAGGGCCGTGAATTCCTCGGTCGACATCTGGCGCAGTCTACGGCCCCATGCCAACACAGGGCCGATACACTTGGCCTTCACATTTCGCGATCTGTATCGGTCACCGCGCCAGCACATGACACCCTCCGCCGAATCCATCGCCGCGTCCACCGCCAAGCTGTCGCGCGGCGCCGACACCACGCTGACCGACCAGCTGACGGCCCGCTTCTCCGAGCACATCCGCCAGCGCCTGATGGCGCCCGGCACGCGGCTGCCGTCGGTGCGCGAGTGCGCAAGGCGGCATGGCGTGAGCGCCTACACGGTCGTCGCCGCCTACGACCAGCTGCAGGCCCAGGGGCTCGTCGAAGCGCGCCGCCAGCGCGGGTTCTTCGTGCGCGAACCGGCGCCCGAAACACCGCGCCCGCCGGCGCCGAAGGCAGCGCATGCGCCGCTGCCGATCAGCGCGACCACCTTGATGCGCGGCATGTTCCAGCCGCCCGGCGCGTTGCCGATGCCGGGGCTGGGCACCCTGCCGGTCGAGTGGCTGGACCTGCCGATGCTGAGCAGCGCGCTGCGGCGCGTGTGCAGCGGCGGCCAGCTGGGGCCGCTCGCGCTGCAGTACGGTCAGCCGGCGGGCGACTTGCGACTGCGCCGCGTGCTGTCGACGCGGCTCGCCGATCACGGCGTGGCGGCGAGCCCCGAGCAGATCATCACGACGGTCGGCGCGACCCATGCGCTCGATGTCGTGACGCGCACGCTGGTGCGCGCCGGCGACAGCGTGCTGGTCGACGAGCCCGGCTGGTCGGTCGAATACGCCCGGCTGGCGGCGCTGGGCCTGCGGGTGCTGCCAGTGCCGCGCGGGGAAGACGGCCCCGATCTCGCGGTGATGCAACGGCTCATCGACGCGCATCACCCGCGCCTGTACGTGACGGTGTCGGTGCTGCACAACCCCACCGGCGCGTCGCTGTCGCTGGGCGCGGCGCACCGGCTGCTCAAACTCGCCCAGCAGCACGACCTGCACATCGTCGAGGACGACAGCTACGCGCATCTCGCTCCGGCCCATCTGCCGCGCATGGCGGCGCTGGACGCGCTCGAGCGCACGATCTACGTCTCCGGCTTCTCGAAGATCCTGGCCCCGAACTGGCGAGTCGGTTTCATCGCCGCACCGCCGTCGCTGGTCGATCGGTTCATCGACACCAAGCTGCTGAGCACGCTGACCACGCCCAGTCTGACCGAACAAGCCCTGGCCCATTGCCTCGAACACGGTTTGCTGCGCCGCCACGCCGAGCGCGTGAACGCCAAGCTCGACGCGGCGCGCGCCCGTGCCGTCAAGCTGGCCGAAAGCCACGGCTGCCGCTTTGCTGCGCCGCCGCGCGGGCTGTTCGGCTGGGTCGACACCGGGGTGGACACCGAGCGCCTGGCACGGGTGATGCTCGACGACGGCTGGCTGCTCGCGCCGGGCGCGCTGTTCCATGCCACGCAGCGCCCGACGACGCTGATGCGGATCAACTTCGCCACCACGCAGGACGCCCGCTTCTGGCGCGCGCTGGCGCAGGTGCGCGCGGCAATGTGAGACCATGGGTTTAGGGTTGAATCGTCGCGGTCAACCGCTACAGTTCGTGACAATGGAAACGCCGCACCATGTTCGAGTCCACCATTCCCTTCGGTGAACCGGAGTTGATGCGTGCGAGCGCCTACCGGCTGTACCTGAAGGAGCTGGAGGCGCAAAACGGCGTCAGCTCCCGCCTGTCGTCGCTGAGCCCGTCGCTGCGCGCCGACCTCTACCGCTTCGAAGCCGACGGCGGCACCTCGGAAGTGCTCGAGGTCGTCGCCGCCTGCGTGCGCCATGCCAAGCGCGTGACGATCCACCTGCAGTTCGGCGAACGCGTGGTGCCGCTGACGGTGTTCCCCGAGGAGCGCCTCGTGCACTGCCCGCTCGCGATGAGCCTCCTGCTGGCCAAGCCGGTAACCGAGCTGCGCGTGATGCACGTCGAGCCGGCGCTGCTGCGCCCGCCCGGTGACTCGGAAAAGGCGCTGATCGGCGAAGAGCGCCTGCATTCGCCGCTGGCGCCGCTGTTGTGGGAGTTGGCGATGCACGGCGGGCGCACCGAGCTGCTGCCGGAGATTGCCGGGCCTGCCGTCTATCGGGTGACGCCGGGGCTCGACCTCGGACGGTTGCCGGCGTCGGGCACGCTGCTGGCGGCGATCTACCGCCTGCGCAAGGAAAGCACGAACTTGCGGGAGATCTCCGAGTGGCCGGGGCTGGACCGCGAGAAGGCGATTCGGCTGCTGAATGCGCTGTACCTGCAGGCCGGCTTGATGGTCAGCCGATCGCACCCGGATGCGGTCGGCGACAGCTGGTTCGGCGGGCGTTAGCGGGCACTCAACAGCTCCCAGCGCTCCAGCGCCGCCATCAGCTCGTCGTCGATCTGTGCGTAGCGCACCTGCGCATCGGCCGCGCGCTTCG
>DATKCI010000344.1:0-12364 GCA_035513255.1 Piscinibacter sp. | reverse complement strand
GAAATAGAAACGTAAGCTGTCCTCCGCGGAGTCGTATTCGTCAAGCAATCGCAATTTCAGACGTGTCCATTGCTCAGGATCTACCTGGCATTCGAACACTGAGAACTGTACACGTTGGCCGAAGTCGAGGCACGCGCGGGCCACACGCCGTAGCCGGCGACGGCCTTCCTTGGTCGTCGTAGCGACATCATAACTGACGAGGACAAACATGACTGGTTGCTAGCTTAAGAAACACGTCCGCGCCGATAGCATTTCCACCGAACGCATGTGCATATGTCATTTCCAGATGAACGGAGGATAGGCGTCCAGATCACCTCGCAGGTGGCGCGCCAGTAGCCGCGCTTGCATATGGAGAAGAAGCCCTACGGTTATGGTTTCACCGAGGAATGGTTGACGGATCTCTTCCTGCTTTCGCTTCTGATAGGAAACGAGCACGGCCTTGCGAGTTGCGTCATCCATCTCAACGCCTCCCGATTCACTGCGGTGGAACCCTGATGCGTGAACCTGCCGTCGGTTGATGAGAGAAAGCGCCAGCCGGTCGGCCAGGAAGGCACGAAATTCCTCCATGAGGTCCAATGCCAACCCCGGCCTGCCCGGTCGGTCCGCGTGCAGGAATCCTACTGCAGCGTCGAGTCCGGACGACTCGCACGCTGATCGTGCGTCGTGCGCAAGCAGCGCGTACAGAAATGACAATAGGGCGTTGATATTGTCCAGCGGTGGCCGGCGGCTACGCATATGGAATGTAAAGTCATCTTTCTGCGCGGTAATCAAGTGGTTGAACACGCCAAAGTAGACTCGTGCCGCCTCACCTTCGACGCCCCGCAAGGTGTCGACTTCTGCAGTACGCAGCGCATCCGACAGACAACGGTTCAAATGTGTGGCGGCCTGCTGCAATGCCACAGCGTCTGTTTTGTTCGGATGGTCACGTGCAGCTCGCAAGAGCACGGTACGTGAATTGGCGATCTTGCTGAGCACCACCGCGCGGGCAATTTCCGCCGCCGCTGTTACGCTATCTGCCCGGCGGAATTGCTCACGGCGCAGCAGCACGTTGCCAGGTGAAAATCCAGTTACCCGTGCAAGAAACTGCCCATGCTCGGTCATCAATGTTACCGCGACATCATTGTCCGCACACGCTCCCAGTAAGTAAGGGCTGCACGAAATTTGCCCAAAGCAGATTATGCCGTCCAGCGTGTGCAGCGGCACACGAAGTCGTACTTCCTTGTCTACGCGAATGACTACCGCCTGGCCCTCCTTGGCGAGATAGGCGCCCTGCGTGCTGACGAAGAGGGTATTGAGGTGGTGCTTCAACCGTCACGCTCCATGTCGTGCAACGCCTGTTCTACGTATCGCCGTGCGGAACGGCTCCTGCAGGTTGCATCTGGTAGGCACAGATCTATAAGCGAACAGCTGTCGCATTTGGGTGCGCGGACAGCGCGCGGTGTTACACGGCTCCTCACCAACTCATGCAAGCGGCGTGCGGCGGTTTCGGTTGCTGTACGAAGCACCTCATCGAACGCCACGTCATGCCTTCGCCGTGTGGAGCCGTAGAATAGAGCCCCAGCCGGAATCGTAATGCCTTGCATCTCTTCCAAGCACAACGCCTGTGCACAAAGTTGTACCTTGTCGGAAAGGTCACGCTTCGGACGGCCGCGCTTGTACTCGACAGGGAACGGTCGCCACGTTATCGAGCCGCTCTGCTCCGAGCGGTGGAGTTCCACTACGTCGGCCTTGCCAATGAGGCCGAGCCGCATGGAGCGGAGCGGCACACTCCGTGTAGTGCGCACGGCGCCCCGTGTCTCGCGCGGCCCTTCATCCGCTTTCCGGTGCAGGTGCGAGCCCTCCACCGTGAGGCGGTTGTCGGCCCACAACTGCTCCACGTGAATGAGCCCGCACTGCCGCTCACAAAAAAGCAAGTGCTGAAGCGCTGACAGCGGGAGAAGATCATCCTCCGTGTACACGCCGTTCCGATCAGCCAGTCTTCCGGATCAGTTGCACGCCAGCAGGTACGCCGACTTCATCCAACTCGACGCGAAAGTCGCCGAATTGGCGTGCGGGCTTGTCCCCGCCAGCCCGACTGACCCGCACACGATCGAACAACACGTGCGCAGGGGCGCGACCCAGCGCGTTGTCGTGACGAAACACATAAAGCCCGCGAGTTGCCATCTCTCCACGTGCTGCCGAGCGGTCATGGTCAAACATGTTCACGAGCGCATCCCACAACAGGTCGAGGTCCGTCTCAGAAAAACCGGTATCCTTGGCGAGGTGCGCTGACACGAAGCCGTGTGAACGGTACAGCCCATAGGGCACGGTGCTCTTGCGGCCCATGGTTCGGTTGTCGCCCTGCTGACTCTCCGCCTCTTTCTCTGTAGCAACGGCCATGCGGGTGATGCTGTGTTCCAGCGAGACCACAGGCCCGCAGCTGCGGGCAAATGTGAGTTGCACGGCACCGCGCACCTGTCCCGCGTTGATACCAGTCGACATCACCGCGCCAAAGGTTCGCACGTCGAAGAAATTCTGGCACATCCACGTGCGTGCCTTGCCTACGTTGTCTCCACCAGTTCGCTTCCCCTCTACAGCGCCTGGATCCAACCCCAGATTCTTATATGCGCGCTCGTGCTGCCTGTTGAGAATTGCTTTCTCCTTCACGTAGATCTCGAACGGTGCCTGCTCACCGTGCAACAGCCCTACATAATTGCGTACCTTACGCTTCAGACACACGTCGGTGACCAGCCCTTCCCCGGTTTCGGGGTCGACGCGAGGCAGATTGCCGGCATCTGGGTCGCCATTCGGGTTGCCGTCGCGGACCTCGAACAGAAGCACGAAGTCGTAGCGGTTTTGCACTGGTCCGTTCATTGTCAGGCCTCGGGTTGCGTGTTGGGTTCCTTGCGAGTATAGAAGCTCTGTCGCTGGTGGTAGTAGCCGATGCTGAACCGGCCTTGGTCAGCAAGCGACAGCAGTGGAGGGAAATCGTTCACTCCGTCAATGATCTGACCAATCTGCTTTTCCAGGTTCACCGCTTGACCGCGATTGTCGAGCTTGGATAGATGGTGTGTGTTCAGCTTCAACAGCCGTGGGAATACTGTCACAGGCGTCGCCGACGCTGCACCGAAGTAGCGATCGCGAATCGTTGCATTGATGCCGGGACTGGCCGCTTCCTGCGCTCGCTCGAGCACGGCAAACAGGCGCCCCAAGCGGTATGCGGTGTTGGGGTTGATCGGGTCCAGCGACACGCTCACCTCCGGAGTTGTGGTTTGACGAGACTGAAGGCGCGCCTCACGCGTCAGACATGCCTTGATAAGCGCGGCGCGGGCGTATGTTACGGCGCCTCCTTCGGCGCGGATCCGCTGCATCGCGGCGCCGAGAAGCTCTCGCGGGTACTCGGTCCCCTCGAAAATCGAACGCACTACGGCTCCAGCCAGGTTAGGCCGAATGTTGTCGGCTTTGCCGAGCGTTGCAGTACTCACCAGCAGCCGGAAGACGGACAGATGCGGCGCATCCCCCGGCCGATCGTGTGCGATATGCAGGTCATCAAAGTGTTGGCGGATACGAGCGGCAAGCTCGCCGGCAGTGCCGGTCCACCAGAAGCGGACTGATATGCGTGCCGCGTTCGGTGCCAAGCCTAATACATAAAAACGCGTCTTGTCCTGTTCGTCGATCGCAAAGGCGCCGCTGCGTGGTGCTTCGTACAATGCCTTCAGCGCTTCACTCCTCTGGTCTGGATTGTCCTTTGGCGGCTCGCCGAGCCACGCGGCGAGAGAATCTTCGAGTACATGCGCCCGCTCGGCCCAGAACACCGTGGTCGCGTCGCCCAACATGAGTCGCTGACGCGAGTCCCTGGCGAGTAGGTTATTGAGCGCGGTGGTGTAGGCGAAGGCAGCCCGCTCGCCCACGGGAGCGTTGGCGCCCTGCTCGTTACCAAACGAGTTGAAAGCAGCCAGATTGAATGATACCAGGCTCGCGCCACTGCTGCGGGCATTCGCAACACCCTTGATCGGTGGGTGCAGGCGTGCAGGCGTGTCCAAAGTGCCTGTCACCAAGCACGTTTTCCCCTGAGCCGTTGCGCCGCTCACGACCGCCTGCACCGCCGCGAGCACGGCAGGTCGCTGGCATACGAGTTGGTTGTCGCCCTCCAGGCGGAAGCTCATGTTACCGGTGCTGTCCATGACTTCGAGCCACAGGGGATGGGCAAAGACAGGCGCGAATTCGCTGGCCTCCAGGAACCGAAGTACCGCCCTTACGCCTTCATCCGTATCGGCGTCGGGAATACGTTCCCGGATTGTGGCGATAAATGCGGCATGCTGCTGGCGTATTCGTTCTGGCTTGACTTTGGCACTCACCCCCAAAACATAGCTTGTGTTGTCCCAAAGCAGGTTGGCGGAAACCGCCACCGTGCGCGTCACAGCCTGCGGGACCGCGAATGCACGTCCCCGCTTCTTTTTTCCCTCGCCGGTGCGTGTGTCTTCCAGTCCCAGGAACTGCCCCTTGCTGTCCAGCACAATTACGAACGGGATCTCCTTTCGCTCAAGACCTTCCGGCGCAATGCTGGCTTGGTCGGCAGCGGCTTTGCGAGCGTAGTACTCACTCAGCGCCTGAAGAATCATTCGCCTACCTCGACGCGCTTGCGCGGGGGAATATCCATCCGGCCAGCGTTGAGATGGGCGCGGAAGAATTGAGGTGTGGGCGTGGAGTGCGTGTCGTAATCGAGATCATGCAGCATCCAGCCGAGTTCGCGTGTGTCCTCCACGGCCGGCAAGGACTCGCCGTCCGGCACGAGAGCGAAAAACGCGGCGAACTCACGGCAGCCCAGATACGGTTGCCACGCGCACTGCCCCCGTTCAGCACGGCGACGAAACATTTCGGCGAACTTGCCCGCGTTGTCGTCAGCACCGGCGCGGGCGGTCATGTGAAAGCGAGCATGAATCAAGTAATCCACATTGCGCAAAATCAGTGCTGCCCGCTGCTGCCGGTCCTCCTCAATGTACAACCCCAGCGAACCAGCGCCTCGCTTCATGGCCGTGATTGCCGACGTAGTCGGCACTACAGAGCCGACTTCATTGCGGCGCACTGACGTCCAGCGGATTGGACGTAGCACGTCGATACGCATGACCTCCCACTCGATGGCGGGCCTCCAGCAGATCGCCTGCAGGATGTTGCGCGCAGCCGACGGTGTCATGACGTCGTATGACACTCGTTCAACCTTCATCTCAGGCCGTGTAAAACACGCAAAATCGCCCCACACGCGCAGCCGTGTAGTCGCGCCCGGCGCCATCTGGATATCAGTCACACGGGTTGCTCCAGAGTTGTGGTGAGGCTCGTCTGGGCGTCTTCGCCGACCTGCAGGCCGAGCCGCTGATCATATAAGTCGCTGGTCACCTGAACCCAGATTCCGGGGTGCAACTCCTCGATGTGTCCCTGCGCTCGCAGCCGGTCGTGATGATAACGCGGTACGGTGACAGTGAAGCGCTGTAAACGCCTAAACATCTGTCTATCAGGCGGTGTGAAGCGCAGCCCCTCGAGCACAGAATTGATGTCGAATGACGACCGGTGGTCCTCATTCTGTGTCGGGGTGTAGCGCACGACAACCGGGAGTTGATTATCCTCGATCAGACGGAACTCCCGAGCGGCAGTCCGGAAGCGAATGCTGCCCCGTGCATCAGGCGTAAGGTGGGCGATGATACTCTTCGCGTCCAGCCGATCGCCATGCTTCCAGAACAATTCGCAAAAGTAGCCCCGAAAGCGTTCGGGCGCCAATGGATCGTCGGAATCCTGCTCGAACATTCGACGGCCGGCCTCGGCGGCCATGCGCAAGGCGCCGACCGGTGCGGGCCGCGGCGGCACGAATACGACGACCTCACCCGGGATAGGCGCGCCGTTGCGGTCACGCAGCGACCCCTCGCGGTTGCACCGTCCAGCGGCCTGAGCAACGGAATCCAGACCGGCAAGGGCGCGGTAC
The DNA here is from genome assembly GCA_035513255.1 of Piscinibacter sp. Taxonomy (GTDB): domain Bacteria; phylum Pseudomonadota; class Gammaproteobacteria; order Burkholderiales; family Burkholderiaceae_C; genus Albitalea. The sequence goes on along the minus strand of DATKCI010000344.1, from coordinate 6,411 downwards.
ACGACTGGGAAATCCAGATCTACACCCGACTCGACCAGCTGGGTACTCACCACTCGCACCATTTCGCCGTCGTGCAAGGCACGTCTGATCTCACGGATAGTGTGCGAGCGGTGCTCACCGCACATGAGACCCGAAAGATGGATTGCTGTGTCATGCGGAAGCAGGCGGAAAAGATCACGCGCATCATCGCGCCGGTTTACTACACAAAGTACACGAGCGTGTGCGGTCAGCCTCGTGGCCAGTGCGTCCAAAGTGGTGACTGTCGTTAGGTCAGCGGGAACTCTGACCACGACGCGTCTTAGCCTGTGATGGAGCGCTTCGGTGTCGGCCACAATTTCGCGCACGCCTCGCAGACCTGGGAAATCGAAGTCCAGCGTGTGTTGCTCCTCAAGGGCCGGCTGCGTCGCAGTACACAGGACCAGTGTAACACCGTAATGATCGGCCAGGAGTTGCGCCGTGGCCGTGATCGGTTTCAGGAACTCGGCCGGCAGCATTTGCACCTCGTCCAACACGACGACGCTATCAACGATGTTGTGTAGCTTGCGGCATCGGCTGGTACGGGCGGCGAAGAGCGATTCCCAGAACTGCACAGAGGTGGTAACGATAATCGGAGCATCCCAATTCTCACTTGCCACGCGGCTGTACGGCGTTTCGCGATCCGAATCCAGGTTGCTGTGGTGCTCGACAACGGGATCGAGTTCGCCCTCGGCTCCCGCGAGCATCACCCGAAACACGTCGGCAGTTTGCTCGATGATGCTGGTATACGGGATCACGTAGATGACTCGCCGCTTGCCGTGAGTGAGTGCATGATCGAGCGCAAAGGCGAGCGACGACAACGTCTTTCCGCCACCTGTGGGGACTGTCAGGGAAAACAGGCCAGGCGCCTGCGCCGCCTGGCCCCGGCATCGGACAAGAACTTCGTCGCGTATGCGATTTAGCTCCGACACGGGCCCAGACTTTTTCAGCTCGTCAGCCTTGGCTTCCATTCGCAAATCGAAGCGCGTCCTCAGCTCGGCGAGCGTAGGATAGGTGCCACGTAGCGCCGCCTGGCCTTCATTCAGGAAGGCTTCGGTGTCGAGGAAATCCGCGTCCACGAGGCACGAGAACAACATGCGTATCCAGAGCGCGATGCCTTCACGCCCGCCGGGCGGCCGACTCCCGGGTGCGGGTGGATTCAGGAGGTCAGGAGGAATAGCCTGAGCCAAGACATGTGGGAGGCGAGAACGGTTCCGCTCGAGCCGAGGAAATAGCGCCGCATTTGCCTCTTCGGCGCTGTCCCAGTCTGGGAGCCCTGTGTGGTGTCCTGCGATCAAATATGCCAGCATACGGCCCGGCACCTTCATTTGCTCCACGGCGTACGCAGCGCCGAGCGTCGAATGATCGACTCGCCCGGGCTGACCTTCCAGATGCGCTTCTGCGTCGTAGCCTGTAGCACGGCGAATGTATTGCTGAAACTCAGGGTGATACTTGCCCAGGTCATGCCACAGCCCCGCAACACGCGCCCAGGCCCCACCGCCGAATGCCTCTGCGAACGCAGCTGCTCGCCGAGCAACCTCGCGTGCGTGCTCTTCCACCGCATGCACAGCGAACGAACCGTCCGCGCGTAAGCGTGCATGGGCGACGAAATCGGTGACCGCTTGGAATGGCGTGGGCTGCATACACAATGCTTGCGGTGAAAGCCTGCCCGCCGAGGTCACTCAGGCCCCGGCGGGTTGATCTAACACATATCCCGCAACTAGTTTCAATTCACGTTCTAACATTTCCCGTAACTAGAACGACATGATGCAGTGTAGCCATAGCGAGCGAGGTAGCGCAAGGTCCTCCCAAAAATGCTGAGCCAAGTAAACCATTCAGTTGATATCATGGTCTATAGATAGTATAGTATGAACCTATCACAATATTAACCTGGCGACCAGGCCGATCATGTTCATTAACCGCGAAGCGGAGTTACAGGAGCTGGCCGAGCTGGCCGACCGAAGCGAACCTGCTCTTGCGCTGGTGTACGGGCGGCGGAGGGTCGGCAAGACGTACCTGCTGGATCGGGCCTGGACGGGCCGTCGCGTGCTCTATTACCTCGCCGCCGACAGTACGGCGGCGGTCAACCAGCGCGAGCTGCTGCAATCGGCGGAGCGGCTCGCCGGCAGGGCGGTCGATCCGGCCGACTACCCGACGTGGCGGTCGGTGCTTCGATTCGTGCTTCTGGAACTGGGCGCTGGCGAGCCATTGATCGTGGTACTGGACGAGTTTCAGTACCTGCTCGGCGGGGAGGACGACATCGCGTCGCAGCTCGTGGCCGTATGGGACCGGGAAGTCAGCGGGCGGCGGATACTGCTGGTGTTGTGCGGCTCCGAGGTGGGCACCATGGAACGGCTCCAGGCTGGCGACTCGCCGCTGTACGGCCGGATCAACTGGTCGGCGCGGATCGGGCCGTTCGATTACTTCGACGCCGGCAGAATGGTCGAGCAGGGTCGCGGGGTCCGCGAACGCGCCTATGTGTACGGCGTGCTGGGCGGCACGCCGCGCTTTCTCAGTGTGGTACGGCCCGGTGCGGAACTGGGTGCGGTGGTTCGTGATGCGGTACTGTCGCCACGGGGCGAAGTGCATCTTCAGCTTGCGACGCTGATCCAGCAGGAAAAAGGCATCCGCGAGCCGCGCGAGTATCAGGCCGTGCTGTCGGCGGTTGCGACGGGCCGCACGGAAACGAACGAGATCGCGACGGCGGCCGGCCTTCAGGAGCGGCCGCATGTCGTGCGGCGGGCGCTGGATGTTCTCGAGTCGCTGGGTCTGGTTCGTCGGGAGCGCAATTTTGACGCGAGTGAACGCACACCATGGCGGTTCCGCCTGGCCGACAACGCGGTCCGATTCTGGTACCGATTCGTGCACCCGCATCGCAGCCGACTGGAGCGCGGCGGCGTCGATTCAGTGTGGCGTGCCGAAGTCGCACCCAGGCTGGACGATTACATGGGCCGGTACGTGTTCGAGCCTATGGCGGCCGACGCCTACGGACGCCACCACGCAAAGTGGGGACTGCCGCCCGCGGCGCTGTGGGCGCGGTGGGAGGGGCGAGACCGCAATCGCCAGAGTATCGAACTCGACATCGTCGCGGAGATGGAGGATGGGCGGATACTCACCGGGGAGGTGAAGTGGTCGTCGCAGCCGGTGGATACCGAGGTCCATTACCGTCTGCAACGAGACCTCGAGGCGCTGGCGCACTCGGGCCACGGATGGGCACGCGACGCGGTGCATGCGAACCGCTCGGCCGGTCACATCTACATTTCCGCCGCGGGGTTCACGGATCATTTCCGCGAACGTGCACACCGCGAGCCGCATATACGGCTCATCGATCTGGACGTGCTGTACGCCGTCTGACGTCGGCGGCGGCGGCGGCGAGTTCGCGCCGGCCGCTGGTACGCCATGGTCCGTAGCCCTACTATATACCTGGTACGCGTGTGAGAGCGCGGGCTGCCGGGCAACAAATCCCCACCGCTCCGTGTCTAAGTATAGTTGCACCTCTCGCATCACAGGATTGCCATGAGAGCGAATCGCCTGCTGGCCCGCCGCGCGGGCTTCACCCTGATCGAGATCCTGGTCGTGATCGCGGTGATCTCCGTGCTGGCGGCGCTGGTGGCGCCGAACGTATTCCGGCACGTGGGCAGTGCGAAGGACGCGGCGGCGCGGTCGCAGATCGAGCTGCTGGGTGCGGCGCTGGACGCGTACCGCCTGGACAACGGCCGCTACCCGACGACGGCGCAGGGGCTGGATGCTCTGTGGCAGGAGCCGGCGGCGGAGCCGCGGCCGACGAACTGGCGCGGGCCCTACCTGCGGAAGGCCGTGCCGAACGACCCGTGGGGCAATCCGTACCTGTACGTGAGCCCGGGTGAGTTCAATGCGCGCTCCTACGATCTGATCTCGCTCGGCGCCGATGGCGCGCTGGGCGGCGTGGGCGACGACGCCGACATCTCCAACACCAACGTGAACTGAGGGTCCGCCGGTGCCGACCTTCGCGTACCGCGCCGTCGACGCCACGGGCCGTCGCACGAGGGGCCGCATCAGCGGGTCCACGCTGGTGTCGGCGACGCGCGAGCTGGAGACGCGCGGTCTGCTGCCGATCGATGTGCAGGAGGCTGCGGCATCGGCGCAGTCGGCGAGCGGCATGGGCTTCGGCTTCGGCCGGCGGCGCGCGGTGCTCGACTTCACGCGCGGCGTCGCTGCACTGCTGCCGGCGGGCATGCCGCTGTCGCGCGCGCTGAAGGCAGCGACCGTGACGGTATCCGAGTCCGCGCGCCCGGCACTGGACCAGGTGCGCATGCGCGTGGAGCGAGGCGAGGAGCTGGCGGCAGCGCTGGCCGAGCATCCGCGCCTGTTCTCGCCGCTCTACATCGGCGTGGTGCGCGCGGGCGAGAGGTCCGGCTCGCTGGACGACGCGTTCATGCGGCTGTCGACGCATCTCGAGCGCGACGACGAGCTGCGCTCGAAGCTCGTGTCGATGTCCATCTACCCCGCCTTGCTCGCGCTCGTCGGGCTCGCGTCCGTGCTGGTGCTCGTGCTGTTCGTGCTGCCGCGCTTCGCCGAGCTGCTGCTCTCCGCCGGCGCCGCGCTGCCGCGCATCACGGCACTCGTGCTCGGCATTTCCATGACCATGCGCGAGCAATGGCGCGTGCTGCTGCTCGTACCGCTCGCACTGCTGCTGTTGTTCGCATGGCTGCGCACCACGGTCTCCGGCCGCCGTGTCGCCGCGGTCGTGCTCACGCGCGTGCCCGTCTTCGGCGCATGGCGCCGGCAGGCGCTGGGCGCGGCGTTCGCCCGCATGGTCGGTGAGCTGCTGGCGGGCGGTGCACCGCTGCTGAACGCGCTGGCCGACGCGCGCGACTGCATGAACGATCCGGTTGCACGCGACGAAACGGACCGCATCCGCACGCGCGTCCGGGAGGGCAGCTCGCTGAACGCAGCGATCGCCGAACGCAATGTATTCCCGTCCGTGCTCGCGCAGCTGGTGGCGCTGGGCGAGGAGGCTGGCCGGCTGTCGGACTTCCTGCTCAAGTCGGCGGACCTGCTGGAGCGGCGCACGGAGCGCGCGCTCGAGCGCATGGTCGCGCTGGCGGAGCCGGCGATGATCGTGCTGTTCGGTGGTGTCGTGGCACTGGTCGCGCTCGCACTGCTCCAGGCGATCTACGGCGTCAACGCGAGCTCGTTCCGCTGATGCGAACGCGCGCCGGCTTCACACTGATCGAGCTGACCGTGGTGCTGTTCATCATTGCGGTCGCCGCCGCCGTGACGGTGTCGGCACTGCTGGAGGATCCGGTCGACGACGACATTGTCGCGGCCGGCCGTCAGCTCGAGACGCTGTTCCGTGTGGCGCGCGACTCCGCGCAGCGCTCCGGCTCGGCCGTGAACGTCAGCATCGACTCGCTCACGGGCATGGTCTGGGTGGGCAGTGTGTCGGACACGCTGTCCACGGACGTGGCGTCGATGACGCCCGGCTTCACGCTCGCACTGCCGCCGACCGTGCAGCTCCAGCTGTCGAAGCCGCGCGCGCACTTCGAGTTCGCGCCCACGGGCGCCGTATTCGGCGATACCATTGTACTGCGTACGGCGCTGCTGACGCGCACGATCACCATCGATCCATGGACTGGCGATGCCATTGTGCACTAGCGCGCGACGCGGCTTCGTCCTGATGGAGGCGGTAGTCGCACTGGCGATCATCAGTCTGATCTCGATCGCGCTGCTCGCCACCACGGCGTCGCAGGTGCGCACTGCGGACAAGGCCGCGCTGCTGCTGACGGCGCGCGCACTCGCCGACGATCGCATGGCGACACTGCGCATGATGTCCTACGACGAGTTGGTCGACGTCCCGGACTCGCTGCTCGCCGGCACGTTCCCCGCGCCGTTCACGGACTACAGCTGGCGCATGGAGGTCGCGCCCGTCGATGACGAGTACGAGCTGTTCAGTGTGGCTGTCGCGGTCGATGTATTCGATGAGTCGTTCGTGCTGCGCACACTGCTGCACGAGCCGCAGCCGCAGCAGGCGGTGCGCGCGCCGCAGTCGGGCCCGGTGCGCCGGTGATGCGCGCGCGCGGCGGCTTCACGCTCGTCGAGCTGATCGTGGGGCTCACGGTCGCGTCGCTGGCGTTGCTCGCCGGCATGGCTACGCTCGGCTTCGTGAGCGATCGCGCGGCTCATGCGGAAGACGCGACGCGCGCGGCGATCGGCGGCGCAGCGCAGCGCGCGCTGCTCGTCGACTGGCTGAGCGGCGCACGCTTCCGGGCGCCGTCGGGTGAGCAGTTCGAGGGGATGGAAGAGGACATCAACGGTGAGACGACCGACCTGCTGCTCCTGCCGACGACGGCGCGCACGCCGCTGGGTGGTTCGACGACCGTCATCGGTCTGTACATTGACACCGATCCGGACACG
>DATKCI010000343.1:0-31075 GCA_035513255.1 Piscinibacter sp. | reverse complement strand
TGCGCCTGGCGCAGGAGACGGGCGGCGAGAGCCTGACGCGCGGGCTGGCGCAGCTGCTCGCCGACGCGGGCCGCGGGCGCATCAGCCAGAGCGACGAATCCGCGTTCGAGGTGGGGCGCAACCTCGCCGTGACGCCGGGCGCGGTGGTGTTCGAGAACGAGCTGATGCAGCTCATCCAGTACGCGAGCGCCACGCCCGAGGTGGCGAAGCGCCCGCTGGTGATGGTGCCGCCGTGCATCAACAAGTACTACATCCTCGACCTTCAGCCCGAGAACTCGCTCATCCGCTACACGGTCGAGCAGGGCCACCGGCTCTTCGTGATGAGCTGGCGCAACGCCGACCCGAGCATGGAGAAGCTGAGCTGGGACGACTACATCGAGGACGGTCCCATCAAGGCCCTCGATGTCGTGCAGGAGATCACCGGCGCGAAGACCGTCGACACGCTGGGTTTCTGCATTGGCGGCACGCTGCTCGCGACGGCGTTGGCGGTGCTCGCGGCGCGCGGCCGCAAGCCGGCGGCCAGCATGACCTTGCTGACCAGCTTCCTCGACTTCAGCGACACCGGCGTGCTGGCCTTGTTCATTGACGAGGCGAGCGTGCAGATGCGCGAGATGACGATCGGTCCCGGCAGCCCCAACGAGGGCGGCCTGCTGAAGGGACAGGAACTCGCATCGACTTTCAGCTTTTTGCGGCCGAACGACCTGGTGTGGAACTACGTGGTCGGCAACTACCTGAAGGGCGAGACGCCGCCGCCGTTCGACCTGCTCTACTGGAACAGCGACAGCACCAACCTGCCGGGACCGATGTTCTGCTGGTACCTGCGCAACACCTACCTCGAGAACAACCTGGTGGTGCCCGGCAAGCTGACCGTCTGCGGCGAGACGCTGGACCTGAGCCTCGTCGACACGCCGGCCTACATCTATGCCTCGCGCGAGGACCACATCGTTCCGTGGGACGGCGCCTATCGCAACACGCAGGTACTCACGGGCCCGAAACGCTTCGTGCTGGGCGCGTCCGGCCACATCGCCGGCGTGATCAATCCGCCGGCCAAGAAAAAGCGCAGCCACTGGATCGGCGAGGGCAAGAGCCTCCCCGCCAAGTGCGACGCGTGGTTCGACAAGGCCGGCGAGCACGCCGGCAGCTGGTGGCCCGATTGGGCGGAGTGGCTGAAAGGCCATGCCGGCCGACAGGTTCCGGCGCCGAAGAGCGTCGGCAACCGCAAGTACAAGGCCATCGAGCCCGCCCCCGGCCGCTACGTGAAGCAGAAGGCCTGAAGTGAACCACCCCCGAAGCGCCTTCGGCGCCTCCCCCTCAAGGGGGCTGAGCCCGGACACGAAAGGTCCAGTGGACCTTTCGTGCCTGGCGAAGGGCCGAGCCCCTTGGCTCGGCGCGGCCTGCAAGGCCCGCTGGCGGACCGGCAAAGCCGGATCCGCGGCGGCCGCTTGGCTGGGCGGGTTCATGTGTCGAGCGTCGCTTCGGCACCATGGAAACTGAGCCGCCCCCCTTTCCATCCTCCCTTTCCCCCGACCCGAACCCAGGAGATTGACATGACCACCGACATCGTGATCGTTGCCGCCGCCCGCACCGCCGTGGGCAAGTTCGGCGGTTCGCTTGCCAAGACGCCCGCGTCCGAGCTGGGCGCCGCCGTGATCGTCGAGCTGCTCAAGCGTGCCAAGCTGAGCGGCGATCAGATCAACGAAGTGATCCTCGGCCAGGTGCTGACGGCCGCCGTCGGCCAGAACCCGGCGCGCCAGGCCGTCATCAAGAGCGGCCTGCCGAACGGCGTGCCGGCGATGACGATCAACAAGGTCTGCGGCTCGGGCCTGAAGGCCCTGATGCTGGGCACGCAGGCCATCCGCGACGGCGACTCCGAGATCGTCATCGCCGGCGGCCAGGAAAGCATGAGCCTCGCGCCGCACGCGCTGCCGAATTCGCGCGACGGCCAGCGCATGGGCGACTGGAAACTCGTCGACACGATGATCGTCGACGGCCTGTGGGACGTTTACAACCAGTACCACATGGGCATCACGGCCGAGAACGTGGCCAAGAAATACGGCGTGACGCGCGAGCAGCAGGACGCGCTGGCGCTCGCTTCGCAGCAGAAGGCGGCCGCCGCGCAGGACGCCGGCCGGTTCAAGGACGAGATCGTTCCGTTCCTGATCCCGCAGAAGAAGGGCGACCCGGTCGCCTTCGACCAGGACGAGTTCATCAACCGCAAGTCCAACGCCGACGTGCTGGCCGGCCTGCGCCCGGCCTTCGACAAGGCGGGCAGCGTGACGGCGGGCAATGCGTCCGGCCTGAACGACGGCGCCGCCGGCGTGGTGCTGATGACCGCGAAGAAAGCCGACCAGCTCGGCCTGACCCCGCTCGCTCGGATCGCAAGCTACGCGTCGGCCGGCGTGGACCCGGCGCACATGGGCATGGGCCCGGTGCCGGCGTCGCAGCGTGCGCTGGAGCGCGCCGGCTGGAAGCCGGCCGACCTCGACCTGCTCGAGATCAACGAAGCCTTCGCGGCCCAGGCCTGCGCGGTGCACAAGGAAATGGGCTGGGACACGAGCAAGGTCAATGTCAACGGCGGCGCGATCGCGATCGGGCACCCGATCGGCGCGTCCGGCGCTCGCATCCTGGTCACGCTGCTGCACGAGATGCAGCGCCGCAACGCGAAGAAGGGCATCGCCTCGCTGTGCATCGGCGGTGGCATGGGCGTTGCATTGACCGTTGAACGGTAACTCTTACCCCGGGGGAACCCGATTGACCCCGGTGCCGGGCGCGACGACGCTTGAGGCACCTCAGCAAAGACAAGGAGAGAAAAAATGGCTCAAAAAGTGGCGTACGTGACCGGCGGCATGGGCGGCATCGGCACGACGATGTGCCAGCGTCTGCACAAGGACGGCTTCAAGGTGATCGCCGGTTGCGGCCCGAGCCGCGACTTCGACAAGTGGCTCAATGAGCAGAAGGCGCTCGGCTACACCTTCTACCCGTCTGTCGGCAACGTCGGCGACTGGGATTCGACGGTCGCGGCGTTTCAGAAGACCAAGGCGGAGCACGGCAACATCGACGTGCTGGTCAACAACGCCGGCATCACCCGCGACGGCATGTTCCGCAAGATGAGCCGCGCCGACTGGGACGCGGTGATCGAAACCAACCTGACGAGCCTGTTCAACGTGACCAAGCAGGTCATCGAAGACATGCTGGAAAAGGGCTGGGGCCGCATCATCAACATCAGCTCGGTCAACGGCGAGAAGGGCCAGTTCGGCCAGACCAACTACTCGGCCGCCAAAGCCGGCATGCACGGCTTCACGATGGCGCTGGCGCAGGAAGTGGCGAACAAGGGCGTGACGGTCAACACCGTGTCGCCGGGCTACATCGCCACCGACATGGTGAAGTCGATTCGCCAGGATGTGCTCGAGAAGATCATCGCCGGCATTCCGGTCAAGCGCCTGGGCACGCCGGAAGACATCGCGTCGATCGTGGCGTGGGTGGCGTCGGACGAGTCGGGGTTCGCAACTGGGGCGGACTTCTCGGTCAACGGCGGCCTGCACATGGGTTGAGGCGTCGTAGACGCCTCAACCCTTCGGGCGAACGTACCGCTCCCCCAGCCCCCTCCGGGAGGGGGCTCCAGCATGATGGGGGAGCCGGCCTCGTGGCCGGCGAAGGCACGTCATACCGGCGAACGCCGGTATCCACTGCACCGCCAGCCGCTATTCCGTCAGCTTCGCCGCGGCCCCGCGCAAAGCGGCCGCACCTCCGTCGGGCAGCTCCAGCACCACCGCGTTGTCGAAGTCGCGAAAATTCCTCTGCATCGACTGCAGATACACCGGGTCGTAGTGTTTCAGCAGCAGCTCGCGCACCACGTCTTCGATCCGCCCGGCTTTCGCCGCCTCCTGCCAACCATTGACGACCTCGTTGCCGCGCAGCGCCCGCAGCGCATCGAGCCGTTCGCAAAACGCCGGCACGTCCTTGACGAAGAAGTCGTAGTCCTCCATCAGCAACTGCACCCGCGCTTCCAGCGGAAGCTCGACGCGCACGCAAGGTGATGCCCGCATGCGCTCGACGAGCGTCTCGGGCACGCGCAATTCGCCGACCTTCTTGCTCTCGCTTTCGATCCAGACCTCTCGCTCGGGGTCGAAGTGCCGCAGCGTCTCCCACACACGCGAATCGAACTGCTTCTGGCTCGGCTGCGGGCTGCCGGGCACGAGGCCCAGCACCGAGCCGCGGTGGTTCGCCAAGGCTTCGAGGTCCAGCACCTGGGCGCCCTGGTCGCGCAAGGCGCCGAGCAGCCGGCTCTTGCCCGAGCCGGTCTTGCCGCACAGCACACGGTACCGAAAGCGCAGCGGCAACTGCTGCAGATCGGCCGTCACGGCACGCCGGTATTCGCGGTAGCCGCCTTCCAGCAGATGCACCTTGAAGCCGATCTGATCGAGCACCAGCGCCAGCGAACCGCTGCGCTTGCCGCCGCGCCAGCAGTAGACGAGCGGCTGCCAATCCTTCGGCTTGTCGAACACCTCGCGCTCGATGTGCGCCGCGATGTTGCGTGCCACCAGCGCGGCGCCGCGCTTCTTCGCGACGAAGGGGGACACCTGCTTGTACTCCGTGCCGACCAGCCGGCGCTCCTCATCCGTGAGGCTGGGCCAGTTCACCGCGCCGGGCAGGCGGTCTTCGGCGTACTCGCTTTCCGAGCGCGCGTCGATGATGGTGCTGAAGCCGTCGAGCCGCCGCAGCGCCTCGGTCGCGGTGATCGTCTGCAGCGTCACGGCGTGATCGCATCCAGCAGCTCGGTCTCGATCTCGAGCTGCGACTTGTTCTGCTGCAGCGCCGAACCGTCGACGAGGAAGGTGTCTTCGACCCGCTCGCCGAGCGTCGTGATCTTTGCGAGCTGCAGGTTGATGTGGTGCCGGGCCAGCACACGGGCGATCGAATACAGCAGGCCGGAGCGGTCGCTCGTCGAGACGCCCAGCAGCCAGCGCTGCGCGCGCTCGTCGGGCCGCAGGGTGACCCGCGGCGTGACCGGGAACGACCTCACGCGCCGCGACAGCCGGCCGCGGCTCGGTTCGGGCAAGGGGCCGGTCGCGTTGAGGGCCTGGGCGAGCTGCGTTTCCACCAGCGAGATCAGATCGCGGTAGTGCTCTTCGAGGTGCGGGCTCGTGACCTGGAAGGTGTCCAGCGCATAACCGGCCTTCGTGGTGTGCACCTTGGCGTCGAGAATGTTGAAGCTCGCGCTGTCGAAGTAGCCGCAGATGCGGGCGAACAGGTCGGGGCGGTCCGGCGAATAGACGAGCACCTGCAGCCCCTCGCCGAGCGACGACAGCCGCGCGCGCACGATCGGCTCCATCGACGTGACGTGGCGGTACAGCGAGCGGGCATGCCAGGCGATGTCGCCGGCGTCGTGGCGGGCGAAGTAGCTGATCTCGAGCGTCTTCCACAGCGCCGTTTCGGTGCCGGGCAGCAGCGAATAGAGGTTCAGCGTGTGTCGCGCCTCCTGCTTTCGCGCCTCGATCTCGGCATCGACGTTGGGCCGCGCGCCGCCGAGCGCGCGCAAGGTGAGCCGGTACAGGTCTTCCAGCAGCTTGCCCTTCCAGGCGTTCCACACCTTCGGGCTGGTGCCGCGGATGTCGGCCACCGTCAGCAGGTACAGCGCGGTCAGGCGGCGCTCGGTGCCGACGAGCTTGGCGAAGTCTTCGATGACGTCCGGGTCCGACAGGTCTTCCTTCTGCGCGATGCGCGACATCGTCAGGTGGCCCTTGACCAGGAACTCGACCAGCGCCGCGTCTTCCTTCGGCACGTCGTGGTCGCGGCAGAACTTGCGCACTTCGCGCGCGCCGAGCTCGGAGTGGTCGCCGCCGCGCCCCTTGGCCACGTCGTGGAAGAGGGCGGCCACATACAGAACGTACGGCCGGTCCCATTGGGAGGCGAGCTGCGAGCAGAACGGGTACTCGTGCGCGTGCTCCGGGATGAAGAAGCGCCGCACGTTGCGCAGCACCATCAGGATGTGCTGGTCCACCGTGTAGACGTGGAACAGGTCGTGCTGCATCTGCCCGACGATGCGGCGGAACACCCACAGATAGCGCCCCAGCACCGAGGTCTGGTTCATCAGGCGGAAGGCGTGCGTCTGGCCTTCCTCCGCGTGCAGCATCTTCATGAACGTCGCCCGGTTCACCGGGTCGTGCCGCCATTCGCTGTTCATCAGCTCGCGGGCGTTGTACAGCGCGCGCAGGGTACGCGCCGACAAACCCTTCGGGCCGAGCGTGGTCTGGTAGGTCAGGAAGGTCTCGAGAATGGCATGCGGGTCGCGTTCGTACAGGTCGTCGCTCGCCACCTCCAGCATGCCGGCACGCTCGAGGAACTTCTCGTTGATCGGACGCATCGGCGCGTCTTGCAGGCCGTTCACGCGTTCCTCGATGTTGAGCATCAGGATCAGGTTCAGCTGCGCGACTGCCTTGGCCGCCCAGTAGTAGCGGCGCATCAGCACTTCGGACGCGCGCTGTCCCTTGGTCGGCTGGTAGCCGAAGCTTTCGGCCACGGCGGTCTGCAGGTCGAACACCAGGCGGTCCTCGCGGCGGCCCGCCACCATGTGCAGCCGCGCGCGGATCAGTTTGAGCAGGCCCTCGTTGCGCTGCAACTGCTTGACCTCGAACGGCGTGATGAGGCCGCGTGCGGCGAGCTCGTTCCAGTTCTTGCCGAGGCCGGCGGCGCGTGCGACCCAGATGACGACCTGCAGGTCGCGCAGCCCGCCCGGGCTCTCCTTGCAGTTCGGCTCCAGGGAGTAGGGTGTGTCCTCGAATTTCTGGTGGCGCTGGTGCATCTCCAGCGTCTTTGCGCGCAGAAAGGCCTTTGCGTCCATGGCCTGCGCGTTCGCGTCGCGGAACCGGCTGAACACCCGCCGCGAGCCGCAGAGGTAGCGCGACTCGAGCAGCGCCGTCTGCACGGTGACGTCGCGGTGGCTTTCCTCGATGCACTCCTCCACCGTGCGCACGCTGGAGCCGATCTCCAGGCCGATGTCCCAGCAGGCGGTGATGAACCCCTCGATCGACGACTTCAGCGCGTCGTTGGCATGGTTCTCGCCCGGTGGCAGCAGCACCAGCACGTCGACGTCGGAGTGCGGGAACAGCTCGCCGCGCCCGTAGCCGCCGACCGCGAGCAGCGCGGCGCCGGGCGGCATCATCGCGTGCTGCCACAGGTCGGCGAGCGTCTGATCGACGTGGCGGGTCAGCGCACGCACGAGCCGCGTTGCGGCGGTCGACGTGGGCCGCGCCTCGCGGAAGTGCTCGATCAGCGCGGCCTTGCCCTGGCGGAAGCGCGAACGAAGCTCGCTGACGCTGCGCGGGGGGCGTTCGGGGCCGCGCGCCTCCGGGACAGCGGACATGATCAGCCTGCGATGGCGCCGGCGGCTTGGCCGCTCACGAAGGCCGGCGGCGGCGGGCTGCCGGCCGACAGCGTCAGCACTTCGTAGCCGGTCTGCGTGACGAGAACGGTGTGTTCCCATTGCGCCGACAGCGAGCGGTCCTTCGTGACAATGGTCCAGCCGTCGGTCATTTCGCGGATCTCGCGCCGGCCGGCGTTGACCATCGGCTCGATCGTGAACACCATCCCCGGAACCAGCTCTTCGAGCGTGCCCGGGCGGCCGTAGTGCAGCACCTGCGGCTCCTCGTGGAAGTTGCGGCCGATGCCGTGGCCGCAGAACTCGCGCACGATCGAGAAGCCGTTGGTTTCGGCGAAGGTCTGGATCGCGTGGCCGATGTCGCCCAGCCGCGCGCCGGGCTTGACCTTCGCGATGCCCTTCCACATCGCGTCGTACGTGAACTGGCACAGCCGCTTCGCGGCGATGGACCCTTCTCCGACGATGAACATGCGGCTCGTGTCGCCGTGCCAGCCGTCCTTGATGACGGTGACGTCGATGTTGACGATGTCGCCGTTCTTCAGCGGTCGGTCGTTCGGAATGCCGTGGCAGACCTGGTGGTTGATCGACGTGCAGATCGATTTCGGATAGGGCGTGTAGCCCGGCGGCGCGTAGTTCAGCGGCGCGGGAACGGCGCCCTGCACATTGACGATGTGGTTGTTCGCGAGCTGGTCGAGCTGGTCGGTGGTCACGCCGGGCTTCACATGCGGGGTCAGCATGTCCAGCACTTCGGAGGCGAGCCTGCCGGCGATGCGCATGCCTTCCACATCGGCTGCGGTCTTGATGGTGATCGTCATAGCGCAGAATTATCTCACTCACCCCGTAAAATCGCGGGTTTCCACCGGGGCGGCCACAAGCCGTTCCGGGCCTTCCCCCAAGCCCCCGAGCCGCCAGCGTGACCTCCAGCCCCAAGCACCTGCATCACTTCGAGGGGGGCAACGCGCTCTCCGCCTTTCGCGCCCAGGCGCTGCTGCCGCGGCTGTCGGCGATCAGCCCGCGCATCACCGCCGTGCATGCGCGTCACGTGCACTGGGTCTGGAGCGAGGGCCCGCTTCCGAACGAGGCGCTCGACAAGGTCGCCGCCTTGCTGCACTACGGCGACCCGTACGCCGGCCCGGCCGACGGCCCGCTGATCGTCGTGGCGCCGCGGCTGGGCACGGTGTCGCCGTGGGCCAGCAAAGCGACCGACATCGCGCATAACTGCGGCTTCGCGATCAAGCGGGTCGAGCGGGTGACGGAGTTCCGGCTCTCGCTGAAAAGCGGCCTGCTGGGCGGCGCCAAGCCGTTGGACGCGCAAGAGCTGCAAGCCGCCGCCGCGCTGCTGCACGACCGCATGACCGAAAGCGTGCTGCTGCGCCGCGAAGACGCGATTCACCTGTTCGACGAGCAGCCAGGCAAGCCGATGGAGCACGTCGACGTGCTGGGGCGCGGCGGCACGGCCCTCGACGCGGCGAACAAGGACTTCGGCCTCGCGCTGTCCGACGACGAGATCGACTACCTCGTGCGCGCCTTCACCGAGCTGCGGCGCAACCCGACCGACGTCGAGCTGATGATGTTCGCGCAGGCCAACAGCGAGCACTGCCGCCACAAGATCTTCAACGCGAAGTTCACGATCGACGGCGCCGAGCAGGACCGCTCGATGTTCCAGATGATCCGCCACACGCACGAGACCGCGCCGCAGCACACGGTGATCGCCTACAGCGACAACGCGTCGGTGATGGAAGGCGGCGACGTCGAGCGCTGGTTGCCGGCCCGCACCACCGAAGCGTCGCCGTACGGCCCGCGCCGCGAGGTGGCGCACGTGCTGATGAAGGTCGAAACGCACAACCACCCGACGGCGATTTCGCCGTTCCCGGGCGCATCGACCGGCGCCGGCGGCGAGATTCGCGACGAAGGCGCCACCGGCCGCGGCTCGCGGCCGAAGGCCGGGCTCACCGGCTTCAGCGTGTCGAATCTTCACTTGCCCGGCACGGCAGAGCCGTGGGAGCGGTCTCCCTACGGCAAGCCGGAGCACATCGCGAGCGCGCTGCAGATCATGATCGACGGCCCGCTCGGCGGCGCCGCGTTCAACAACGAATTCGGGCGGCCGAACCTGGCGGGCTACTTCCGCGTCTACGAGCAGACCGTTGGCGGACAGCGGCGCGGCTACCACAAGCCGATCATGATCGCCGGCGGCGTCGGCACGATCTCGGCCGGCCAGACGCACAAGGTCGAGTTTCCCGCCGGCACCTTGCTGATCCAGCTCGGCGGTCCCGGCATGCGCATCGGCATGGGGGGCGGCGCCGCCAGCTCGATGGCCGCGGGCGCCAACGCCGCCGAACTCGACTTCGATTCGGTGCAGCGCGGCAACCCGGAGATCCAGCGCCGCGCGCAGGAAGTCATCAACCACTGCTGGGCGCTGGGCGACCAGAACCCGATCCTCGCGATCCACGACGTCGGTGCCGGCGGCATCTCCAACGCGTTTCCGGAGCTGGTCGACGGCGCGCACAAGGGCGCACGCTTCGAGCTGAGCCAGGTCCCGCTGGAGGAGAGCGGCCTCGCACCGAAGGAAATCTGGTGCAACGAGAGCCAGGAGCGCTACGTGATGGCGGTGTCGCCCGAAGCACTGCCGGTCTTCCAGGCGATGTGCGAACGCGAGCGTTGCCCGTTCTCGGTGGTCGGCGTGGCCACCAATGAGAAGCAGCTCGTTCTCCAGGATCCGCACACGGACGACGCGCCGATCGACATGCCGATGGACGTCTTGCTCGGCAAGCCACCCAAGGTGCACCGCGACGTGCAGCGGGTGAAGCGCGAGCTGCCGCCGCTGAACCTGACCGACGTGGCGCTCGAGACGGTGGCCTTCGACGTACTGCGCCACCCGACCGTCGCCAGCAAGCGCTTCCTGATCAGCATCGGCGACCGCACCGTGGGCGGCATGAACCACCGCGACCCGATGGTCGGCCCGTGGCAGGTGCCGGTGGCCGACTGCGCGGTGACCTTGGCCGACTACGCGGGTTTCCGCGGCGAAGCGATGAGCATGGGCGAACGCACGCCGCTCGCGTCGCTGGATGCGCCGGCCTCTGGCCGCATGGCGGTCGGCGAGGCGATCACCAACCTGCTGGCCGCGCCCATCGAGCTCGAACGCGTGAAGCTCAGCTGCAACTGGATGGCCGCCTGCGGCGAATCCGGCGAGGACGCGGCGCTGTACGACACCGTGAAAGCGGTCGGCATGGAGCTCTGCCCGGCACTCGGCATCAGCGTGCCGGTGGGCAAGGACAGCCTGTCGATGCGCACACGCTGGAACGACGGGAACGATGCGAAGCAGGTGACCGCGCCGGTGTCGCTGATCGTCTCGGCCTTCGCGACCTTGGCCGATGTGCGCCCCACCGTGACGCCGCAGCTGCAGCCCGGCGACACGACGCTGATCCTGATCGACCTCGGCAACGGACGCAACCGCATGGGCGGGTCCATGCTCGCGCAAGTGCTGAACCAGTTCGGCGACGTGGTGCCCGACCTCGACGACCCGTCGCAGCTGAAGGCGCTGGTCGCCGCGATCAACGAACTGCGCAGCCAGGGCCGGCTGCTCGCCTACCATGACCGCAGCGACGGCGGCCTGTGGGCGGCGATCTGCGAAATGGCCTTCGCCGGCCACACGGGCGTGAGCCTCAACGTCGACATGCTGGTCACCGAAGGCGACGGTATCAACGACAGCCGCGCCGAATACGGCGACTCGAAGAACTGGGCCAGCCAGGTCAGTGCACGACGCCAGGAGCTGACCTTGCGCGCCTTGTTCAGCGAGGAGCTCGGCGCCGTGATCCAGGTGCCGACCGCCGAGCGCAACGAGGCCATGCAGACCCTGCGCGCGCACGGGCTGTCCAAGCACAGCCACTTCATCGGCAAGCCCAACGAGCGCGGTGTGATCGAGGTGTGGCGCGACACCAAGGCGGTTTTCAGCGCGGGCCTGCGCGACCTGCACCAGACCTGGGACGAGGTCAGCTGGCGCATCGCGAAGCTGCGCGACAACCCCGCTTGCGCCGAGGAAGAGCACGAGGCGGCCGGGCGCGACGACGACCCAGGCTTGCATGTGCATCTCACCTTCGACCCCGGCGCGGCGCCCGCTCTGAACTTGATTCGCCCGAAGCTCGCCATCCTCCGCGAGCAAGGCGTCAACAGCCACGTCGAGATGAGCTACGCGATGTCGCAGGCCGGCTTCGACACCTACGACGTCCACATGAGCGACCTGCAGTCCGGCCGCGCCCAGCTCGCCGACTTTCTAGGCTTCGTCGCCTGCGGCGGCTTCAGCTACGGCGACACGCTGGGCGCCGGCGAAGGCTGGGCCCGCTCCATCATGTTCAACCCGGTGCTCGCCGACCAGTTCGCCGCGTTCTTCGTGCGCACCGACAGCTTTGCGCTCGGCGTGTGCAACGGCTGCCAGATGATGGCCGCGCTCGCACCCATCATTCCCGGCGCCGACGCCTGGCCAAAGTTCACCCGCAACAGGAGCGAGCAGTTCGAAGCACGACTGGCGATGGTCGAGGTGCTCGACAGCCCGTCGATCTTCTTCAGCGGGATGGCAGGCAGCCGATTGCCCATCGCCGTGGCCCACGGCGAAGGTTTCGCCGACTTCTCGCAGCGCGGCGACGCGGCCAAGGTGCATCGCGCGATGCGCTACGTCGACAACGCCGGCCAGCCGACCGAGCGCTACCCGTTCAACCCGAACGGCAGCCCCGGCGGGCTTACCGCCGTGACTACGCCCGACGGCCGCTTCAGCGTGCTGATGCCGCACCCCGAGCGTGTGTTCCGCAACGTGCTGATGAGTTGGACCGACGGCGACAAGAGCGCGCCGAGCCCGTGGATGCGGATGTTCAGGAATGCGCGTCACTGGGTCGATTGACCGGTCTGATCGGCATTCGCAGAAGTGGTTAGAATATGGTTAACCATATTTCAAAAGGGTCAACCATGAAGGAAGTGGCTGTCTATGAGGCGAAGACCCGGCTTTCGGAGTTGCTGGCGGACGTCGAGCAAGGGGAGCAGGTGACCATCACGCGCCACGGGCGGCCGATTGCGAGGCTCGTGTCGGCGGTCGCCGCGAAGCGCAGCCCGGCCGGCAAGCGCCAGCAGGTGGCCGCAGTTTTTGCACAGCTCAAGGCTCGGCGCGTGACGATGGAGGGCAATCTCAAGGAGTTGTTGTCGGACGGGCGGGACTGAGTCGAATCGACCATGCCTTTCATCCTCGACAACTCCGTCGTCTGCGGCTGGTTCATCGAGAACCAGGCCACCGCCTACACCGAGGCCATGGCCGAGCGGCTAGGCGAGGACAAGGCCTTCGTTCCGCAGATATGGACCCTGGAACTGGCGAACGTGCTTAGAACCGCGTGCTTGCGCCAGCGGATGACCGCAGAAGCGGCGCAGGCGATCCTGGCGCAGATCGTGTCTTTGCCCATCGAAATCGACATAGCCCCCCCGCGGCCGAGCGAAGTCCTCGCTTTGGCCCTCCGATTCGGATTGAGCAGTTACGACGCAGCCTACTTGGAGCTTGCGCTGCGCCTGCAGCTGCCGCTGGCCTCTTCGGATGCACCGCTGCGCGATGCCGCGCTCGCTAGCGGCGTCGGTGTCGTGTAGGCTGACCACCGAGGTGAACGCATGAACTCGATCGACGCAACCCCAACGCCTTGGTGGACGTGGCCGTGGAACGCAGCCGCGAACGGCGGCAGCGCACCGTGGTTCGGCATCGCCCCGCAACAGCTCACCCAGCCGATCAATCCGGGCTGGAACTTCGGCAACCTGATCCAGGTGACGAACGAAAACTCGAGCGCGCCGATGGTCGAGAAGGAAGTCGTCAGCGCCCACAGCTATGGCCGCCAGATCGGGCGCCTGATGGATGCCGTCGTGGCGATTGCCGACAAGGTCGGCGCTGCCGACGATCCGCGGGTCGAGCCGCTGATCGCCCTGGCCGGGGAAATCGAGGCCATCAAGCAGGAGGCCCAACAGCGCCGCCGTACCGAGCTGCTCGACGAGCTGAAGGCGCTCAAGCGCAGCGACCCGAAGGCCTGGGCCGAGCTGGTCAAATCGGTGGGAAGGTGAGCATGAGCGCGCTGGTGGTTCGCCGCCTGCTGGTCGACCTGGAAGCGCCGTTCGCGCGCCATTGGAACGGCGGCGACGCCTTCCGCTCGGCCTACTTCAACGCCTTGTCGATGAGCTTTCCGGTCGGAGAGCAGTTCTTCATCGACTCCGTGCGAAACGGCGTGAAGACCTTGCCGACGGACCAGCGTGAACCGTTCGACGCCGACGTGCAGGGATTCATCGGACAGGAAGCGACGCACCGTCGCATCCATGCGCTGTTCAACGGGCAGCTGCAGCAGCAGGGCCACGTCAACGCATGGGAGCCGCGCATCCTGAAACGGCTGGAGCGACTGAAGGTGGTGAAGGACCCGCGCCATGCGGTGGCGATCACCGCGGCGACCGAGCACTTCACCGCCATCCTCGCCCAGCACCTGCTGCAGCATCCGCAGACGCTGGAAGGCGCCGAGCCGCGGCTTCAGACGATGTGGCTGTGGCATGCGTCCGAGGAGTCGGAGCACCGCAGCGTCGCGTTCGACGTCTACCGCGCAATGGGTGGAAGCGAGAAGTGGCGGCGGCGATGGTTCCGGCTGGTCACCTTCCACTTCGTCACCGACGTGCTGCGCCAGACGGCACGCAACCTGTGGCACGACGGCGAGCTGTTTCGGTGGCACGCCTGGCGCAGCGCGGCGAGCTTCTTCTTCGGACGCGACGGGCTCGTGCGCCTGACCTTCAAGCCATGGCGGGCGTACTTCCGCGAAGACTTCCACCCGTCGCATCAGGATGCGACGCCGGGTGTCGACTGGCTTCGCGACAACGAGGCGGCGTTCGCGGTGGTGACGCGCTGAGTTTTCCCTCTCCAAGGGTCACGAAGGGGCCCCTTCGTGGCCCTGGGAGAGGGCAGGGTGAGGGCGCGGCGGTCGACAGGAAGCCAATGTTCGCCGACGCCGCGGCCCTCACCCCAACCCTCTCCCAGAGGGAGAGGGGGCCACGCAGAGGCTCTGCACTACGACGCGGCCACCACTTGCACCGGCACGCCGCCCAGCACCGCATTGCCCGACAACGGATCCCGGGTCCGCTCGTCGAGCACCGCGTTGAGGTTCACGCCGGGGCGCAATGCCGCGACGTTGAGCCGGGTGTCGGGCAGGTCGTGGCCCCAGCCGTGCGGCACGCTGATCACGCCCGGCATCATTTCGTCGCTGACCTGCACCTGCGCCTCGATGCTGTGGCCGTCCTTGCCGCTGATGCGTGCCGAGGCGCCGTCGGCGAGGCCCAGGCGCTGCGCATCGGCCGGGTGGACGAGCGCGGTGCAGCGGTTGGGGCCTTTGGCCAGCAGCGGAAGGTTGTGCATCCAGCTGTTGTTCGAGCGCACGTGACGCCGACCGACGATCACCATGTCGTCGGTCGGTCGTTCGAGATCGGCAGCGGCGCGCCGCACGTCGGCGATCAGCGACTCGGGCGCGAGCTCGATCTTGCCGCTGGGCGTGCGCAAAACCTCCGGAACGCGCGGCTGCAGCGGCCCGAGGTCGATGCCGCCTTCGGCCGCCATCACCTTGTCCAGCGTCAGCCCATCCGGCTTCGCGCCGAAGCCGTCGCCGTAGGGGCCGACGCGCAGCGACAGGTCGAGCAGCCGCTCGGGCCCGCGGCGCGGTGACAGCGCCTGCATGACTGCAGCGGACTGCGCGCCCGCCTGGCGCTGCACTTCGGCGGCGGTGATCTCGTCGTCCAGCGCGAGTAGGTCGGCGCCGGCGCCCTGGCCCTGCTGAATCGCGATCAGCCGCAGCAGCGTCTGCCACTCGGGCATCTGCCCGGCCGGCACCGGCTCGACGGCCGCGCTGTAGCGCGCGTGGTTTCGGAACGAGAGCATCGGGAACGGCACGTCGTAGTGCGTGTCCTGCAGCGGCGACACGCCGGGCAGGATCACGTCGGCGTGGCGCGAGGTTTCGTTCACGTAGATGTCGAGACTGACCATGAAGTCCAGCCTGTCCAGTGCGGCGGCCAAACGCGCCCCGTTGGGCGCCGACAGCACCGGGTTGCTCGCGATCGTGATGGCGGCCTTGATCTGGCCGTCGCCGCCGGTTTCGATCTCTTCGGCCAGGCAGTTCATCGGCAGCTCGCCGTAGACCTCGGGCGCGCCGCTGACGCGGCTGGCCCAGCGGCCGGTCGCCACGCCGCGGCCCGACCCCGGGGTGCCGGCGGTGTTGGCGGCGAACGCCGCGGCCTTCGTGAACATCGCGCCGCCGGGTTCGTCGAGGTGGCCGGTCAGCACGTTCAGCACGTCGATCAGCCAGGAGTTCAGCGTGCCGAACGCCTGCACGCAGGTGCCGATGCGGCCGTACACGGCCGCGCGCTCGGCACGTGCGAGCGAGCGCGCGAGCTCGCGGATCGTCGCGGCATCGATGCCGCAGCGCGCAGCCACCCGCTCGGGCGCGAAGTCCTCGACCGCCCGCTGCACCGCGTCGACGCCGGCCACGTGTTCGGCCAGGCGGCCGAGGCGCACCAGGTTTTCGTCGAACAACGTGTGCACCATGCCGAGCAGCAGGAAGGCATCGGCGCCCGGGCGAATGAAGTGATGGCGGTCGGCGACCTCGGCCGTTTCGGTGCGCCGCGGATCGATGACGACCAGCTGGCCGCCGCGCGCGCGCAACGCCTTGGCCTTGCCGCGGAAGTCGGGCACCGTCCACATGCTGCCGTTGCTGGCCAGCGGATTCGCGCCCAGCATCAGCAGGAAGTCGCAGCGTTCGATGTCGGGCACGGCGACCGTGAGCCACTGGCCGAACATCAGCCCGCTCGCCAGTTGCTTGGGCATCTGGTCGAGCGTGGAGGCCGTGAAGAGGTTGCGCGACCCCAGCGCCCGCAGCAGCCGCGTGCCGTACAGCAACAGGCCGAACTTGTGGGCGGACGGATTGCCGATGGTCACGGCCACGCTGTCCTTGCCGTGGTCGGCGATGATCGGCGGCAGCCGGCGCTCGATCTCGGCGAAGGCTTCGTCCCAGGTGGCCTCGACGAAGCGCCCGTCGCGCTTGATCAGCGGCGTGCGCAGGCGGTCCGGGTCTTCGTGCAGGTCCTTCAAGGCCACGCCCTTGGGGCAGATGAAGCCGGCGCTGAACACGTCGGCCTCGTGGCCGCGGATGCTTTGCACCTTGCCGCCGGCCATGCGGATCTCGAGTCCGCAGCAGGCCTCGCACAGCGGGCAGATGCGGTGGTGGACGGTTTCGGCTTGGGTGGTCGTGGACATGGCAGTCTCCTTCCGGCTTTATGAGGCCGCGCCGGCGCCTTGTCCGTCACCCAGGCGACGCAGGGTTTCCGCTGTGCGGGCGTCGGCCGGGAAAAAGGTCTCCAGTGCCAGCTCCGACAAGGTGATGTCCACCGGCGTGCCGAACACCGTGGTCGTGCCGATGAACGACAGCACGCCGGCGGCGCTGTTGAACTGCAGCGGCACGGCGATGCCGTTCGGGTCGATCGGCGCGCCGTGCGACTGCGCCGGGTCGAACGGCAGCGCCTGCAGCTCGTGCAGCATCTCGACCAGCACCGGGTCGCTCGACACGTTGATCTGCTGGCGCAGCCGGATGAACAGGTGCTCGCGCCACTGCGCGAGGTTGAGGATGCGCGGCGCGAGGCCCTGCGGGTGCAGGCTCAGCCGCAGCACGTTCAGCGGCGGCGCGAGCAGCTCCGGCGCGATGCCCTCCAACAGCAGCGGCACGGTGCGGTTGTGCGCGAGCATCGTCCAGTGGCGGTCGATCGCGATCGCCGGGTAGGGCTCGTGGGCGCGCAGCACGATGTCGACGGCCTGTCGCGCCGAGGCCAGCGCCGGGTCGTCGAGCGGGCGCTCGCGGTAGATCGGCGCGTAGCCGGCGGCCGTGAGCAACTGGTTGCGCTCGCGAAGCGGCACGTCCAGCTGCTCGGCCAAGTGCATCAGCATCTCCCGGCTCGGCGACGCGCGGCCGTTCTCGACGTAGCTCAGGTGCCGGGTCGAGATGTCGGCCTCGCAGGCGAGATCGAGCTGGCTCAGCCGGCGCCGCTGGCGCCATTCGCGGATCAGCGTGCCGACGTTCGGGTGAGGCAGGGCGGTTTGCATGGCCGCGACGATAGCCCACCCGCCGGACCGTTTCCATGACCTCCGAGGTTATCGACGCCGCACGCCGCCGCCGCGACGATGCGAGCGCCACTTGAAAGGAGCCCACGATGTCCACTGTTTCCATGTCCCCCTTGCTTCGGCGCGCACTCACCGCCGACGCCTTGCTCAGTGCCGCGGCCGGCGTGTTGATGACCCTCGGTGCCGATTGGTTGCACGGCCTGCTGAACCTGCCGGTCTCGCTGTTCATGGCCGCCGGCGTGGCGATGTTCCCGTGGGCCGGCTTCCTGCTGTGGCTCACCCGCCGAGCGGCGGTGCCGCGGGCGGCGGTCTGGACCGTCATCGCGATCAACGTGCTGTGGATCATCGACTCGGCCTGGGTCGCCGCTGGCGGCACGTTCGAGCCGAATGCGCTGGGCCAGGCTTTCGTTGCCGTCCAGGCGCTGGCCGTGCTCGTGCTCGTCGAACTGCAGTTCATCGGCCTGCGCCGCTCGTCGCTCGCGATGGCCTGAGCCGCTCCGGGCGGCGATGGCGCGCACGAGTGCGCTATCGTCGCCGCGTGAACCACGCCCTCTCCACCCGCTTCGACCGCCTCGATGCCTTGCGCGCCGGGGCCATCCTCTGGATGGCCGTATTTCATTTCTTCTTCGACCTGAACCACTTCAGGTTCATCCGCGAGGACTTCTACAGCGACCCGTTCTGGACCGTGCAGCGCACCTGCATCGTCACGCTGTTCCTGTTTGTCGCCGGCATGGGCCAGGCGATCGCCGTCGAGCAGCGCCAGAGCTGGCCGCGCTTCTGGCGGCGCTGGGCCCAGGTGGCCGGCTGCGCGATGCTGGTGAGCATCGGCTCGTGGTGGATGTTCGGCCCGCGTTTCATCAGCTTCGGCGTGTTGCACGCGATCGCGGTGATGCTGATCGTCACGCGCTGGACCGCACGCTTCGGCCCGTGGCTGTGGCTGGCCGGCGCCGTCGCGATCGCGCTGCCGCAGTTCATCGAGCACCCGTTCTTCGACACGCGGCTGACCAACTGGGTCGGCTTCGTCACACGCAAGCCGGCCACCGAAGACTACGTGCCGCTGCTTCCGTGGTTGGGCGTGATGTGGTGGGGTCTGGCGGCTGGGCAGTGGGTGCTGGCGAGGCGGCGCCACTGGCTGTCCGGTCCGGTGCCGCCGGCGCTGCGGACTTTGGCCGTGCTGGGCCGCTGGAGCCTGAGCTTCTACATGCTGCACCAGCCGGTGCTGATCGGCCTGGTGCTGGCCGTCGCTACCATTGCGCGATGAGCAACAAGATCCTGTTCGGCTTCCATGCCGTGACCGTGCGGCTGAAGACGGCGCCGAAGACCATCGTCGAGATTCATGTCGATACGACGCGCCGCGACCAGCGCATGCGGCAGTTCGTCGAACGCGCGAAGGAAGCGGGCGCCCGCCTGATCGACAGCGACGACGAGCGGCTGCAGAAGATGTGCGGCACGCACCGTCACCAGGGGGTGGTCGCGCGTGTCGAGCCGATGCCGCTGAGCCATTCGCTGGACGACACCCTCGATGCCGTGGAAGGCGAGCCGCTCGTGCTGGTGCTCGACGGCATCACCGACCCGCACAACCTCGGCGCCTGCCTGCGCGTGGCCGACGGCGCCGGAGCACACGCGGTCATCGCGCCCAAGGACCATGCGGTCGGCATCAATGCGACGGTGGCCAAGGTGGCCAGCGGCGCCGCCGAGACCGTGCCGTACTTCATGGTGACCAACCTTGCGCGCACCTTGAACGAGCTGAAGGAGCGCAACATCCGCGTGATCGGCACGTCGGACGATGCGCAGAAGTCGCTCTATGACCTCGACTTGACGGGTCCGGTGGCGCTGGTGCTGGGTGCCGAGGGCAGCGGCATGCGCCAGCTCACCAGCCGCACTTGCGACGAGCTCGTGCGGTTGCCGATGAAGGGCGCGGTCGAGAGCCTGAACGTGTCGGTGGCGTCGGGGATTTGTCTCTACGAGGCATTGCGTCAGCGCGGGTGAGGGGATCGTGGGGGCCGGGGTCCTGATACAGTTATGCAGGCAACCACATTTGTGAGTCCCGCAATGCGTACGACGCTAGACCTTCCCGATGACATCGTTCGGCGCGCCAAGATCGAGGCGGTCGAGCGCGGCTCCACGTTGCGGCAACTGGTCATAGATGCGCTGCAACGCGAAATGGCCGGTGCTGAGCGACCCCGCAAGCGGCTCACGCGGCCGCCGGTCAAGCTCGCGTCCGATGCGCCCTTGCGCCGGTTGAGCCCCGAAGCTGTGAAGCGCCTCGACACCGAAGCCGTTCAGCAAGCCGAAGAGGGCAAGGCGCGTGCGTTGCATCGCTGACGCCAATGTGCTGCTGCCCTTGCTGACGGAAGGTCACGCGCACCGCGACCCGGCAAACGTTTGGTGGGAGGCTTGCGACGATGGTGATGTCGGGCTGAGTTTGCCCGTCCGCATGGCGCTGCTCAGGCTGCTTACCAATAGCCGCGTCATGGGCTCCGGCACCTTGCGGCCATCGCAGGCCTGGAGCGCAGTGCAGTGCCTGATCGACGATCCACGCGTGTGCATCGCGGAACAGGTGCCGGCGTCGCACGCAAAGCTCTGGTACGACAACGTCGCCCGGCGCGAACCGACGCCCGACTTGTGGACTGACGCCTGGTTGGCAGCGCTGGCCCAGACGCACGATTGCGAAATGGTCACGTTCGACCGCGGCTTTCGCTCGTTCTCCAAGCTGAAGCTGCGCTTGCTCGAACCGGCGGGCTAGCCCGGGTCAGGGGAGTACTTCGATACGCCTGCCGCGAGCGCGCCAATCTTCGCGAGAATATGACCCCACGCGAAACCACCGTGGAACCGAGGAAGTGATCGACACCGCACGCGAATGGCTGACCGAAGCACGCCACGTCTGCGTGCTCACCGGCGCCGGCATGTCGGCCGAGAGCGGCATCCCGACCTTCCGCGACGCGCTGACCGGCCTGTGGTCCAGGTTCGACCCGGCGCAGCTCGCCAGCGAAGACGGCTTTCGCGCGAACCCCGCGCTCGTCTGGGACTGGTACGCGCAGCGGCGCGACGGCGTGCGGCGCGCGCAGCCGAACGCCGGCCATCTGGCGCTGGCGGCGTTCGCAAAGCGGCATCCGGGCCGGCTCACCGTCGTCACCCAGAACGTCGACGACCTGCACCAGCGTGCCGGCGTGGCCGACACGATCCGTCTTCACGGCGACATCCTGGAAGACCGCTGGCTCACACCTTGCCCCAAGCGACCAGCGTGTGACCCCGGGTCAGCCGACCCCGGCACGCCGCCCTCGTGCACCGCCTGCGGGAACCTGCTGCGCCCCGGCGTCGTCTGGTTCGGCGAAATGCTGCCGCCCCAGGCGCTCGATGCCGCCGAGCAGGCGGCCGTCCAATGCGAGCTGATGCTCGTCGTCGGAACCTCCGGTGCCGTCTGGCCGGCCGCCGGCCTCGCCGGGGCGGCGCGGCGGGCGGGGGCCTTCGTCGTGATCGTCAATCCGCACCCGAGCGAGATCGATGGCGAGGCGCATGCGGTCCTGCGCGGCAGCGCGGCAACGGTCCTGCCGGAGCTGCTGCGCGGCTTGTAACGCTCTGCCGGAACGCCAAATAGTGGCGCTTGCGGCCCGAGATGCGGCCCGTTCGAGGGTCTGTTCGACTCAAGTCAACGCCCGATCCTGACGAAGAATTCCCAAGCGGAATCGAGGGGTACGGCCGCTCTTTCTTCATGTTGGGCAGCCCGCAGCGGCTGGAAAGGATCGAACATGCGTCGCATCACGCCATTCGCACTGGCAGCTCTGCTGTGTGCTTTCACCACCGTTTCCCACGCCGCGCCGGCCTACGCGCCGCCGCCGACGGCCGCCGACAAGTCCTGGAAACTGCCGCCGGTGCCGATGCCGCAGGACAATGTCAGCACGCCGTCGCGCATCGAGCTCGGCCAGGCGCTGTTCTTCGATCCGCGCATGTCCGGCAACGGCGCGATGTCCTGCGCGAGCTGCCACAACCCGTCGCTCGGCTGGTCCGACGGGCTCAAGACGGCGGTCGGCTGGGGTGGGCAGGTGCTGGGTCGGGCGACGCCGACCGTGGTCAACACCGCGTTCAACACGCAGTTCATGTGGGACGGGCGCAAGAAGTCGCTCGAAGACCAGGCGCTCGGGCCGATGAAGACGCCGCAGGAAATGAACACCGACTTCGCGGCGGCGCTGGCGCGCCTGCGCGGCGTGCCGGGCTACGTCGCGATGTTCGACAAAGCCTATCCGGGCGAGGGCATCCGCGAGGAGACGATCGCGAAGGCGATCGCGGCTTTCGAGCGCACGGTCGTCGTGAACGACTCCGCCTTCGACCGCTGGCTGGCCGGCGATCGGAAGGCGATGACGATGGAGCAATGGCGCGGCTACAAGGTCTTCGTCGACGAAGCCAAAGGCAACTGCGTGGCTTGCCATTCGGCCCCCAACTTCACCGACAACGGCTTTCACAACATCGGCGTCGCCAAGGGCGACGGCGACGCCGATCCGGGGCGCTATGCGATCCGCAAGGTCGCGAGCATGAAGGGTGCTTTCAAGACGCCGTCGCTGCGCGACATCGAGATGACCGCGCCGTACTTCCGCGATGGCTCGGCAACGACGCTGCACGACGTCGTGGAGCACTACGTGACCGGCGGCGTGGACCACACCAATTTGTCCGGCAGCATGAAGCCGCTCACGCTGTCCGCGCGGGAGAAGGACGAGCTGGTCGCGTTCATGAAGGCGCTGACCGGTGAGCGCAAGCCGCTCAACGTGCCGCATCTCCCGCAGTGAGGCGCCGCGCAACCCAGCGTTCCGTGAAGTGAAGTAGAGGCACATCGATGGCTTCCATCGGCAATCCGGCTCCGGCTTCGTCGGCCCGCAAGGGCGGCGGCGTGGCGCAATGGAAACGCCAGGTCACCGTGTTCGCGGTGCTGATGATCGCGCTGGTCATCGGCATGGCGGGTGCGTCGGGCGCGCTGATGTGGACGATGCTGCGCGACGTGGCGGCGAGCCAGCGCGATGCCGACGCCAAGGTGCAGGCAGCCACCGCCACGCGGCTTGCGATCCTCGAGGTGGATCGCCTGCTGATGCAGGCCATCGCGCTCACCGATGCGAACGCGGTTCGGGCGGCCGCGGTCGGATCGATCGCCGCCGCCGCTCGCCTCGAAGACGCGGTGACCGCGCTGCGCCAGGCCCTGCCCGGCAACGCCGACGTGGAAGAGATGGCGCACCTGGTCGACGGCGTGAAGCCGCGCCGCATGAAGGTTGTCATCGCGGCGCGCAAAGGCGAAAACGCGGCGGCGATCGAGACGCTGGCCGGCATGGCCGAGCCGCTGGCACGCATCGACGAGTTGTCCTCCGCGATCCAGCAGGCACAGAGCGCGGCGATGGCGCGTGCCGCCGAGGAACGCCAGGCGCGGCTGCGCACGGTCCTCACCGGCCTGCTCGGCGCCGCGGCGGTGGGTGTGGCGATTGCGCTGCTGTTCTATTGGCGGCTGATGAAGCGGCTGTCGCGCACCGACGAGGTCGAGCGACTGCTCGGCGAGGTGCACGAAAGCGCCCAGCGCCTCGACAGCGACGGGCGCCAGCTCGCGCAGCTGAACGCCGACATGCGCGGCGCCAACGACCATCTCACTGCGATGATCGGCCGTTTTCGCGAGTCGTTCGGTGCGATGGGCGAGGACACGCAGCGCGCGCTGACCGAGCTGGAGGCACTGACCGAAACCTGCCAGAACTCGATGGCCACGTCGCGCCAGCAGGCCGGGGAAGCCAACGTCGTTGCCGAGCAGGTGAAGGCCACCGTCGTGCAGATGCGCGGGCTGCAGGAGACCACCCAGGCGCTCGGGCGCAGCCGCAGCCAGATCGCGAACTTCACCGAAAGCATCACACGCATCTCGTTGACCACGCGGCTGCTGTCGATGAACGCCGCCGTCGAAGCGGCGCGCGCCGGCGATGCGGGTCGCGGCTTCAACGTCGTCGCGCAGTCGATCCGCAAGCTGTCCGAAGACACGCAGACCGCCGCGGTGGAGATCCGCCGGGCCAGCGACGACATCAACCAGCAGCTCGCCTCGACCGAGCAGTCGGTGGGCAAGACACGCGAGCTGATGGACGACTGCGCGCGCCGCATCGCCGCGTTGGAAGCATCGGCGGCGCACAACCGGCAACTCATCGAGGCGATGTCCGCCGACGTGCAGGGGTTCCGCAAAGCCTTCGAACGACAGACCGGGCGCGTGCGCGACATGGACGGCGATGTCGGGTCGCTGGACGGCTCGCTGCGGGCCGGCCACTCGCACGCCCAGCTGCTCGACGGCACGGCGCTCGCGCTGTCGGACACCTCGTCGCGCATGCTGCGGCGCCT
Organism: Piscinibacter sp.; assembly: GCA_035513255.1. Taxonomy (GTDB): domain Bacteria; phylum Pseudomonadota; class Gammaproteobacteria; order Burkholderiales; family Burkholderiaceae_C; genus Albitalea. The sequence continues at coordinate 7,196 of DATKCI010000343.1, read as the reverse complement.
CGCGTCGGTGATGCAGTGAAGCACGGGCTTTCCAACCGAACCCACCCATTCGTCAGGAGCAATGCAATGACCCCGTTCCGAATTCCCGCGCTGGCCGCTGCCGCGCTGCTGTCCATGGCCGGCGCGGCGTCGGCCGCCGAGCACGTCGTCGTGCAGAAGGGCAAGGCCTTCTCCGCCAACAAGCTGTCGGTCAAGCTCGGCGACACGGTTAAATTCCTCAACGAGGACCCGTTCTCGCACAACGTCTTTTCGCTGTCGGACGCAAAGAGCTTCGACCTCGGCTCCTACGGCCAGGGCCTCGCGAAGAGCATCACGCTCGACAAGGCAGGCACAGTGGAAGTCGAGTGCGCCGTGCATCCCGACATGAAGATCCTCATCGAGGTCGCCAAGTGAAGACCCCGGCGGATCGGCGCCTGTGGGCCTTCGGCACCGCCTGGGGTTTTGCGGCACTTGCGTTGCTCACGCTCGCCGGCACCGCCGCGGCCACCAGCACCCAAACCGACAACGCGACGCAGGGCGCCTTGCTGCCGCGCGACAGCCGCGATGCTGCAGTGTTCCGCGGCGGACTGGTCTATGCGAACTACTGCGTGACCTGCCACGGCTTCAACGCCGACGGCAACGGCCGCGCGGCGCGGCTGTACGATCCCCGGCCGGCGAACTTGCGCATGAGCGACAAGAACGACTCCTACTACGCGCTGATCATCCGCAGGGGCGGCGAAGCCGTCGGCCGATCGCAGTTCATGCCGCCGTGGGGCGCCGAACTGACCGACGAGCAGACGATGGATCTGGTCGCCTACCTGCGCTCGATCAACGCGCGGCCCAAAGAACGGGCCAAGGAATGAACGCGAACGCGAGTCCCGTGCAGGAATGCACGCCTGCAGCGTCTGTAAGGCCGATTCCTACGCCATTCATGTCTCGCGACTGACTATCGTCAAGCTGCTCGCGTCCCTAGAGTCTCAGCATGGGAATCCGGTCTGGTCCTTCGTCGAGGAGGGAACGGCCGAGCCCAGTCTCCGATTGAAGTGCCGGCGTCCGAAGCGTGCATCCGGTTCGGACGGCGGGTGTTGCCTTGCGCTGCGGCGCGGGGTTCGCGTGATTTCCGGGCCGCGACGCGGACTGGTAGGGAGTGGGCCATGGCCCTGAAGAAGACGCTCTTGCACAGCAAGTTTGCGCTGCCCACGGTGGTGCTGGTCGTCGGGGCCGCCTTGTCTTTGGGCCTCGGGTGGGCCGCTCACCAGGAAATCTCCCGCGGGGCCGACACGCGTTTCGACGCCGTGGCCCATGACGCCGCACGCAAGGTCGAGGACCGCTTCGGCGCCTACACCGAAGTGCTGGTCGGATTGCGGGCGCTGTTCAACACGTCCGAGACCGTGCCCCCGGTCCAGTTCGCGCAGTACGTGGCAGCGCTTGACCTGTCGACGCACCATCCCGGCTTCCAGGTCCTCAACTACGCGCCAGCTGTCCTGCCGGCCGCTCGCCCGGATTTCGAAAAGCGGCTCGGGCGCGCCATCGATCCCCCGGTCGAACGCGACGAATACCATCCGATCGCCCTGATCGAGCCGAGAAGCGGAAACGAACCGGTCGTCGGCCGGGACCTCGGCGCGGTGCCTGTCTCGCTGAAGGCGTTGCAGCATGCGCGCGATACCGGCGAGATGACGTCGTCGGGCCGCAAGATCAAGATCCGGGGAAACGCATCCCACGTCGGACTGGCCGTGCGCCTGCCGGTGTACCGCGCCGGCCTGCCGGTGCGCACGGTCGAAGAGCGCCGTGCGGCCTACCTCGGTTCGGTGGGCGCCGGCCTCGGCCTCGACGGAATGATGCGGGGCATCGTCCCGGCCCACGCGGCCGCGGATGAGCTGCCGCGGATTCGGCTGTACGACGCGGGCCCCGCGGCCGGCCAGCGCGGGGCGCTCGCGACGCCGGTGTTGTCCGCCGACAAGCTGCTGTACGACAGCGCCGGCGACGCCGCCGAGCCCGGGCCGGCTTTCGAACGCACGCTCGCCTTCGATCTCGCCGGCCGTTCGTGGATGCTGCACGTCAGCCAGGACCGTCACGCCGTCGTCGGCTGGCTGGACCGAGCCGTCCCGTGGTTCATCGCGCTGTGCGGACTGGCGATCAGCGCGCTGATCGCGAGCGTCGTGGTCTCACTGACGACCTCGCGCAGCCGGGCGCAGGCCATCGCGACGTCGATGACCCGCCACTTGCGCACGAGCGAGCGCCAGCTCGAAGAGGCCCAGCACCTCGCGAACCTGGGCAGCTGGATCCTGGACCTGCAAACCGGCCGGCTCGAGTGCTCGGACGAGGCGCGGCGAATCCTCGGGCTTCCCGACGATGCCGCGTGCACGGGCCTGGCGTCGCTGCTGTCGCGGGTGCCGCCGGCGGAGCGCGCGGCCGTCGACGAGCACATCGCGATCGCGTCGCGCTCGTCGCAGCGCCGCGAGTTCGAACACCGCCTGAGCCTGCCCGACGGAAACCTGCGTTCGGTCCACGTCATCGTCCAACAGACGGACGAGGACGGCAGGAGCGTGCTGCGCGGCACGTTGCGCGACGACACGCAACGGCACAAGAGCGCCATGCGTTTGAAGCTGGAGCACGAACTCGCGCGGCTGCTGGTCAGCGACGGCGAGCAGGAAGTGGTGATTGCCCGCGCGCTCGAAACCGTCTGCACCCATCTCGAGTGGGATTGCGGCAGCTTCTGGTTCGTGCAGGAAAACGGCCTGGTGCGCTGCGGCGCGGCCTGGCATGTGGCGGGCCATCCGGCGGTGGAGGAGTTCGCGCGCATCAGCCGCACGCTGACCTACCGCTTCGACGAAGGCTCGCTCGGACGCGCCTGGGTTGACGGCGAGGCGGTGACCGTCGACGCGTCGACCGCAGCCGGCGACGATTGCACCCGCGATGCGCTCGCGCGGCAGGCCGGGCTCGAAGTGGGCCTCATCGTGCCGACCCTGGCCGGCGGGCGCTCGAGCGCGATCGAGTTCTTCAGCCGCAAGCCGCATGCGCTCGACGCCGAGGCGATCGAGTCGCTGCACACGATTGCATTGCAGATCGGGCAGTACGAGCAGCGCAAGCGAACCGAGCAGATCCTGCGCTACGTGGCGAGCCACGATGCGCTGACCGGCTTGCCCAACCGCACCGCGCTGCAGCGCGACCTGGTGCGCGGCATCAAGCGAAGCGTCCGCCATCAGAAGCGCATGGCGGTGATGTTCATCGACATCGACCGCTTCAAGCAGATCAACGACACGCTGGGCCACGGCGCCGGCGACGCGATGCTGCAGGCCTGCGCGAAGCGGCTGACGACGGTGCTGCGCGCGGAAGACGCCGTCGCGCGCTTCGGCGGCGACGAATTCGTGCTCGTGTTGGAGAACCTGTCGAAGGCGAGCGACGCCGCGGTGGTGGCAGACAAGGTGCTGGCCTGCTGCGCCGAGCCCTTCCTGATCGACGGCCGCGAGTTGCACGTCACCGCCAGCATCGGCGTGAGCGTCTATCCCGACGACGGTACTGACAGTGAAACCCTGCTGAAGAACGCCGACACGGCGATGTACCGGGCGAAGGACAAGGGCCGCGGCGGCTACCAGTTCTACGCGGCGCAGATGAACGCGCAGGGCACCGAACGGCTGATGCTCGAATGCGGCTTGCGCCACGCGGTGGAGCGTGGGGAACTCGCGCTGCACTACCAGCCGAAGATGGATCTGCGAACGCAGCGCATCGTCGGCGTCGAGGCCCTGATGCGTTGGCGCCACCCGGTGCTGGGCATGGTGTCGCCGGCTCAATTCATCCCGATCGCCGAGGAGACCGGCCTGATCGTCGCGATGGGCAAGTGGGCGCTGCAGACCGCCTGCGCCGAAGCGGTCGGCTGGCAGGCGCGCGGCCTGCCGCCGGTGCAGATGAGCGTGAACCTCTCGCCCCGGCAGCTGAACAGCCCCACCCTGATAGGCGACATCGCGCAGATCCTCGCGAGCACCCGGCTCGATCCGGCGCTGCTGGAGCTCGAGATCACCGAGGGCTTGATGATGCAGAACCCGGAGCACGCAGCGGCGCTGTTCCAGCAGGTCCGCGACATGGGCGTGGGCCTGGCGATCGACGACTTCGGGACCGGTTACTCCTCGCTGTCCTACCTGAAGCGCTTCCCGCTGACGACGGTGAAGATCGACCGCTCGTTCGTCAACGATCTTCCGCAGGACGCCGACGCGCAGGCGCTCACGACCGGCATCGTCACGCTTGCGCACGGGCTGCGGATGAAGGTGGTCGCCGAGGGCGTGGAAACCGCCGCGCAGCTCGACTACCTGCGCGCCAACGGCTGCGACGAAATCCAGGGCTACCACCTGTGCAGGCCGGTGGCCTCGGAGGACGTCTGCAAGTTCATGGCCCGCCACCTGCGCAACGCGTTCGACGTGCCCGCGGCGGCCTGACGCCGCGGGCACGGATCTCCCGCCGGGGCAGCCGCTCCGGCGCCTTCCACTCGCCTGAAAGCATTCATGACCTCATCCGCTTCCAAGACCCTTGCCCGGACCATCGCCGCCATCGAAGCGCTCGACCTCGAACCGATCAAGTTCAAGGCCACCCGCCAGGAGGACGGCTACGGTTGGTCCGCCGAGCATGCCGACAAGATGGAGATCGCCTACAAGCGCTACCTGATCCTGCATGCCAAGCACCCCGAGATGACGCTCGCACCGGACCAGGACACCGACCGCTTCTGGCACATGCACATCCTCGACACGCGCAAGTACGCCGCCGACTGCGAGGCCACGTTCGGCCACTTCCTCCACCACTTCCCGTACCTCGGCCTGCGCGGCGAGGAAGACGCGCAAGCGCTGCAGACGGCCTATGCCGAGATGCAGCGCCTGTGCGCCGAAGAGTTCGGCGAGGCGAAGCCCGGCAGCCGCGACGGCCAGCGCGCCGCATGGTGCGCCGTGGAGCCGACCGCGAAGGCGGCGTGGTGCGCGGTCGAGCCGACCACGAAGGCCGCCTGGTGTGCCGTCGAACCGACCGCGAAGGCGGCATGGTGCGCCGTCGAACCGACCGCGAAGGCGGCATGGTGTGCGATCGAGCCCGGCACGCAGGAGGCCGCGGCCGCCTGGTGCGCGATCGAGCCGACGAGCGCCGCGCCGGCGGCTGAAGTGCGCCTGGCCGCCTGACGGCGCCTGCGCCGGGCGCATGAGCCCGCCGGGCCGTCCCAAGGGTCATACCGGAGTGCGGAGCACGAAGGTAGCCCAATGAGCCCGAGCGGCGCGGTTCTCCCCGCGGGAACCGCGCCGCTACACTGGCCGCATCGCACCCGGATGCCGCCATGCCCGTCATCGATGTTCTCCATCCGCTCGTCAAGCACAAGGTCGGCCTGCTGCGCGAGCATGACATTTCGACCAAGAAATTCCGCGAGCTGACCAACGAGCTCGCCCGGCTGCTGGCCTACGAGGCCACGGCCGACTTCCCGCTCGAAAAGACCACCCTCCAATGCTGGAGCGGACCGGTCGAGGTCGATCAAATCAGCGGACGCAAGGTCACCGTCGTGCCCATCCTTCGCGCCGGGCTGGGCATGCTCGACGGCGTGCTGGACATGATTCCGAATGCAAAGGTCAGTGTCGTGGGCTTGAGCCGCAATCACGAGACGCTGCAGCCCGAGCACTATTTCGAGCGCTTCGTCGGGCACCTGAGCGAGCGCACGGCCCTGATCATCGATCCGATGCTCGCCACGGCCGGTTCGATGATCGCGACGGTGGACCTGCTGAAGCGCCGCGGCTGCACCGACGTTCGCGCGCTGGTGCTGGTCGCCGCGCCGGAAGGCATTGCGGCGCTGGACCGCGCCCATCCGGACGTCCGCTGCTGGACCGCCGCGGTGGACAGCCACCTCGACGAGGTCGGCTACATCATCCCCGGGCTCGGTGACGCCGGCGACAAGATATTCGGCACGAAGTGAGGGCGTGATGAACAAACTGATTTTTACGCTGGCTGCGGCAGCGTTTCTTGCGGGTTGCACCCAGGAAAGCCAGAACCAGTTTCGCCGCGGCATCCAGAACTGGACCGGCACCAACGGGGTGCTGGAGATCTACGCCGGCGACAAGCTGGTCAAGCGCTTCATGAAGATCGACAAGATCAGCACCGCTTACGGCACCGACGACTCGTCGCCGCGCTCCTACCGCTACGGCTACGGCGTGATGGACGAGAACCTCAACGCGATCGTCGACCCCGGGGAGAAGAGGGTCTATTTTGAAATCAGCGACTTTGCGACAAACTACATCTTCTTCGAGAGTCCCCGCTGAGGGGCCGGCGTTACCGGTGTTCACAGGGGGGTCACGGACCGGGGCGACACTCTGGCGGATCGGCAATCGGACCGAAGGAGCTCTCGATGAAACAACCCTTCCGTTTCTGGATGACGGGCAGCGTGGCCGTCGTGATGGCGGCACTCGGCATGGGGCGCAGCGCGCTTGCGAGCGATCGACATCCGCTGTCGCAGTCCAGCCGCTTCCGACTGACTGAAACGGTGGAGCGCATCGAGGCCTGCGCCGCGAAACATGGGTTGTCGGTGTTCGCGCGGCTGGGCGTCGATGCCGAGCCGCAGGGCGAGCGCGCAGAGTACACGCTGATCGTCTTCGAGTCGTCCGCCGGGGGCACGCCGGTGCTGATGGAGGGTCCGCGCTCGCAGCCCGAAGTGCCGCTCACCGTGTGCGTGCGCCGTGACCCGAGCGGCCTCACCGAAGTCTTGTTCGCCGGATCGGACTGGGACGACCTGCCGCCCACCGTCGCGCGCGACCTGACCGAGCTGCCGATGCTCGTAGCCGACGCGCTGCGCTGACACCGCTCGTATCGGAGCAGCGCATCGCGAAACGCACAACCGCGGATTGCGTCCCATAGGCGCTGACCTGCCGTCACGCCGCACCGTCACCCCGCGCCGTCACCGTCACCGTCACCGTCACCGTCACCGTCACCGTCACCGTCACCCCGTCGCCACTACGCCGTCACCCCGGCGAAAGCCGGGGTCCACTGGTGGAGTGCCTCCTGCGGGAGTGCTTCCGAGCAGGTTGATTTGTTCGCGTTGCCAGCCGGGTCCCGGCCCGGCGGCCGGGTAACTTTCATTTGCTGGCCCAAATGAAAGTCACCAAAGCAAAGGGCCTCAATACGATTTGGCCGTGCACGTGGCTAGGCGGTCCGGCGGGCGGCCTGTGATCGCCGAGACACATCGAACCGCCTGACCCAATACT